>NZ_DIMK01000040.1:53944-176183 GCF_002425525.1 Pseudomonas sp. UBA5568 | reverse complement strand
GTCCAGCCCCAGCGCGGCGGCAAAGGCGGGAATGTCGGCGGCACAGGCATCGGTGGCGTAGTCCAGATCGGGGCCGCTTGACGACAAACCACGCCCGCGCACATCCAGCACGTAAGTATCGAAGTGCTGGCCAAGGCGCTCGGCGACGAACCCCCAGGTAATCGCCGGGCTGGTGATCCCTGGCACCACGATCAGCGCATGCCCCTTACCGCCATAGCGCAGGTAATGCTGGCGGATACCATTGGCGTTCACATGGCCGCCAGTCACGAAGGTAGTCATGCGGCCTCCCCGCTCTTGAGCGGCTGACCGTACAGGTCATAGCCGTATACCCAGGCTGGATCCTCCTGCGTATAGAGCCAGGTGTTGGCGTTGGATACCGACTGCACCTGGGAGGCTCGCTCTTTACGGTTGGCCTCGTACAGGGCAAAGGCGGTGCGGTGGTCCGACAGACCGGTCTCCTGCAGGCAGCGCGTCAACATGGCCGCATCCTCGATGGCCATGCAGGCGCCCTGCGCCATGTGCGGTTTCATCGGATGACAGGCGTCACCGAGCATCACCAGACGCCCACGGCTCCACAGCGGCAGCGGGTTGCGATTGCGCAGCGGCCACTTGGTGATCGATTCGGTGGCGTCGATCAGCTTCTGGACGGTGGGGTGATAGCCCTCGAAGGCAGCGCGCATTTCTTCCTGGCTGCTGTCCACGTAGGCGCCCTGGAAGTCCCACGCCTCGTGGGGCACACCGGTCACGAAGTAGTATTCGTCGCGCTTGGCCGTGGTGTAGTAGACCATCATGTGCCGGTCTTCGGACCACCACTTGACGCAGGGCTCGAATGCGTCGGCATGCTGCGCCAGGTTTACCCCACGGATCAGCGCACGGTGCGCCACCCAGCCGCTGTAGTTCGGCGCTTCGGCACCGAGCAATTCTTCGCGGATCTTGGAGTGGATGCCGTCGGCCCCTATGACGATGTCGGCGACCGTGTGGGTGCCATCGGCAAAGTCCAGACGCACCTGATCACCCTCATCGATGATCTTTTCCAGGCGTTTGCCGAAGTGCACGGTACCCGGCTTGATGGCATCGATCTGCAGCGCATGCAAGTCACCCCGGTGGATGGTGATGTAGGCCGCACCGTATTCGCGGCGAGCATGCTCACCCAGTGGGATGCGCGAGAGGTAATCGCCGCTCTGGCCGTCGCGGCTGAACCAGAAGTCCGGGTGCGAACCCATGAGTTCCAGCTTCTGCTCCAGCCCCATGCGCCGAAAGATCTTCATGACGTTGGGGCCGATGTGGATCCCGGCACCCAGGCGGGTGAACGCCGGGGCCTGTTCGTACACCTCGACATCGAAGCCGGCCTGCTGCAGCAACGTCGCTGCTGCCGCCCCACCCAAACCCGCGCCGACGATTGCGATTTTTTGGCTTCCCCGCATGGAGAGTCTCCTGTTGTTCTGATGTGTGGCAAGCGGCATGGCCGCGAGTCATTTACAGCGTATACACTTTAAATGACTCTTAGGAATAGCCTTGCTAAAATATTTTCAAACGGGTGATCGAATGGCCACATGGCCGTTTTTTACCGCAGAACTGGGCGATGAGTTGTTTGGTAACGTCTCAAAGATCACTTGCGTTGATCGAATGAATGCGCTCTTATCGCTCAGGTTATGGCGTACACACTGTTTTTTGTGCGCCAAGATAAAGCGTCGAGCACTGCGATGGTGCACCGCTTGATGCCGCCAGAGGCCACCCAGGAGAACCCACAATGCCGGTGAGCAATGCACAACTGACCCAGATGTTCGAGCACGTACTGAAGCTGTCCCGTGTGGACGACACCCAGAGCGTGGCCGTCCTCAAGAGCCATTACTCCGATCCGCGCACGGTCAACGCCGCGATGGAAGCGGCGCAGCGACTAGGGGCGAAGGTCTACGCCGTGGAACTGCCGGCGTTCAATCACCCGACCGCCATGGGCCGGGACATGACCGCCTACTGCGGGGACACGGCACTTACCGGCAATCTGGCGGCGCAGCGCGCACTAGAAGCCGCCGACCTGATCGTCGACACGATGATGCTTCTGCACTCCCCCGAGCAGGAGCAGATTCTCAAGACCGGCACCCGCATTCTGCTGGCGGTGGAACCAGCCGAAGTGCTGGCGCGCATGCTGCCCAACGAGGACGACAAGCGCCGGGTACTGGCTGCCGAAACCCTGCTCAAGCAGGCGCGCAGCATGCATGTGCGGTCCAAGGCTGGCAGCGACTTCCATGCCCCGCTCGGCCAGTACCCGGCAGTCACCGAGTACGGCTACGCCGACGAGCCGGGGCGCTGGGACCACTGGCCCAGTGGATTTCTGTTCACCTGGCCAAACGAGGACAGCGCCGAGGGCACGCTGGTCCTGGATGTAGGCGACATCATCCTGCCGTTCAAGAACTATTGCCGCGAGCGCATCACGCTCGAAATCGAAAAGGGCTTCATCACCGGCATTCATGGCGGTTTCGAGGCCGAGTACCTGCGCGACTACCTCAAGTACTTCAACGACCCTGAGGTTTACGGCATCTCGCACATCGGCTGGGGCTTGCAACCGCGCGCCCAGTGGACTGCCATGGGCTTGCACGACCGCAACGACGGGATGTGCATGGATGCCCGCGCGTTTTACGGCAACTTCCTGTTCTCCACAGGCCCGAATACCGAAGTGGGCGGCAAGCGCAAGACCCCTTGCCACCTAGACATCCCGCTGCGCAACTGCGATATCTACCTGGACGATCAGGCCGTGGTCATGGCCGGGGACGTGGTCGCGCCCCAGCAATCGCTGGCGCGATAACGGTTATACTGGCCGGGCGCTCCGCTATTGGCGGCCGGCCAGCTCCTTTCCACCAGCCCAAAGCCTCTCATGCCGAACACGACTCCCCCCAGCAGCGCCCCACACGACACCGCCCCCTACGACGTTACCGAACAGGTGGGTCACTTGCTGCGCAAGGCTTACCAGCGGCACACGGCGATCTTCCAGCAGCAGGCTTGCGACCCACAGTTGACCTCCATTCAATTCGTCACCCTGTGCGCCCTGCGCGATCATGGCCCCAGCTCTCAGGCCGAGTTGATCAAGGCAACGGCCGTGGACCAGGCGACCATCCGCGGGATCGTCGAGCGTCTGAAAGCACGTGAACTGGTGCAGCTCTCGCCAGACCCGGGAGACCGGCGAAAGGTGATCGTCACGCTCACCGACAGCGGCGCGGCCTTGCTCGATGCGATGATTCCCTGCGCCCGGCAGATCAGTGAACTGAGCATGGGCAGCCTCAATGCCGCTGAGCGCGTCGCCATCTTGTACCTGCTGCGCAAGATGATCGACAGCGACGACGGCGCGGCCTGAGCCACACCACTGCCGGACACCCCTTCGCGCGCCCTGCCTGAGCCACCGATTCGGTGAGCTCATTTTTCATGCCCTGCTCATCCGAATGCCTGGCCTGCTTCTTGCTCGCTCATTTCATGTAGTGAGTACTTACCGAAATGCACGCACCCTGTGGGTGCTTCGGTAGCGCAAGTCACCTCCAGAGATGAGCCCACCATGCAAACAACCCTCTCCGTGCGGGTCAACGGCCAGTCGTTCGAAGTCGACGCCCTGCCTGAAACGCCCTTGCTGCTGATCCTGCGCAACGACCTGTGCCTGAACGGCCCCAAGTACGGCTGCGGCCTGGGTGAGTGCGGGGCATGTACGGTGATCATCGACGGCATGGCCGCCCGCTCCTGCATCATCCCCCTGGCCGGAGCCGTCGGCCGGGAGATCACCACCCTTGAAGGGCTGGGCTGCAAGCGTGCGCCGCACCCTGTGCAGCAGGCGTTCATCGACGAGCAGGCAGCCCAATGCGGCTATTGCATGAACGGCATGATCATGACCGCCACGGCCCTGCTCGATCGAATCCCTCAGCCGAGCGACGAACAGATTCGCAACGAACTGTCCGGCAACCTGTGCCGCTGCGGCACTCACGTCGAAATCCTGCGCGCCGTGCGCCGCGCCGCCGACACCCGGAGAAAAGCATGAACCACTCGCAACAGGTGCCCAGCCGTGACCAACTGCTGGCCAAGACTGGGGTGCTGCTGATCGTCGATCAGATCACACCGCCTTCCGGTCCGGTGGCCAAGGGTGTGACGCCCGAGCCCCGGGAGCGCGAACTGGCGCTGTTCATCGCCGTCTGTGACGACGGCAGGGTCTATGCCTTCAATGGTCACGTTGACCTGGGTACCGGTATCCGCACCTCGCTGGCGCAGATCGTCGCCGAAGAGTTGAACCTGCGCATGGACCAGGTGCACATGGTGCTGGGCGACACCGAGCGGGCGCCCAACCAAGGCGCGACCATCGCCAGCGCCACCCTGCAGATTTCAGCCGTGCCGTTGCGCAAGGCTGCGGCGACTGCGCGCCGTCATTTGCTGCAACGGGCGGCACTGCGCCTTGGGTGCGAGCCCGAGTCGCTGCGCATCGAAGAAGGCACGGTCCTCACCGACGACGGCACTGCACTGAGTTATGCCGAACTGGTAAAAGGGGAAAACCAGCAACTGCACATTGCCGAGGATGCGCCGCTCAAGCCCATCGAAGACTACACCTTGGTCGGGCGCAGCACTGCCCGCGTGGACATTCCCGGCAAGGCCACGGGTGAACTGACCTACGTTCACGACATGCGCCTGCCCGACATGCTGCACGGGCGAGTGATCCGTCCGCCCTATGCTGGCCATGACAGCGGCGACTTCGTTGGCAACAGCCTGCTGGCCGTCGATGAGTCATCCATCGCCCACGTACCCGGCGTCGTGGCCGTGGTCGTGATCCGCGATTTCGTCGGCGTGGTTGCCGAGCGCGAGGAGCAGGCCATTCGTGCCGCGCAAGACCTGAAAATCAGCTGGAAGCCCTTTACCGGCAAGCTGCCCGACCTGAGCGATGTGGCCCAGGCCATCCGCGACAACCCGAGGGTCCAGCGCACGGTGCTGGACCAGGGCGATGTCGATGCAGGCCTTGCCAATGCCAGTCAGCGCCTGAGCCGTACCTATCTATGGCCGTATCAGCTGCATGCTTCGATTGGCCCATCATGCGCGCTGGCCGACTACGCGCCTGGGCAGATCCGCGTGTGGTCTGGCACCCAAAACCCACACCTGCTGCGCGCTGATCTGGCCTGGCTGCTGGCCTGCGGCGAGGAGCGCATCGAAATCATCCGCATGGAGGCTGCCGGTTGCTACGGCCGTAACTGCGCCGACGATGTCTGCGCCGACGCCGTGCTGCTGTCGCGTGCTGTGCTACGCCCCGTGCGGGTACAGCTGACCCGCGAGCAGGAACACGCCTGGGAACCCAAAGGCACTGCACAATTGATGGAGATCGACGGCGGCCTGAACGAAGATGGCAGCGTGGCTGCCTATGACTTCCAGACCAGCTATCCGTCCAACGGCGCGCCGACCCTGGCCCTGCTGCTCACTGGCGCGGTGGAGCCGGTACCGGCCTTGTTCGAAATGGGCGACCGCACGTCGATTCCACCGTATGACTACGAACACATGCGCGTGACCATCAACGACATGACGCCGTTGGTGCGCGCTTCGTGGATGCGCGGTGTGTCGGCCATGCCCAACAGCTTTGCCCACGAATCGTACATCGATGAGCTGGCGTTCGCAGCGGGTGTCGATCCGGTGGAATATCGGCTCAAGCACTTGTCCGACCCGCGTGCCATCGACCTGGTCAAGGCCACCGCCGCCCGCGCCGACTGGCAGCCGCATACCCAGCCCATGCAGAGCCAGGGCGAAGGTGACGTACTGCGCGGGCGCGGCTTTGCCTATGCGCGCTACATCCACAGTAAATTCCCAGGCTTTGGCGCCGCATGGGCGGCGTGGGTGGCTGACGTGGCCGTTGACCGGCGTACCGGTGAAGTCGCCGTCACCCGCGTGGTGATCGGGCATGACGCCGGGATGATGGTCAACCCCGAAGGCGTGCGCCACCAGATCCACGGCAATGTCATTCAGTCCACCAGCCGCGTACTCAAGGAGCAAGTCAGCTTCGAAGCGTCGACCGTGGCCAGCAAGGAATGGGGCGGCTACCCGATCCTGACCTTCCCCGAGCTGCCTGCCATCGACGTGATGATGCTGCCGCGTCAGCACGAAGCACCGATGGGCAGCGGCGAATCCGCTTCGGTACCCAGCGCCGCTGCCATTGCCAACGCCATCTTCGATGCCACCGGCATCCGCTTTCGCG
The DNA here is from genome assembly GCF_002425525.1 of Pseudomonas sp. UBA5568. NCBI lineage: Bacteria > Pseudomonadati > Pseudomonadota > Gammaproteobacteria > Pseudomonadales > Pseudomonadaceae > Pseudomonas > Pseudomonas sp. UBA5568. The sequence continues at coordinate 169,981 of NZ_DIMK01000040.1, read as the reverse complement.
AGCTGCCGATCACGGCCGAACGGGTGCGCGCCGCCCTTGGCGCCAATGACCAGGGGCCTGGGCCCTCGGCCCCGGCGCAGCCTGCAAGCAAACGCTCAAAGTGGTGGTTCGGCGGTCTGGCTGGGGTGTTGGGCGCAGCCTTGGGCATGCTTGCCACCGCCCTGCCCTGGCGCAGTGAAATCGCACCGGTTACGCCGCCCGGTGCTGGCAGCTGGAGCGCCGCGATGCTCGAACGCGGGCGCCAGGTGGCAGCGGCCGGCGACTGCGCCGTGTGCCATACCGTCAGCGGCGGCAAGGTCAATGCCGGCGGGTTGGCCATGCACACGCCCTTCGGCACGCTCCACACCACCAACATCACGCCCGATCCGGAAACCGGCATTGGCCGCTGGTCATTCGCCGCCTTCGAACGGGCCATGCGCGAAGGCATCAGCCGTGACGGCCGTCACCTGTACCCCGCGTTTCCCTACACCTCGTTCCGCGTCATCAACGACGCCGACATGCAAGCGCTGTATGCCTACCTGATGTCGCAGACCCCGGTACGCCAGCAAGCGCCCGCTAACCAGATGCGCTTCCCGTTCAACCAGCGACCGCTGATGGCTGGCTGGAACGCCCTGTTTCTGCAGCGCGGTGAATATCAGGCCGACCCGCAGCGCAGCGATCAGTGGAACCGCGGCGCCTACCTTGTCGACGGTCTCGGTCACTGCACGGCGTGCCATTCGCCGCGCAACCTGATGGGCGCCGAGAAAGCTGGCAGCAGCTACCTGGCCGGCGGGATGGTCGATGGCTGGGAAGCACCGGCCCTCAATGCGTTGGGTAAATCATCCACCCCGTGGACCGAAGACGAGTTGTTCAACTACCTGAGTACCGGATTTTCTGACAAACACGGTGTGGCGGCCGGCCCCATGGGCCCGGTGGTCAGCGAGCTGGCGACGCTGCCGGAAAGCGACGTGCGTGCCATCGCCCATTACCTCGGCTCACTCGATGGCGAACCTCAGTCGCAGGCGACCAAGGCACCGCCGCCGGCTGAAACACACGTTTCATTGAGCAATGGCGAACGCGTGTTCAAAGGCGCCTGCATGGCCTGCCACAGCGATGGACTGGGGCCGAAACTGTTCGGCGTCAGCCCGTCGATGGCGGTGAACAGCAACGTTCACAGCGACCTGCCAGACAATCTGCTGCGGGTGATACTGCATGGCATTCCTACCCCCGCCACCCGTGACCTGGGCTACATGCCAGGCTTCAAGGACAGCTTGTCGGACCGACAGGTAGCCGATCTTGCGGCGTACCTGCGCCAGCGTTTTGCAGGTGACAAGCCCGCCTGGCAAGGGCTCGCCGCCACGGCCGCGCAGGTTCGCGCCAACCCAGGCAGCCATTGAGGTCAGCGGCGCAGACCGCGCAGGACAAGGTCACTGATGAACGCCAACCAGTCGGCCTTGGCCTTGGGGTCTGCCAGGTCCACGGCCAAGAACGAACTGAGCGTATGGCGGTTGGAGTTATAGAAATAGCAGAGCGAAGCAATCATCAGGTAGGCGTGGGTGATGTCGATGTCGTCGCGAAACAGGCCTTTCGCCTGGCCCGCGTCGATGATCGGCCGCAGCACGCCAACCGCTTCGCCCGACAAGGCCTTGAGGTTTTGCGACTTGCGCGCATGCTCGCCTTGGTGAAGGTTCTCAGTGGCCAGCAGGGTGACGAATTCGGGGTGTTGCACGTAATAATCCCAAATGAATGCCACCAGCGCACGCACCGCCTGTTCAGGGTTGGCCAAGTCCAGCTGCAGCCCGGCTTCGGCCTGGTTGAAGCTGGCATAGATGTGCTCCAGCACACTGATGAACAGCTTTTCCTTGTTGCCGAAGTAGTAGTAGATCATTCGGTCGTTGGATTTCGCCAGGCTGGAAATCTGCTCGACGCGCCCACCGGCGAAGCCTTCCCTGCTGAAGACCTGTACGGCAGCCTTGAGGATGTTGTCCCGGGTGCGGTCGGCCTGTTGGGCACGGATACCGGTTTTGCGCGTTTGCATGGAGGTCCCTGTGGAGGTGACGAGGGGAGTCACACTGCCATATTAGATGGGTATTGCGTAGCCTTTGGGCGAGAGGATCGGTGCGAGCGAGGGAGGTGTGACTCAAGTACTGCGATTGGCAATGACGGACATGAGCAGGGCTTGGGCAAAAGGCGGAAATCGTTCGGACACAAAAAAGCCCTGAATTGTCAGGGCTTTTTTGTAGAGAGTAGTGGCGGAAGCGTAGAGATTCGAACCCTTATCCAAGGTACCCCTCTTACTACGAAAAACGTATACCTGACAAATCCACATACGCCAAACCCGGCAACCCCCGCAATTCCGGGGCCTCCCGATCATCCCTCAGTCCCGGGCAAGTATGCATCCGACTGCATACTTAGGATATGAGCAAAATCATCACTTACGACTGTCCTTCACTTCGCGGCATTTTTCTGGCAGTCCAGACTCAAGTGCCCTTCCACTTTCCGAGCTACTCAACCGCCCAGACAGAGCGATGCAATAGCTTCGAAAATCAAGAATCCTAGTCACCCTGCCCCCCTTGGTCATTACAGTCGAGTCATGGTCAGGCTGCTTCGCGCTTAAGAAAACAAACGTAAACGCTTCTCACCATAGACCAGGCAACCACCAATACCGCTCTTGACATGCCAGATGGCCATCCTTAGCGTAGAGCCATGGGAGCACCCAGCTAACCCGCCGGACGTCCATGAAGCTGACACCCGGCAAGTGTTGGATATCTTGGATATCCGGATCAGACCCGCAGTAAGACGACAGATAACCACTCCGGTGATTAACCGCCCGCAAGACCTTGAGGTGATTGGCTTATGACGACCCCAGATGACAACGTGGCTGAATGTGAGCATTGCGGCGAGCCTGCGACCCATGATGTAGAACTCGGCCCACTCTGTGATGACTGCTTTGAGCACTACGCTGATGGTTACCGCGAGCGCGATTGAAGCGCCATCCAGCTAGCAAAAAGGCCTGATAATGAGGCCTTTTTTCATCTGCATGACTGCCACTGCGATGGCTACGATGACTGCGACCCCGCAGACCATTCGACTAGAGCGTCTAGCGCGAACCTTTCTGCCATCAGAACGCCGGACTCAAATCTTGATGCGAGGGCGGTTAACCGGGTGGAGAAAGGTCATCCTGGTGCCGGGGAAGTGCTGGTGATCACACAGCAAGGTCATCATTGCTGGAACGTCGTGATAAACACTCACCCACACTGACCAGTGTCCTAGCGTCACCGCCCAGACAATTACGTCTTCTGGGCGCCGCGTGCCTGCTAGCACCTCACGCTTCGTGTCAATGGCTCGCTTCAGGGCATCCTGGCGGTTGCTAATCGCAGCAGGGCGGTTCAAGCCACAGAGTTTACGTGTTGCGACTGCTGCCGCAGTGACAGCACTGATCGTACCATTAGTACGATAATGAAAAACCTTAAATGTTTCATTCAAATCGGGAAAAATATAACCACTGCGACTCTTATTCCACGATTTCTTGAAATCCCTATTACAGTTAACGCAGCCAAGTAGGAGATTATTCCAATCAGTAGTTTTAGCCGGAACAACTGACTTAGGCTCCACATGCTCCACATCTAAATCATAATCTTTCTTCTCGCAATACGCACAGAAAGGCCCATATGAGCGCAGAAGGTCTTTATGGTAGCGTTTGTAGTCCTTGTACTTCTTGGTACTCGGCCCCCGCGATAGTGGTCTCATTCGTCCTTGTCCATACCAGACGCATTACGTTCCGCGCGCAACAGACCAATAAACGCGGGGTCGCGATTATACCGTACCTCGTATTCATCAAGTTTTGCCTTGGCCAGCTGAACGTCCTCACGGTTGTTTTTGTCAGTGACCTTGAGCAGTGTGAAATAATCCTCAGCAGCCTCTACTTGCTCCTTGAAATACGGACTCCTCTCAACGTCATCCATATTCATGTAATCTTCAGCCACCTCAGCGATACTTTTCTTAACGTAGTCACCAAGTTGCCGGACTTCGTTATTATCCATATCGATAATACTGCAATGCCGTAGACCTTGAATCACGAAGGGCGAATGAGTGGCCACGATAAACTGCAATCCGGGGAATGCCTCGCGAAGATCATCTACGAACCGACCTTGCCACTTCGGATGCAGGTGCATGTCCAACTCATCGATGAGCGCCACGCCTGGCGTCTTGTCAAAGGCATCTACACCCAGATGTGCGTTAAGCGAGAAGATCCGATAGACGATGTCCATCCCCATCGCCATAACGCTGAGATAGCCACTACTGAGGAAATCAAGAGGAGTGAAACTGTCACTTCCCTCGAAGCGAACAAATATCTGTTTGACTTCAGACTCATAGAACAGGTCGATCAGAGGACGCTCAATACTTTTGAATAGGATGAGTAAACGTCGCTTCACTTCTTCAAAGATCTCGCGCGCGCTGGCCACGCCAAGGAAGGCCCGCCCTTGAAGCCCTGCAAACCATGCCTCCGAGCGCCACAGGCTGCCTTCCTTATCCAACGTATTGAAATAGCCTGCACTGATGTCTTTTAATTTTTCATTCTGATTGCGTGTCTGCCGTTTTTGAGAGCCAAGTCGCGCCGCCGAGTAATAAGCTATGAACGGCCTTAAAATTTGCTCTTTCTTGACTATTTGCTGATAAACATTTTTGGAGATTCGCTCCAGTTCAAGCGAATTGCCTTTACGAGTATTCCCTTCCGCACTGTAAAGCTCTCGCCCCCAGACCAACTCTCGATCATGAACATAACCATAGGACTTCAACTCGCAAGGAAGATGATATACAAGCTCGGTAGATCCATCTGTTTGAATTCGACGTTCTTGCCGCGCATCGGCTTTCTTGATGGACAAAGAGTTAATCCCATCAACACCTAAGAAGTAGGTGCCTGCCAGAATCGCAATCGCATCCAGGACGGCTGATTTACCAACGGCATTATTACCAAGCAGCACGGTCACCTTTTCGTGAAGCTCGAAATCAGCCTGTTCAACACCATGAAAATTTTTAATTTCAACCCGATCGATGCGCATTAAGTGAGCGCTCCAATAAATCACACTGAAGAATCCATTTTACTAGCCATCATACTTAAGACACAAGTTATTTCTCAGCGCTCACCTTTGCCACTTTCAACCCGACATTAACAAAATATAAACTAAGCCTTCAACAAATTATTAAGAGCCATTCAGAAAAACACCGAAGCTGCAGACAGGCAGTGATCGGATAGCTTAAACGGCCAAGTTTAGACCCTGTCCCTGGAGCCGCATAACTCCACCCAAAGGCAAACACCTACAAGAAAGCAAACTTATATACCCCTTCGCACGATATCTGCCACCTTGCCGGCCAGAACGCAACATCCAAAAGCCATTAAAGGCCCAGTTCACTGTATAAAATCACAGGCTGTATAAAAAACAAGTATACAGATCTAGAATTAATACGTGGTGGCAAAATAGTTGCGCCCCCTTCTTCCCTGTGGCTTCATTAGCCCTGCTAACACGTCAGGGAAGGCTATTCACAAACCCTAGCCCTGGCAGGCAGAGCGTCCTCTCAGTGTAGAGAAAAGTAATGGCTACCCCAAAAACCTTCATGGAGGAATCGACTGCGCCTGGCACCGGCGCGGGATTCGATTACCAATTCCACTATTTCGTTTACCGATTGTTGAACATGAAGAAAGGCCAATCGATTGGCCTTGAGATAAAGGACGATGTTCATAGCGATCTGGATAACGATGTCCAATTGCTGTTCCAGCTCAAGCACACGATTCAGACTCAGGCCGGTGGCAGCCCCATTGCCCTAACGGAGCTGGACGGGGACTTGTGGAAGACGTTGTACAATTGGACACGTGTGATCACCGATCCGCGAGATGGCCGGAGTGAAATCGCCGCCCAGCTCCAGTTCGTGAAACGCAGCGAATTCCACCTCGTCTCGAACAAGAGCGAGAGCAAGTCCAACCTGTTCTCACAATTATTGATTGCTTACACGGAACACGCCTCTGCTGAGAATCTGCAGGCAGTTGTCGACCGGGCAAAGTCGTTGTCGGGGTCGACCAAAGACGCCACGATCAGGGGCTACATCGACGCAGTGCTGACAATCGAGCCCAGCGTTCAGCAGGAGTTTCTCAAGCGCGTCTTTTTCCAGCTCGCAGAGACTGAGGTTATCCAAAAGGTAAAGGACTCTCTGGAAGAAAAATTCGTGCTACCTGAAGACGTCGATTGCGTGTATGAGCGCCTCAGTACCTTGATCCGTGATGACAACTATTTTTCGATTTTGGCAGGAACACTGACGGCGATCACATTCGACGATTTTCGCACTCGCTATCGCCGTGTCGTCTCACAAGCAGTCAAGAAGCGGCTGAGCGGGCTGCAGTTTGAACCGCCATTGCCCGAAGACCTACTGGGGCAGCGCTTCATCAAGCAGCTGATTGTCATTGACGACATTTGTGAAGACGACAGCGAAGTCATCACGCAGCTGTCGACTCATAAGGTAAGAATGGCGCGCAGCTTGGAAGTCTGGGTGCACGGCGGTGAGGTGGTATCGGATGAGGTAACTGCCCTTCACAAGGACGTCACGTTGCGCTGGAGCAACAAGCACCGAAAGGCATTCAAAAAATGCACCGAAATCGAGATCAATGACAAAGCCCAGGCCATCGTCGATGCCATGCGCGATGAGACGTATCGATTGGGTGATGATGAGCTCAGCACCGAACAATCCAACGGGGAACTTTACCTCCTCTCGGAGCAGGACGTGATCGGCTGGCATCCTGAGTGGAAAACCCTATGAGCAGTGATGTCATCGAGCTCTCCCCTGCGCTGCCTCGCGCTTGGAGCGGCTATAACAATGCCGGCATCGCTGCCGTCGCGATTGGGTGTGTACTGAACCACATGCAGAACCTAACACTGGCCAAAGCGCTACTGGTGATGCCTATCGTGATGCACAGCGAGACAACCAAATTCCTGGCAAGCGAGAGAACACGCTCTCGAGAGATTGCCTCGCTGGTCGCTATCCGTCCCGACTTTGTGACCAATTTCGACCGACGCTATCACGCCAGCCTCGTGCACTCGATCAATGGCATCCAGATGCTGCATGAGCTGGGGTACGCCGTCTTTGATTCGCAACTCACCCAAAAGACGCGTTTCGAATGCACCACCGAGTTTGGCAAACGTGCCGTATTGATCGAGAAAGCGTCGTCCGAGATCGCGAATTTGCTTCAAGCGTCGGAAGAAGAGCTCTACCTTAATCTTAGGATACAACTGTGAAATTTGGCATCGACACCATCCGCCTATGGTCGCATCACGGCGAGACACGCAGCGTAGATTTCGAGCGTGGCCGGATCAATGTGCTCAGTGGTCGCAGCAACCGAGGCAAGACATCGCTGCTACACATCATTGACTACTGCCTGCTTTCCAGCAGCCACAACATTCCCCATGATGTCATCAACGATACGGTTGCTTGGTATGGCATCAAGTTCTATATCAACGACAAAGAATTCGCGATTGCACGTAAGAGCCCTCATGCTCAGACCGTGTCGGACAAGCTCTACTTTTCAAGCATTGGTGTGCTGCCAGATCAGCCGACTGCCAACGCCACCAGCGATGACATCAAAGCGATCCTTCAAGCCGAGTTCAGTCTGGACAGCAGCGTCGTGCTCTACGGGGGCCGAGGCGTGCGCTACGGCACACAGGTATCGTTCCGCTACTTCCTGCTATTCAACACCATATCCGACGACATCATCACCAACACCGCTGCCTACTTTGACCATCAACAAGAAGACCGATATCGCGTCGCGCTGCCTCGTGTTCTGGATCTGGGCTTGGGCATCGACAGCCTTGAAAACATTGCTCAACGTGAACGGCGCGATGATCTCAAACGCATGATCGAGAAGCTTGAGAAGAAGAAGGTTGTCATCAGTAGTGGTAGACATCTCTTTGAAAGCGAGGCTCGCAAGCTTGCGGCAACGGCGGCTGAGTACGGCCTGATTGAGAAAGTACCAAATGTCGTCACCATCGATTTTCTGAAAGGGATCGTCAAGGATGTGCCCACCCCGAATGCTTCGGGCGAAGATGTCAAGCGCCTCTCCAATGCGCGGTCGAAAATGTTTGAGATCAATCGGCGCATGCGAAGGCTTCGCGAATTCTCTGACGAACACAAGCAATACAAGTCGGCGCTTAAGGTTACCCAGGACAGCCTGAAACCGTTGCAGACTCTGCTTCAGCAATCCTCCGAGCTGCTGAAAACAGACGTGTTTCATGATCTGATCGATAGCTTGAATGTCGATCTGCGCGCGCTCAAAGCAGCTACCGCCACTCGGCAGCCAGTCGATACTCAGGTCGCGGCTATGATGGCCGACTTAGTGGAGCAAAAAGCAGAGCAGCAACGAATCATTGACTCCTTGCCCAAGGCGCAGAAATCCTTCGAGGACACTATCCAATTGGTGAAGTTTGTCACCCGCATCGAAACCAAGCTTGAGACCTACAGTAGGGTCGAATCGGACACCCCTGAAAACTACGATACGCAGATCAAGAATCTGAACGCTGAACTCAGCTCCATGGAAGTCACCGATGTGGCCAGTGTTCGCGACGGTACCGTTGGGCAAATCAATGACGTGTCCTTGGCGTTGCTGAGCGAGGCGGCAGCGGCGATGGACAACTATGCGTCCTTCCTAACATCATTTAACTACGAGGCGAAAAAACTACAGCTTCGCAGACCTAAGTCGTCGTTCATCGAAAACGTAGGTAGTAGCTCCAACCACATGTTCCTGCATTTGTTCATGTTCCTAGCGCTACATGAAGTGGCCATCAGCAAAGGTGGAAAATTTGTCCCAAGCTTCCTGTTCATCGACCAGCCGAGCCGCCCCTACTACGGCGAGGAAAAGATCATGGATGAGGTGCATCTCAAGAATTCCGATCAGGCAAAGGTTAGCCAGGCGTTCGAGTTGCTTGGGAATTTCGTCAGTCGGATGCGCAACCAATACAGTGCGGAGTTCCAGATGATCGTGCTGGAGCATGTTCCTGTCGAGCTCTTCCAAAACGTGACGAACGTTAACGTGCTACCTGAATTCCGAGGCAAAAACGCCTTGATTCCCGCTCATTGGCATCCCGCTTAACAGCCAAACCATGAGCAGTAACGACGATTAGAAGCCCGCAGTGGCGAGACGGTTGCCAGGCAGCCATCAAGCCACATGTTCTAGCGAGGCCTCAAAGATTGATAGCAGATAACCGGCAAGCCATACTCGCCCGCAGATCGAACCGGTCAATCCGTACCACACTTTAGAACGCAGGAAGCAGTCCGAATGCAAGACAAATACACCTTGACGGAACATCGGCATCGCTTTGCGATCTGGGCGGCAGGCCGCGCCTACTCAAGACAGGGGCCAGGCCACACGATGGCAGTGGCATCTCAATTGATCAACGATACTTCGGTGGGTCAGATTGCCACCCTGGACGACCTTCCTCCGCCAAATGAAATCGATGACCGCCTGGACGGGCTTTTTCGTGAGGTCATGGGTCGAGCCGAGAAGATCACGTACAAACGCGAGTGGAAAGACAAAACCACAGGCCACTCTCGAACCGAAGAATGCCAGCTCGAATGCACCTATGGCAGAGCGCAAAAGCTGGTGAACATTTTCCTCAAATCCAAGCTCATCGTGGCTGGCGTGGATGAGCGCGACGCCAAGCTTGCCAGTCTGCACCCTCCCCTTGACAGGCAGCTGCTCGCAGCGATCGGTCGGCACCTTAATACTCCGCCATTCAAAGGATCGGATCTCCAGCAGGTGTTCAAGGAAGCGCTTATAAAAGGCGGCAGCTGGACGACATTCGACAAGGCAGCGTATGACGCCCACATCAATGTGGTGAAGGGAATTCAAAAGGATCGACCGCTGTGGGGCATCGAATGGCTCTGGCAACCAGCGGCTACAGATGAGTAAATAAAGGCTCTGATCAGGTCCCAAAAAACAGCATGATGAACGTAATTGTAAAAAGTCCAGGACGGCGTAGTAAACCGCGCCATTCAGCACGCGATGCCCGAGCTGCCAGGCCCTTTCCCTAGGATTGACTACGTCAAAATTGCTCCCGGGATAAGGCCTCTCACTGAAGGTAAGAAGCCCCAAGGTTTAAAGCTTTTTAAAATACCCTACGACTGGAAGACAAGAGCCAGGACGGTGACACAAATGCTTCTGACTCCAATGAGCTGACTCGTTAGCTATCCGGCTTAATGATGCTCCTGCTTTTCACCCCCCCCCTGGAAAGCAGGAGCTCGCCTGACGTTCCCTGCACTCACTCTGCCTTACCCAGATGCGATTCAAGATTTTTTCAAACGCCTTCTGCAGCTTCGTCAGAAAATTTCATCATTTCCGTCACCGAACCTACGATGTAGTTCGACGGGAACCACTCTTTTATCTGCCCATCCTGTTCGAAACAGTGAATCATCCGATGGAACAGCCCAGGCTCCAGAGGAATAACGGCATTAGGATTGTGGAACATGTATATCCCGTCGTGCCAGGCCTCGCTGTACCTGGGATCCTCAACCACCGCCCTGAAGGGGCCAAGTTCGCCATCAGTATTCGTGCGTACGCCATTGACGATCGCCAAGGAGTTCTTGTCTCGCACGCCCGCAATCCGGCCCATGCGATTGAACTTGGGCAGCGTGGCCTGCGTAACAAGCATGACCGCGGAGACATGGCGGTTGCCCGATTGACCGAAGAAATTGGATGCGATGGTGCGTCCCTTGTACTCGTGTCGCTCAATGCGCTCCATTTTTCCATCTACCAGTTCTAGCCCGTAAAGATACCTCTGCATCGTGCTGGCAGACATGGCCATGGACATATGCTTCGAGTAATCGTGCACGGCGATGACGAAAGGCTTGCCTTTGGTGTGTGGAAGCTCCCAGTAGGGCACGTTCAATGGCTCGGGCCGGTGACGCACCTTCTTAGCCAATGTGCGCTGAAACTTAAATGGCAACTCGTTTTCGACGTGCTCCATCAGCTTCTTGATCGCGCTCTGGTCTAGCCGTTTACCACCACGCTCTGCTGAGGTAGGTTCAATCGACTCACTGACTTCAACTGCAGCACCGAGATCGGCATCCTCGGCCACCCCCTCTTCAACTTCAGCCACTGTGGCAGCTTCGATAGCAACCTGTTGACCATGCTTGGAGAGGAGATAGTCCGGCTGTGGGTTGGAGTGATCAATGATGAAGTCGAGCTCGTAGAATGCTGCATGCAGGTAGAGCTCAAACAGACGTGAGTTAAATTCGTTGCCCTGTAGTCCTCGAATAAAGATGCCGTCGGGATCTTCAAACCAGTGGGCGAGCTCCTCCATGGCTACCCGGGCAGGATAATAAATAGGATCATCGAGAAGCATCTTCAGATAGCGATTGCGTTTGTGCTGGGGAACTTTTGCCGCAAAAATGGCGAAGGGGCTAGGTGCTTCGTCTCCTTGAGCGATCAGCCCATCAACAGCAGAAGCCGCCAGCTTCGGTACGTGCTCCAAGGCCTCTTTCATTGCGTCTTCAGGGGTCTCCAAGCAACAGCGCGTGACCACGGCCCTAAATCGTTTGTTCAAATCCCTCGCGAGCACGATGGCGTTATAGTCATTGTCGATCTTGCAATGCAGGACGACGGCCAGCAGCGTGATTTCAGGAGTTTCGTAAATGTGCCAATGAGTTTCTTCGGTGTACTGCTTTACGAAGGGTGATCGGCCATAGAAATATGCGTCAAATCGGCTTTTGCTTATGGGTTTGAAATCACTCATTTTTCTTGATCCATAGGTTTTCCAGAGATACGCCCCGACAACAATGCTACTCAGAAGTCCGAAGTGGTGAAGCTGGTTGCAAAAAAACGCCTTTCACATGCGCTTACTGCCCATTACAGATTAGCAGAATAGCACGCCAGCCCAAGCTCTGATGTCCGCCCGCGAACTAAGCGCAAGAGCCCCCGTCTCGACTAGACCATTATAGTCCTGCTTATACCCAACCGGTAGCGGCAGCACGTCTAAGCGATCGACATAGACCAAAACTTAATAACAACCAACTTTTACTTGTGGCAGTAAGAACCCCTTCCACCAAATTCTAAGCTATGACTATTAACCCCAGAACCCATGACACAAAAGAAATAAACCAAAAAAATCCAGTCCAGTCAGATTTCAATGCTCGGCTGGACGGGCGGGCGAAGCCCTCTCACCCTTGCCCCCCATGAGGACATGAGCCAATCCTTTCCAATTTTCATTTAAAATGAATTTTCAACGGACGTCTGGGCCGGCCTAACGGATCACGCTTTAATTTTAAATTGAACTCAAAAATCCCGGCCGGCCAACTATCCCGGCCTGCTTACGTACACTAAGTATACTTAAAGAGAGCACAAAAATTTTTAATGCACCCTATTGCAATCTTGCGCAAGTTCATGAAAGCATAATAGCAAGCATGTAACTTTCGGATCCTTCCCGTGACTACCTCTAAACGACCTGTAATACGGCCAACATCGCCGCACGCTGACCTATTGCCTACTGTCAGAGATGGCCGAAAGACTTTTCGATTGCTGTCCAACGACGCCATCCAAAATCAGTTTTTTGACAACTGGGCTTTCCAGCTCAGTCGTAAAAGCAAATTCAAGACTGTCAAAACCTACTGCTACGCCATCAAGGTGTTTTTAAATTACGTCATGCAGATGGCGCTGCACGAGGGTGGGCTCACCCCTATGTTGCTTTCCTACGCGCTGGATAACTACGAGAGCTACCTGGTGTTCGGTACACAGAGCGGAAGCGACAAGGTACGCGCCGTTGCCAAGGTGCTAGGAAACCGCAACCTGAAGGGTGCATCGGTCATCACGAACTTCGCAGCAGTGAACCGGTTCATCGAGGCCAGCGAACAGCTGCGAATGGGGTTGCTGGAGCTCGAAGCGAATGGGCTTATCACATCCAGCGAACTTTCGGGTTTTTCATTGCAAAGGAGCGTGTCGATCGAAGCACTGACGAAAGTCCGGGCCGCCTTAAAGCGCAACAGCTGGCTCGCGGGATGCATTGCCGGCGGAGCGAAGCGCATCAAGCGCGCAGGTCTTGCTCCCGCCTCCAAGCCTTCGGATATCGCCTATACCGACGAGTTTGGCGGTGACGAGCTGGCCTTCCCAATCGACCTCTGCAGGACGCTCATTGAGAATGCACCTTCACTGAGAGATAAGCTCCTGTGGTGTTTGCTCGCTGCAACTGGGTGCCGTGTTTCTGAAGCGCTCACCATGCTGTCGGCAGATGTCGTCTTGGGCACATCCGATTTAGAAAGCAACAAGGTGCTGATCGTTGATCCTGCCACACGGCATCACGTGCTGCTCAAATACCTGTCCGAGGAAGAAATTCACCTACGGCAGCTTCCTGGGCTGGCAATGTCCTGTCTCAGCGGCGCCTAGGCTGAGTCGTCGCCTGAACGCAGACATAGTTGGGGTAATACTCCGTGCAATTCGCGAAAACGAATCTGTCGAGGTCTCCTACCAATCCCTGACTGACCCTAAGGTGGCGAGCGAATGCTCTCTCTACATGCCTTGGTGCATGACGGTCACCGCTGGCACGTCCGGGCGTACTGCCACAAGCGTAAGGCTTTCCAGGATTTCTCCCTGACCCATATCAAACACTGCAAACATGTGGAGCCAGACCGGGATCGGGCTGATGAAGATTACGCCTGGAACACCATGGTGACTGTGGTTCTCACGCCCCACCCTAGTCTTACCCCCGCTCAGCGAAAATTGATCGAGAACGACTTCCTGATGAAGGACGGAGTGATGCATGTCGAGTGTCGCCGAGCTCTTCTCTCGTACCTGTTGTTCCAGCTAAACCTGAATGAAGACCAAGCCGATCAGAAGCCGGAGGTAATCCAGCTGGCCCTCAAGAATAGGGATGAGATCAAGGCCCTGATCCAGTATTAACACTCCGAAAATCAGCCAACACTCAGCACCTCCGTGTAGTGGTCAACTCATCCCGGACACGGTTTTGAGTTTTTCTTCTGCTTTCGCTGGAGCTAGTCCATCGTTGAACTGATGAGGCCGGATCCAGTTGTAATGGCCCATTAGGTATTGGCCAATGTCTCGTTGAGCTTGCTGCCCGGTCAGGTAGCCCGTGGTCGGTATCCACTCTGATTTCAAGCTGCGGAAGACTCGCTCCATCGGTGCATTATCCCAACAGTTGCCTCGGCGGCTCATGCTCTGGCGTATGCGGTAGCGCCACAGTCTCTGGCGGAACTGACGGCTGCCATATTGCGATCCCTGGTCGGAATGGATCAGTAGTCCTTGAGGCTTTCCACGCTGTTCGTAAGCTACGTCCAGCGCTTTGACGACTAAGTCTGCATCCGGCTTCTCTGATAAGGCCCAGCCCACCACTCTGCGTGCGTAGAGATCCAGTACAACTGCGAGATAGTGCCATTTGCCCTGAGCCCAGACGTAAGTTATGTCTCCACACCAGACCTGATTTGGCGCTTCGACATCAAACGCTCGGTTCAAGGTATTCGGAATATCTGGCCGCTCCACTGTGGCCTTTTTGTACGCATGTGATCCTGGCTGCTTGCTGATCAACGCCAGCTCACGCATCAGGCTGCGTACCTTGAACCGCCCGATTTGCTCACCTTCTTCTTGCATCATTGCCATGATGGTACGGCTGCCGGGCGCACTTCGACCTCGCGTGAACAACTCATTCACTCGACTGCGCAACCGCAGTCGTTCAACGTCCGGAGTTCGCCCTCTGTGACGATGTGCGTAGTAACTTGAGCGAGTGACTTCAAACACTTCGCACAAACAATCAACGGGCTCATGATCGCTGAGCTGGCGGATCAGCGCGTACGCTCGAGATCTTCCGACATCAAGAGCGCGGTAGCCTTTTTTAGTATCGATTTCTCGCGTTCAAGGCGCGTGATCCGGGCTTCCAACTCTTGGATTTTTTGCTGCTCTGGCGTCAACGCTTTGCTGGCCGGCGTAACGCCGCCGCGCTCCTGCTGAAGCTGATTAACCCATCGGCGCAGTGCCGACTCGACCAAGCCGAGCGAACGGGCCGCTTCGGCATGGCTGTAGCCTTGATCGAGCACCAGGCAGGCAGCTTCGCGCTTGAACTCAGGGGTAAAGGTACGGCGTTGCTTGGTCATCGGACACCTCTCTGTGGCGAGCATTCTCGCCTAAATGGGTGTCCGGGGTTAGTAGACCACTACACACTGAGGGTTGGAATTTCACACTAAGCAGGATCACCCTAAGCACTGCTATGCGTCTTTTCTATCAGTTTGGGCGGATAGCAAGTGTGCAGTTGGGATTCTGAAGGACTCTCGGGGTCAGAGGTATGCATTAGTGTGCATCCGAGAGCAGTTGACTCACACGCATGCTTGGACAATGGGCGCTTGCCCCAAGGGAGGAAGGGTAAAAATAGGCACAAAAAAAAGGGCTAAGATCTCTCTAGCCCTTGATTCGCTTGTGTTTGGCGGGGAACCAGGGATTCGAACCCTGGGAACGCTCTCACGTTCGCCGGTTTTCAAGACCGGNNTCATATCTGGCGGAAGCGGTGAGATTCGAACTCACGGAGGGGTATAAGCCCTCGTCGGTTTTCAAGACCGGTGCATTCAACCACTCTGCCAATTCCCCGATGCAATCCTGCCTGAGGGTATCCTGAAGTGTGCATCTGGGGACTACCTGAGATAAGAACTCTAGGATAGTTGCCCATCGACGGTTTTCAAGACCGTTGCCTTAAACCACTCGGCCACGCTTCCAGCTGCTTTGCGGCCGCCATAATACCGGAATGAAACACGCTGTCAAACTCTCTGTGTCGCGGGTTGCAGGAGCTCTGGTAGACTCCTACCATCTTCGACGTTTCATATCTCAGGTTCACCAAGGAGTGTCGCCATGCGCGAACAGGATTATGCCGTACACCACGGCCAGCAGGTCGAGCAGCAGGAGATCAGCAAGGTCCTGCGCAACACGTACAGCCTGCTGGCACTTACCCTCGCTTTCAGCGGCCTGATGGCCTTCATCTCACAGCAGATGCGGTTCGCGTACCCGAACGTGTTCGTCGTGCTCATCGGCTTCTATGGCCTGTTCTTCCTCACCGCCAAGCTGCGCGACTCGGTATGGGGCCTGGTCTCCACCTTCGCCCTCACCGGTTTCATGGGCTTCATTCTCGGCCCTATCCTCAACCGCTACCTGGGCATGAGCGGTGGCGCTGAAGTCGTCAGTTCGGCCTTCGCCATGACGGCGCTGGTGTTCGGTGGCCTGTCGGCCTATGTGCTGATCACCCGCAAGGACATGAGCTTCCTCAGCGGCTTCATCACCGCAGGCTTCTTCGTCCTGCTGGGTGCGGTCGTGGCCAGCTTCTTCTTCCAGATCAGCGGCCTGCAACTGGCCATCAGCGCCGGCTTCGTGCTGTTCTCGTCGGTGTGCATCCTGTTCCAGACCAGCGCCATCATCCACGGTGGTGAACGCAACTACATCATGGCGACCATCAGCTTGTACGTTTCGATCTACAACCTGTTCATCAGCCTGCTGCAGCTGTTCGGCATCATGGGTCGTGACGACTGATACAACGACGTGTGTGAAGAAGCCCGCCTACGCGGGCTTTTTTGTCCCTGCCGTTTCTACCGAACATGCACAGTCGCAAAGCGGTGGCTGCGCTCAGACTTATTGACTTAAAAGTCAGGTAACGAAGGCGATGATCGCCGAACAGGCGGCTAACCGGCATTCCCCTACCGCATTCCCCATTCTGCCCGTAGAATGCGCTCCTTTTTTATAGACGGGCAGCGCTGCGCAATGAGCTCACAGGAACACAGCCCAGGTGCGACAGCGCCTGACAACGAACTGGTACTGGGTCTGGAAGACAAGCCGCGGCTGCTCATCGGCTTGCTGGCAGCGCTGCAACACCTGCTGGCAATCATTGTGCCCATCGTCACCCCTGGCCTGCTGATCTGCCAGGCGTTGGGTGTCTCTGCCCGTGATACCAACCTGATCGTGTCCATGTCCCTGGTCATCTCCGGCATCGCCACCTTCATCCAGTGCAAACGCTTCGGCCCCTTCGGCGCCGGCCTACTGATCGTGCAAGGCACCAGCTTCAACTTCGTCGGCCCGCTGATTGCCGGCGGGGCCTTGATGGTCAAGCAAGGCACGCCTGTAGAAGGCGTCATGGCCGCCATTTTCGGCGTGGTGATTGCAGGCTCTTTCGTCGAGATGGGCGTCTCGCGCATCTTGCCTTTCGTCAAACGGCTGATCACCCCGCTGGTGACCGGTATCGTTGTGCTGATGATTGGCCTGACCCTGATCAAGGTCGGCCTGATCAGCATGGGCGGTGGTTTTGGCGCCATGGCCAACGGGACCTTTGCCAACGGCGAGAACCTGCTGCTGTCAGGCGTGGTGTTGGCAATCATCGTCATCCTCAACCGCATACCGGTGGTCTGGCTGCGCAGTTGCGCCATCGTCATCGCACTGGCGGCGGGCTATGCCCTGGCCGGCTACCTGGGCCGCCTGGACTTTACCGGCATGCATGAGGCCGCGCTCTTCCAAGTGCCGACACCTTTGCACTTTGGCCTCGGTTTTTCCTGGGCACTGTTCATCCCGATGCTGGTGATCTACCTGGTGACCTCTCTGGAGGCCATCGGTGATGTGACGGCCACCAGCAAGGTCTCGCGCCAGCCCGTGGAAGGTCCGGTGTGGATGCAACGGATCAAGGGCGGCGTGCTGGTCAACGGCGCCAACTCACTGCTGGCTGGCGTGTTCAACACGTTCCCAAGCTCGATCTTCGCCCAGAACAACGGGGTCATTCAGCTGACGGGTATCGCCAGCCGTCACATCGGCGTATGGATTGCGGCGATGCTCATACTGCTCGGCTTGTTCCCCAGCGTTGCCGGGGTGATCCAGGCGGTTCCGGAGCCTGTGCTGGGCGGCGCGGCCATGGTCATGTTCGGTGCCGTGGCAGCTTCGGGTATCAATATCCTGGCCAGCACCCGCCTCGATCGCCGCGCCCTGTTGATCATCGCCGTATCGCTGGCCTTGGGCCTAGGCGTGGCACAGGTACCCGAGTTCCTCGCCCATATGCCAGCGGCGATTCGCAATGTGATGGAGTCGGGGGTTGCCACCGGAGGCATCTGTGCTTTGGTCCTGAACTGGTTCTTGCCCGAGGGCAAGGAGAAGGCCTGACGACCACAGGCCTGCAGCAGCCAGGCCTTTTTGTTTATCATGGCGCGATTCCATAGCACGAGTTCGCCATGAAATTCGCTATCGCGGTGTTTTCCCCCGCACAGGCGCCCGCTTCCCGCCGGGCGCTGCGCTTTGCCGAGGCAGCGTTGGCTGCCGGGCACGGCATCACCCGCTTGTTCTTCTACCAGGACGGTGTGCACAGTGCTTCATCCAATGTGGTAGCCCCTCAGGACGAACAGGACATCGCGCAGCAATGGCGCACGTTCCTACAGGCCAACCAGCTGGATGCGGTGGTGTGCATCGCCGCTGCCCTGCGCCGTGGCGTATTGGACGAACGCGAAGCCAGCCGCTATCAGCGCCCTGCCGTGAACCTGCAGCAACCCTATGAACTGTCCGGGCTCGGTCAGCTGCATGAAGCCGCGCAAACGGCCGACCGGCTGATCTGCTTTGGAGGCGATTGAATGGCCAAGTCCATGTTGATCATCAGTCGCCAGGCGCCCTGGAGCGGGCTGTCTGCTCGCGAAGCGCTGGATATCGTCCTGGCCGGCGGCGCCTTCGATCTGCCGCTGGGCATGTTGTTTCTGGACGATGGCGTGTTCCAGCTTGCCTGCGACCAGCACCCCACCGCCCTTGAGCAAAAAAACCTGGCGGCGAACCTGCAGGCATTGCCCATGTTCGGCGTGGACGCGCTATACGCCTGTGGCCACAGCCTGGCACGGCGCGGCATGGCCCACGCAAGCCTTGGCCTGCCGGTAGAGGTACTCGACGATGCGCAGCTTGCGGCATTGATCGCACAGTTCGACCAAGTGGTGACGCTCTGATGACAACCCTGCATGTAATAGCCCACTCCCCGTTTGGTGACGAACGCCTTCACAGCTGCCTGCGCTTGCTGGGCAGCGAAGACGCCGTACTGCTGTGTGGCGATGCGGTCTACGCCCTGCTCTCGGGCAGCGAGCCTTTGCGTCTGCTAGAGCAGGCCGAGTTGGTCGGTCGCCTTTATGCCCTGGAAGAAGACATGCAAGCCAGGGCCATTTCTTCCTCGCTGGCAACGACGGTCGACTACCCAGGCTTCGTTGCGCTGTCCCTGCACCATGACAAGGTCAACAGCTGGTTATGAACACGCTCGATATCGAAGGCAAGGCCATTGCCCTGGACAAGGACGGCTTTCTGGTCAACCTTGAGGACTGGTCACCGGCCACCGCGCAAGGCTTGGCCACCCGCGAAGGCATCGCCCTGACGCCTGACCACTGGGAAATCCTGTCATTGCTGCGAACGTTCTACCAGGAGTACCAGCTCTCGCCCGCCACGCGCCCGCTGATCAAATACGCAGCGCTCAAGCTGGGCCCGGAAAAGGGCAACAGCGCCCATCTGAATCGCCTGTTCAATGGCACTCCCGCCAAACTTGCCGCCAAGCTGGCGGGCCTGCCCAAGCCGACCAATTGCATATGACCAGCCCTCGCCCACTGACCCTGGAAACTCCCGCTGAACACCCCTTCGCCGAGTACGTACGCATCCTTGGCAAAGGCAAGCGTGGCGCGCGCGGCCTGACACGCGAAGAAGCCCGCGCCGCCATGGCTTTGCTGCTGGAAGGTAAAGTCGAAGACGCGCAGCTGGGCGCCTTCCTCATGCTGCTAAGGCACAAGGAAGAAAGCGCAGAAGAGCTCGCCGGCTTCACCGAAGCGCTGCGCGCGCACCTGCAAGCGCCTGCCATTGCAGTGGACATCGACTGGCCGAGCTATGCCGGCAAGAAGCGCCATCTGCCGTGGTACCTGTTGGCAGCCAAGTGTCTGGCCGGCAATGGGGTGCGTATCCTGATGCACGGTGGCGGCGCGCACACGGCGGGCCGCCTGTACAGCGAGCAACTGCTCGCGCTGTTGCACATTCCCCTGTGCCGCGATTGGCAGGCTGTCAGTGAAGCCCTGGACCATCACCACCTGGCTTTTTTCCCACTGCAGGACTGGGCGCCTCAACTTCAGCGCATGATCGACCTGCGTAACACCCTGGGCCTGCGCTCGCCGATCCATTCCCTCGCACGGGTGCTGAACCCGCTCGGCGCACGCTGTGGCCTGCAGAGCATCTTCCACCCGGGTTACCAGGCCGTACACCGCGAGGCCAGTCGGTTGTTGGGCGATCATGCGGTAGTGATCAAAGGTGACGGTGGCGAAATCGAGATCAACCCGGATGTCATCAGCCATCTCTACGGCACCACTGACGGTAAGGCCTGGGACGAAGAATGGCCTGCGCTGAGCGAGCGTCGGCACGTCAAGCCGGCATCGCTTGAGCCCGAGCACATGCCGGCCTTCTGGCGTGGTGAAGTTGAAGACAGCTATGCCCAAAAAGCGGTGCTGGCCACAATGGCGCTGGCGCTTCGCGGGTTGGGGCAAGACCGCGAGCAGGCGTTTGCCCACGCGCAAGGGTGGTGGGCTGATCGCGATCGATCGATTTAACCGATCATACCGCCCCACTCTTTGCGCTATTGGTTCGAACGTCTTTCTCTAGACTGAGCTCCAACGACAAATCGCTTTTGTTAAGGAGCTCATCATGGGCCTGTTGGTCGACGGTCGCTGGCATGACCAGTGGTATGAAAACGGCAAGGACGGCGCGTTCAAGCGTGAAGACTCGCAGCGGCGCAACCCGCTGCCTGCCGCCGAGCCGGGTCGTTACCACCTGTACGTTTCGCTGGCCTGCCCCTGGGCGCATCGCACCCTGATCATGCGCGCGCTCAAAGGCCTTGAGCCGCTGATCGACGTCTCGGTGGTCAGCTGGCTGATGCAAGGTGACGGCTGGACCTTCGACCGCCAGAACGGCTCATCCGGCGATCACCTCGATGGGCTCAAGTACCTGCACCAGCGCTACACCCAGGACGATCCCCATTACACTGGCCGCGTGACGGTGCCGGTGCTGTGGGACAAGCACGAAAACCGCATCGTCAACAACGAGTCGGCGCAGATCGTGCGGATGTTCAACCATGACTTCAATTCGCTGACCGGCAACCTGCTCGACTTCTACCCGCAGCCGTTGCGAGCGGACATCGACGCCTTGAACGAACGCATTTACCCGGCGATCAACAACGGCGTCTACCGCGCCGGCTTCGCGACGACACAGCAGGCCTACGAAGCGGCCTTCGACGAGGTGTTCAGCGAGTGGGATCACCTCGAAGACGTGCTCAGCCGACATCGCTACCTGGCGGGCGAGTACCTCACCGAGGCCGACGTACGCCTGTTCACCACGGCGGTACGCTTCGATGCCGTTTACCACGGCCATTTCAAGTGCAACCTGCGCCGTCTGAGCGACTACCCCAACCTGACCCACTGGCTGCGGGAGTTGTACCAATGGCCAGGGGTAGCCGACACGGTAAACATGCAGCACATCCAGAACCACTACTACCTCAGCCACACCACCATCAACCCCAACGGGATCGTGCCAAAGGGGCCGCTGTTGGACTTCAGCCTGCCCCACGATCGCGCTCGCTTGCCCGGGAAGGGTATATGGGGTGGGAGCTGAATCAGCCTGTGCCCTGGCCAGATGGCATCAGTCGCGCATGAACCCGCCATCGACGTCCATGATCTCGCCGGTCACGAACCCGGCCTCCCGCGAGGCCAGGAAGCATACGGCGGCGGCGATGTCGCGCGGCGTGCCGGCGCGGCCAAGCGGCATCTGTGCGAGCACTTCGGCCCTGGCCTGAGGCGCTAGCGCGCTGGTCATCTCGGTGTCGGTCAGCGCCGGCGACACGGCATTGACGGTGATGGCATAGGGGCCGGCTTCTCGCGCCAGCCCTTTGGTCAACGCGATCACCGCGCCCTTGGCTGCCGCGTAGCAGCTATTGCCCAGCAAGCCCCCCCCACGCTTGCCTGCCACCGACGCGATATTGATGATGCGCCCACTCTGGCGCGCCATCATGCCCGGCAGCACGGCCTTGGCGCAGAAAAACACGCTGTTCAGGTCAATGGCCATTACCCGGTTCCATTCCGCAGTGGTGACCTCCAGCAAGGGGCCGGTCGAAACGATCCCTGCGTTGTTCACCAGGATGTCGACCCCTCCCAACATAGCTTGCACCTGGCCCACCATAGCCTGCACCTGGGCCTCATCGGCAACATCCGCTCCCACCCCAACAGCCTCGATCCCGACTTCTCGCAACCGAGCCGCAGCCGCCTCGGCCGCCTCGGCATCCAAATCGCACACCCCTACTCGTGCACCGGCCTGGCCCAGTGCCATGGCGATCGCATGACCAATGCCACGGGCAGCGCCCGTTACCAGGGCCGTGCGGCCGGTCAGGGTGAAATTGAGTGCAGCATGCACAACGGGAGTGCTCATGATCGTCATCCATCGAAAGTGGCCGCAGCCAGGCGCGCCTGCTCATTGGCAGCAGGCGGTCGTCAAAGGTGTTGGAGGGTCAGGGCATCAGGCGGTGCCGCAGGCGCCGAGCGCTAATTGCTCCTTGAGCGGGGGAATGTCCAGCCGGCGCATCACCCGGTACAACGAGGGCCGGCAAATCCCCAGAGCGCGGGCCGCCGCCGACATGTTCCAGTGGCAGCTCTGCAAAGCGTGCAACACGTCACTGCGCTCATCGCCTGACGGGGCCGCCCGGCGGATGGGCGTGATGTTGGCAGGCAACGCAGCCGGGGCCTGGCACTGCTCGAGAACGTCCAGCGGCAGGTCGCTGCGCAGCATACGCGGGCCTTCCATCACTGCGCAGGCGTAGCGCACGACCGCCCGCATCTGGCGCAGATTCCCAGGCCAGGTATGGGCCATCAGCAAACTCCACACCTGCGCCAGTACCTGGCGAGGGTCACAGCCTGGAAGCTCATGGGCCACCATGTTGCACAGCAGCTCACCACGGTCCTGACGCTCGCGCAGCGGCGGTAACTGCACTACGCCTGTGGCGATGCGATAGAACAGGTCCTCGCGGAAACTGCCCTCGGCAACACGCGCCGAGAGGTCCTGGTGCGTCGCGCAGACCAGTGCGAAGTTGACCGGGATGCTGCGCTCGGCACCCAGGGGCGTCACCTCACGTTCGGCAATCACCCGTAGCAGGCGCGTTTGTTGTTCCAGGGGCATGTCGCCGATTTCATCGAGAAACAGCACGCCGCCATCGGCTTGCTGAACCTTGCCTTTCTTGCCGCCCGGCAGAGCACCCGAAAACGCCCCGCGGCTGTAGCCGAACAGCTCGCTTTCGATGAGGGTTTCGGGAATGGATGCGCAATTGAGCGCCACCCATGGCGCCGCGCGGCGCTGACTGTGTGCATGCAGAGCGCGGGCGAGGATTTCCTTGCCGGTACCGGTCTCTCCGCGGATCAGTACGGCGATGCCACGCTCCATCAGCCGCAAGGCCCGGTTGAAGGCCTGGCGCACTCCAGGGTCACTGTCTTGAGCGATGTTGCACGCCTCCACGACGGGTTGGGGCGCACGCACGGCAGGGTTACAAGCGGTCATTAGCGTCACCTTTTTTCTTGTTCTATAGCTTTTGACTATGTCGACGGGCGGGCTTGTGACACCGCCTGGGCCGAATGACGTTGCACGGTTCACATTAGGGAGGCGCAGTTATATTTTCCAATACATAATCATGCATCGACTGATACCTTCGAGAGCATCATGATCGAGCTGAGGCATCTGCAGTATTTCCGCACGCTGGCCGAAACCCTTCACTTCGGCCGCGCGGCCGAGCGCTTGCATATTTCACAGCCACCGTTGTCGCGGCAGATCGCGCTGTTGGAAGAAGAGCTGGGGGTCAAGCTGTTCGACCGTTCACGGCGCAGGGTCGAGCTGACGGAGGCCGGCCAGCGTTTCTACCTCGACACCGGCACGGTGTTCGCCGCCTTCGAGCAAGCCAAGCGCAATGCCCTGGCCGCCGCGCGCGGTGCGGCGGGGGCGCTTTCCGTGGGGTTCATGATGTCCACCGCCTACAGCATCACACCGGCGATCACCCGCCGTTATGCCGCGCTGTTTCCCCAGGTG
This sequence comes from Pseudomonas sp. UBA5568, assembly GCF_002425525.1. Classification (NCBI taxonomy): domain Bacteria; kingdom Pseudomonadati; phylum Pseudomonadota; class Gammaproteobacteria; order Pseudomonadales; family Pseudomonadaceae; genus Pseudomonas; species Pseudomonas sp. UBA5568. Next base: position 145,887 of record NZ_DIMK01000040.1, on the reverse strand, counting down.
AACTTGAAATTGACCGAGACGCTGCCATTGGACCTGGCCCAGGACATCACCAGCGGCAACAAGGATGTAGCGATCATGTACCGGCCTCAGGACTGCACGGGCCTGGAAACCGTCACGTTATACCGCGAGGAAATGACCCTGGTACTGCCGCCCGGCCACCGCCTGGCCGAGCAAACCGTTGTGGAGCCACGTGAGCTTGCCGGTGAAACCTTCATCATCGTGCCACGGCGTATTGCTCCTGCCCTGCATGACATGATCTGCAACTACTGCCTCCAGCATGGGGTCACCCCGAACATCGGCCTTGAGATCAACATGCAGCAGACCATCGTCAACCTGGTGGGCGAAGGCCTGGGGGTGGCTATGGTCCCCCGGTCGATGCGCAACATGCGCCTGGCCAGCACCAGCTTCAGGCCCCTGCGCGAAGCACCGGTCATCGAAGTGGTGGCCGTGTGGAAGGCCGACAACCACAACCCCTGCATTGCCACCTTCGTCGAGACGGCCCTGCAAGCCGGGGAACAGGCGACTCGAGAGGATGAGGCGCAACGCGGCGCAGAGCAGTGAGGAACTGATCTGGAAGCCGGCGAATTGTCATGTGAGGCCGAAATCCTGGGGCTGCTCGGCAGCCCCCGCTCAAATCTCCAGAATCCCGGACGCCATGAACCCCCCGTCCACCGGGATCACATGCCCACTGATGTAGGACGCATCATCGGACGCAAGAAACGCCACCGCCCCCGCCATCTCCGCCGGTGTGCCATAACGGCGCAAAGGCACCGCACGGGCATAGGATTCGCGTGTCGCCGCAGAATGCAGTGTCTGCGTCAAGGGCGTGTCCACCGGGCCCGGGGCAATGCCGTTTACCGTAATGCCATGCTCGGCCAGTTCGATGGCCATCTGCCGGGTCAGGCCGATCACCGCTGCCTTCGACGTGCCATACGCGGTGCGCCCCATGCTCGCCCGCATGCCGCTGATGGAGGCAACGTTGATGATGCGTCCCCACCCGTGTTCGCGCATCACCTGCGCAGCGTGCTGGCTGCACAGCAGTGTGCCGGTCAGGTTGACGTTCATCAGCCGCTGCCAGCCTTCCAGGTCCGTGTCCAGAAATGACTGGGTGCGAGCGATACCGGCATTGTTGACCAATACATCACAGCGCCCGCAGCGCGCGCGCAGCTCATCGAACAAGGCCGTGATCGACGCTGCATCACCGATGTCGATCACCAGTGCCAAGGCATCGATGCCCTGCTCGCGCAACCCCTCCACCCTGAGCTCGGCAGCCTGCAGGTCGATGTCGGCCACCACCACCGTGTGGCCATCATGCCCCAGGCGTTCAGCGATGGCCGCGCCGATCCCCATGGCCGCACCGGTGACCAGCGCCACGCGGCCCACGGCAGTTGCAGGCAAAGTCTTTTTCGCAAATTGGCTCATGTCAGCGCTCTCTTAAAGGAAACCGATGGAAATCCACGGGAAACAGGCAACGATCACCAGCGCCACCAGCAACGCCCCGAGGTACCCCCAGACGCGGCGAATGACATGATCGGATGACGTCTTGCTGATGGCGCACGCAGCGTAGAAACCCACACCCAAAGGCGGTGCGAACAAGCCGATGCCCATGGCCAGGATCACGACCATGGCGTAGTGCACCGGGTGGATGCCGAGCATTTCGGCCAGGGGGAACATCAGCGGGCCGAACAGCACGATGGCCGGGATACCCTCCAGCACACTGCCCAAAATCAGGAAGGTGAGGATGGTCACCACCATGAACCCCATCACCCCGCCGGGTATGTCCTCGATCAGTTCTACCAGCGACTGCGAGAAGCCCGATTGGGTCAGCGCCCAGGCCATCGCCGAGGCCATGCCGATGATCAGCAGGATCGCCCCGGACAAGCCCGCCGCTTCCAGCAACATCGGGTACAGCCGGCGCCATTCGATATGGCGCATGAACAGGTGCATCACCAGCCCCACCAGCACCACGTAGGCCACACCGATGGTCGAGACTTCGGTCGCGGTGGCCGCCCCTTCCAGCACCGCCACCCGGATCAGCAACGGCAGCGCCAGAGCCGGCAGGGCAACCAGGAACGTCTTGGCCACGCGGGACAAGGGTGCCCGCGCAATCGCCGGCGCTTCGTCCTTGCGCGAGCGCCACCAGCACACCACCGCAATGGCCAGGGTGGCCACCACCGCAGGCATCAACCCGCCAATGAACAGCGCCGTGATCGACACGCTGCACACCGCACCGATGGTGATCAGCACCAAGCTTGGCGGAATCGTCTCGGTCATCGCCCCTGTGGCCGACAACAGCGCTGCCAACTCTTCAGGCTTGGATCCGCGCCGCTTCATTTCAGGAAACAGCGCCGGGGCCACTGCCGCCATGTCGGCAACCTTCGACCCTGAAATACCCGACACCAGGAACATCGCCCCCAACAGCACGTATTGCAGGCCGCCACGCACGTGCCCCAGCAGCGAGGCCATGAAATCGATGAGCGTGCGGGCCATGCCCGACAACTGCAGCACCACACCCAGCAACACGAACAGCGGCACGGCCAGCAGGACCATGTGCGACATGCCTTCGTCCATGCGACCGACCACGATCGACAGGGGCGCGTGGGTCGCCAGGGCCAGGTAAGCCATGGTCGCCGTGCCGAACGCAAAGGCAATGGGGATGCCGCCGAACACGCAGGCGCCCAGCAGCACCAGGAAAAACACCACCAGGTTGTAGTTGCCCATCGCTGCCAGTACCGGCTGCGCCAGCCACAAAGCGGCGGCTACCGTAGCCACGACTGCCAACCCGGCCATGAACTGGCGCACGGTCGAATAACGGGCCATGCGCGCGACGGCCGCCAGCAGCATCAGCACCGCTCCAACGGGCAGCGCCGCAGCACGCACGCCGTCGGGAATGCCCAGCGCCGGGGTGGTGATCCACATCTGTTCGTGGGAATGCTGCATGGCCGGCGAGATGATCATCGCCACGAACAGGCAGACGATCAGTGCCGACAAGGTTTCGCTGAAACCGCGCCAGGCCTGCGGCAGCTTGTTGACCAGCGCCGACATGCGCATGTGCTCGCCGCGGTCCAGCGCCAGTACGGCGCCGAACATCGCCAGCCAGATGAACAACGACGAGGCCAGTTCGTCGGACCAGATCAATGGGCTATGCAGCACGTAGCGGGCAATCACGCCGGCCAGCAGCACGCAGGTCTCGATCACCATCAGGGCAACCGCGATCACGCCCACCAGGCGCATGGCCCACTGGTTGAGGCAGATGAGCACCCGGGCCGGCAGGCGCTGCGAAACGGTGGAGGCCGGTAGCGCTGGCGCGCGCATCACGCCAGCTTCCCGGCGTATTGTTCAAGGATGCTCCAGGCCTGGTCGCCGAACTTGTCGTGCCAATCGGCGTAGTAATTGGCACTGCGCAGCTTGTCGCGAAACGGATCGGCAGGCGCCTCGACCAGTTCCAGGCCTTGTCCTTTCAAGGTATCGCGGGTACTGCCTTCGAGCTTGGCCAGGTCCTGGCGTTGGCCCATCACCGCCGCGTCGATGTGCTTGCGCAGGATCGCCTGCATATCCGCCGGCAGGCGCCCGATCGAGGCACTGTTGCCGAGCATCCAGAAGCCATCCCACACATGGTTGGTCAGCGAGCAATATTTCTGCACTTCGTAAAGTTTGGCCGTCGATACCAGGGTCATGGGGTTTTCCTGCCCTTCGACGATCCGGGTCTGCAAGGCCGAATACACTTCGGCGAAGTTGATGCTGGTCGGCGCAGCTTCCAGAGCGCGGAAGATCGACATGATGATCGGGCTGGGCGGAACACGCAGCTTCATGCCGCGCAAGTCGTCCGGGCTCGCGACCGGTCGGGTGCTGGTGGTGGTAACGCGAAAGCCGTTGTCCCACATGTGGTCGAATGCGAACAGGGTGCCGGTCTTGGCGATCTCAGCGCGCACATGCTCACCCAAGGCACCGTCCATTGCGCTCCACACCTGCTGGTAATCCTTGAACGCAAAGCCTACGGCGCTTATCTGCACCGACGGCACCATGGTGCCCAGGATCACGGGCGAGAGGGAAAACAGATCGACCGCCCCGGAGCGCACCTGGGCAAGGGTATCGGTGTCGCTGCCCAGCTGGCTGCTTGGAAATACCTGCACCACCAAGGCGCCGTTGGTCTCCTCCTTGATGGCCTTGGCCATGGCCCGGGCGCGCACGTTCATGGGGTGGCTGATGGGCAGGTTGTTGGCAAACTTGAGTTTGAAGTCGGCAGCCCGGGCACCAGTGCTGTAGAGGCCCAGGCCGGCAGCGGCAACGGCCGCCGATGCCAGGGAGGCCGTCTTGATGAAGGAACGGCGGGTGAAATCGCTCATGAAGCTCTCCTGACCTATTTGTTCTTATTGATCGAGTGGGATACGGCGATGGTGCAGATGACGTTGCAATAGAGGTGCCACACTCAAGCGGATGTACGGTGTAGCGTAGTGGGCATCCGCCATACGCGCTTAACTGCTTGATTTTAAAATGCTAAATAAAATCCACTGACGCGTCTTGCTGTGCCAGTGGGCATCTCGCCACTGCCTGAGTGTGTAACAGGTGTCTCCCTTGGGTGTCGCTTGCCAAGTCAAGGCGACACCTGTAGCACGTGCTCGCTACCCGTCGCCACCGTCGAACGTGCCACGAATGCGCGTGGCAGAGCGCTTGCCGCAGGCCTGGCACCGTTCTTGCCCTCGACCTCGCCAACCCCGAGCGAGGATTACTCTCATGCATTCACCCCTCATCAACGGCTGGTACCACTCCCCCTTCGGCAAGTTTCCCGACATCGACCCCGAGCACATGATGGCTGACGCGGCCCTCGGCGCCCTGAATCACGCAGGGCTCGATGCACAGCAGATCGATTCGGTACACGTCGGCCACTTCAATGCAGGTTTTCTCTACCAGGACTTCCCGTCCGCCCTGCTCGCCAATCACCTGCCAGCACTGCGTTTCACTCCGGCCGTGCGCGTGGAGAACGCCTGCTCCACCGGTTCAGCGGCGATTCACTCGGCCTTGCACGCCGTGCTGAGCGGACAATCGCGCCATGCCCTGGTAGTGGGCTTCGAGAAGATGAACAGCCTGCCCACGGCCGAGGTGGGGAAGATCCTGCTCAAGTGCTGCTATACGCCCGAAGAAGCCAACATCGAGAACGGCTTTGCCGGGGTGTTCGGCAACATCGCCAGCGCCTATTTCGATCGCTATGGTGATCAGTCCGACGCACTGGCCATGATCGCCGCCAAGAACCACGCCAACGGCGCGCTCAACCCGTATGCGCACATGCGCCGCGACGTGGGCTACGACTTCTGCCGCACACCTTCGGACAAGAACCCCTTCGTGGCGGGGCCCCTCAAGCGCAGTGATTGTTCACTGATCAGCGACGGCGCGGCCGCCCTGGTGATCAGCCGGGGCGATCAACCCACCGGGAGCGGCCAGGCCGTTCGCTTTCGCGCAGCCGTCCAGGTCAACGACTTCCTGCCATTGTCACGGCGCGACCCCACGGTATTCGAAGGCGCTGCACGTGCCTGGCAGCAGGCGCTGAGCCAGGCGCGCCTGACGCTGGACGACCTGTCCCTGGTGGAGACCCATGACTGCTTCACCATCGCCGAACTGCTCGAATACGAGGCCATGGGCCTGGCCGAACGCGGTCAAGGCGCACGGGTAATCGCCGACGGCGTCAGCCGCAAGGACGGCAGGCTCCCGATCAACCCCTCCGGTGGCCTCAAGTCCAAGGGCCATCCCATTGGTGCGACCGGCGTCTCGATGCACGTGATGGCGGCCATGCAGCTCACCGGCCAGGCCGGCGACATGCAACTGCCGCGCGCAGACCGAGCCGGCGTGTTCAACATGGGCGGGGCCGCCGTGACCAACTACGTGAGCATTCTGGAGAGCGTGCGATGAACGGAATCGACAATGTCATGAACCTGGGGGAGTTGCTGGCCCAGGTGGCTAGGCGTTTGCCTGACCTGCCAGGCTTCATTCGCGGCGATCACCAGGTGTCATGGCGCCAACTGCTGCACCGTGTTGACAGCATCGCTGCCGCGCTGCGTGCACGCGGCTTGGGCAAGGGCGACCGCTTGCTGGTGCACTCGCGCAACAACCTGCCGCTGTTCGAAAGTGCCTGGGTGGCCTTTCGCCTGGGTATGGTCTGGGTGCCCACCAATGTGCGCATCACCCCACCCGAAGCCGCCTACCTGGGCAGTTCCAGCGGCGCAGTAGCGATGCTCTACGACGAAGGTTTCGGCCATTATGTGGACGCTGTGCGACAGGCATCACCGGCACTGCAGACCGTGATTGCCATGGCGGCGCCACGCCCGGGTGAACTGGCCTACGCTGCCCTGCTCGATGAAGGCGCCCAGCTTCAGCCAGGGTTTCGCCCTGCCGAGGTGAACTACAACGACCCGCTCTGGTTCTTTTACACCTCGGGCACCACCGGGCACCCCAAGGCAGGGGTACTGACCCACGGGCAAATGGCGTTCGTGGTCAACAACCACTTGGCCGACCTGATGCCCTGCCTGAGCCAGCAGTCACGTTCGCTGGTACTGGCCCCCTTGTCCCACGGGGCCGGTATTCATGCACTGGTCAACGTAGCCCGGGGTGCTGCTTGCGTGCTCCCTGTTGGGGACCGGCTGGACTGCGACGAGGCCTGGCGCCTGGTGCAGCAGCACCGTATCGACAACCTGTTCACGGTACCGACCATCGTCAAGATGCTCACCGAAGACCCGGCCATCAGCCGTTACGATCACAGCAGCCTGCGCTACGTCATCTACGCAGGCGCCCCCATGTACCGCGCGGACCAGTGCCATGCGCTGCGCACATTGGGCAAGGTGCTGGTCCAGTATTACGGCCTTGGCGAGGTCACCGGCAACATCACGGTGCTGCCCGCCGACTGCCATGATGCCGACGATGGCCCCCAGGCCAAGGTCGGTTCCTGCGGCTACCCGCGCACCGGCATGCAGGTGGCCATTCTCGACGACAAAGGCCACGAGCTGCCCACGGGTACGGACGGCGAAATCTGCGTGCGCGGCCCGGCCGTGTTCGCCGGCTATTACGACAACCCTCAGGCCAATGCCGAATGCTTCCGCCATGGCTGGTTCCATACCGGCGATCTGGGGCATGTGGACGCGCACGGTTACCTGTTCATCACCGGGCGCGCCTCGGACATGTACATCTCCGGTGGCTCGAACGTGTATCCACGCGAAGTGGAGGAAGCGTTGCTGACCCATCCTGCCGTCAACGAAGTGGCCGTACTCGGCATGCCAGACGACAAATGGGGCGAATGCGGTTGCGCGGTGATCGTTACCACGGCCGAGGTCAGCGATGAGCAACTGCTCGCGCACCTGGAGCCGCGTCTGGCGCGCTACAAATGGCCCAAGCAGTTCGTGCGCTGGCATGAGATGCCAAAGTCTGGCTACGGCAAGATCGTCAAGAAACACATCCGCACGTTGCTCGAGACTGGCACGGAGCAACCGGCATGAGGCCCCATTTCGAATTGCGCAGCGGGGTGCGCCACTTCAAGCACGCAGGCCCGGCCCGCCTACCCCGGCTGCTCGACTGTGAAGTGGCGTGCAGCCAGGAACTGCGCGTGGAACTTGCGTCCGGCAGCCAGGTGGCCGACAGCCTGCTGGCGGTGCTTGAGCGCTGTCGCTACCAGAGCGCGGTCGGCCGCGTGCTGTGGGGCAGCGCGTGCGCCTTGGCCTACCACCGCATGGTGACCACGAGCGACAGCCAACGCCCTTACGACTATGGCAAGCCCGTGGAGCTCACAGGCCCTGTGACGTTCATCAGCGGTGCCTTGACTGTCGGCAGGGATGCCAGCGGTGCCCCGTTGCTGCATTGCCACGCCGGCATGCTCGACAGCCTTGGGCAACAGCACGGTGGGCACCTGGTATTGCAGCGGGTCGTGGTCGGTAGCGAACCCTTGGTGCTGCGGCTATGCCTGTTCGAGCACGTCGCCTACCAGGTGCAGCCTGACACCGAGACCCACTTCAACCTGCTGCACCCTGTGATCAAGGAGGCCTCATGACACCTGCCCTGTCCACGACTACCTCGCAGGTCCAGCAAGGCCGCCTCGGGCGGCTGGTGGTCGCCCGCCTCAAGCCCAACGAAGATGTGATCGACAGCGCCGAAGCCCTCTGCGCCAGCCACGGCATCGCCTGCGCCGTGGTCCGTGGCGGGCTGGGCAGCCTGATCGACGGCGAACTGCGCTACCACGGTGAGCGCGGACATCAAGCCATTCATGTACCCGGGCCCGGTATCGAGATCCTCAGCCTGAGCGGTGAGGTCATCGCCGGCCGAAGCCACCTTCAGGCAGTGCTCGCCGACGCCGATGGCAAGCTCTTTGCCGGCTGCCTGCAACGGGGCCGCAACCTGTCCTTCATCACCGTGGAGCTCACCCTGCAGGAGTGGCTGCCGGACTGATTGCCCACCCTGCAGCACCCTTTGCGCCCGCTCCCTGGGCGCCTATCACCCTCAGGAAGAAAACAATGACAAGAACGCCCTACGTGCCCCTGTATCTACTCACCTTGACCACCTTGGCCGTTCCGGCTGCCAAGGCGGCCTTCATCGAGGACGGCAAAGCCAACCTGCACCTGCGCAACTACTACTTCAACAACGATTACCGCGACCGCCCCGGCCCTGCCGGCCAAAGCAAGACGGCCGAATGGGCGCAGGGTTTCATGCTCGACTACAAGTCGGGTTTCACCGACGGCACCGTGGGGTTTGGCGTTGACGCCCTCGGCTTGCTGGGCCTACGCCTGGATGGCGGTGCAGGCAATCACCGAGGCAGTTCGATGATCCCGGATGCCAGCGATGGCAGCGCGGTGGACGAATGGAGTCGCCTGGGCTTGACCGGCAAGGTCCGTTTTTCGCAGACCGAGGCACGCTACGGTACGCTGCAACCGAAACTGCCGATTCTGGTGGCCAACGATGGGCGCTTGCTGCCACAGACCTTCGAAGGCGGGATCGTCACCTCCAAAGAAATCGATGGCCTGACCCTGACCGGGGGTCGCCTGGAGCACACCACCGGCCGTGGCTCGACCAACCGCTCAGGCCTGGCCGTGGCAGGCGGTACACGCGAGAGTAATGCGTTTGTGTTTGCCGGGGCTGATTACCAGCTCACCCCCGCCTTGAAGCTGCAATATTACGGCGCCCAGCTGGAGGATTACTACGTCCAGCATTTTGCGGGGCTCGTGCACACCTGGGCCCTGAGCGACAACCAGTCACTGACCACCGACCTGCGCTACTTCAAGACCGACGCCGATGGACGCAACGACTCGGCCAGCGGGCGCGCGGCGGGGTATCGCGTCACCGGCCTGGGCGACACCGCAGGCAAGATCGACAATGATACCTGGAGTGCCATGTTCACTTACGCCATTGGTGGCCACTCGGTGTTGCTTGGCCATCAGCGGGTCTCGGACAGTGGCAACTTCGTGCAGATCAACCAGGGCAATACGGGCGAAGGCGCAGCGGGCTCGAGCCTGTATCTGTTCACCGACCGGCTGGTGACCAGTTTCACCCGTGCAGGTGAACGCACCACCTTCGGCCAATACAGCTACAACTTTGCGGCATTGGGCATGCCTGGCCTGATTGCCTCGCTCACCTACCTCAAGGGCACGCACATCCGCACCACTGCCGGCGGTGATGAAAAGGAGTGGGAACGTGACATCGCCCTGGACTATGTGGTGCAGGACGGTGCGCTGAAGGGGCTGGGCTTGAGCTGGCGCAATGGCATGCTACGCAGTGGATTGCCCAGCGAGTGGGCACAGGATCAGAACCGGGTGACCGTCAGCTATACCGTGCCATTGTTCTAGGCCACGGTTGTCCGTATTCACGCAGCCTCTGTGGGAGCGGCTTTGCCGGGGCGCTCCCACAGGTGGGGGGGGTGGACTCGATCTGCAAGCTTGCGGATGTTAGGGACAACTGCCTCGCTCATCCCCAAAGCGTCCGCAGACTGTCAACCGTGCTGTGCCCCCTCGAACCACGCCAGCTTTTCACGCAGCTGCACCACCTCACCCACGATTACCAAGGTAGGCGCATGCACTTCGTGGCGTGCGACCAGGGCGGGCAAGTCGGCCAGGGTGCCGGTGAACACACGCTGGTTGCGCGTCGTGCCTTGTTGGATCAAGGCGGCCGGGGTGCTCGCTGCCCGCCCATGGCGGATAAGTTCTTCGCAGATAGTCGGCAAGCCGACCAGGCCCATGTAGAACACCAGCGTCTGGGCAGGCGCGACCAGGTCGTCCCAAGGCAAGTTGCTGCTACCGTCCTTCAGGTGCCCAGTGACAAAGCGCACCGACTGGGCATGATCGCGGTGGGTCAGCGGGATGCCGCCGTAAGCGGCACAACCACTGGCAGCGGTGATGCCCGGCACGACTTGAAACGGGATATTGTGCTCGGCCAGCTCCTCGATCTCCTCGCCGCCACGGCCGAAAATGAACGGATCACCACCCTTCAGGCGCAGCACCCGCTTGCCCTGCTGGGCAAGGTCCACCAATAACCGGTTGATCTGGTCCTGGGGAACGGCATGCTCTGCACGACGCTTGCCCACATAAATGCGCTCGGCATCCCGACGGCACATGTCGATGATCGCAGGCGCTACCAGGCGGTCGTACAGCACCACATCGGCCTGCTGCATCAACCGTAGCGCGCGGAAGGTCAGCAAGTCCGGGTCACCCGGGCCGGCACCGACCAGGTAGACTTCGCCGCCCTGCTGCACCGGCGCGCCATCGACCATCGCCTGCAACAACCGCTCGGCCTCTGCGCCCTGCCCGGCCAGTTGGCGTTCGGCAATCGGCCCCTGAAAGACGGTCTCCCAGAAACCCCGGCGCTGGTTCACATCCGGGTACAACGACTTGACGGTGTGTCGGAAACGCGCCGCCAACCCGGCCAATTCACCGTAGGCAGCAGGAATCCAGGCTTCGAGCTTGGCCCGAATCAAGCGTGCCAGGACCGGTGCATCGCCCCCGCTGGACACGGCTATCACCAAAGGCGAGCGGTCGACGATGGCCGGGAAGATGACCGTGCACAGCGCCGGCGCATCGACCACGTTGACCGGCAAACTCAGGGCCTGGGCATCGGCCGAAACCTGGGCATTGAGCCCAGGATCGTCCGTGGCGGCGATCACCAGCCGGCAACCTGTGAGGTCCCCCGGCTGGTAACCGCGCACCAGGACCTGGCCACCGCCTTCGCGCGCCATGCTGGCCAGCTGGCCATCGATTTCCGGGGCCACCACGCGCAGCGCGGCGCCAGCATCGGCCAGCAGACGCGCCTTGCGTAATGCGATCTCGCCACCACCAACCACCAGCACCAAGGCGCCCTGCAGCTTGTGGAACAGCGGCAGGTAGTCCATTTAGCGGATCACCTCAACGCCGCCCATGTAGGGCTTGAGCACTTCGGGGACCCGGATCGAACCGTCGGCTTGCTGGTAGTTTTCCAGCACCGCGACCAGCGTGCGGCCCACGGCCAGACCGGAGCCGTTCAGGGTGTGCACCAGCTCCGGCTTTCCGGTTTCCGGGTTGCGCCAGCGCGCTTGCATGCGGCGGGCCTGGAAGTCGCCGCAGTTGGAGCACGAGCTGATCTCGCGGTATTTGTCCTGGCTGGGCACCCACACTTCCAGGTCAAACGTCTTGACGGCGCTAAAGCCCATGTCACCGGTGCACAGGGCCAACACACGGTACGGCAGCTCGAGCAGTTGCAGCACACGCTCGGCATTGGCCGTCAGGCCTTCGAGCGCTTCCATCGACTTGCCGGGCTCCACCACCTGCACCATCTCGACCTTGTCGAACTGGTGCTGGCGGATCATGCCGCGGGTGTCTCGGCCCGAGGCACCGGCTTCACTGCGGAAGCACGGTGTGTGCGCCACGAACTTGAGCGGCAGTTGCTTGGCGTCGAGAATTTCCCCAGCCACCAGGTTGGTCAGCGACACCTCGGCGGTCGGGATCAGGTAGAAGTCCGCCTCGCCTTCGCGGGTGATCTTGAACAGGTCTTCCTCGAACTTGGGCAGCTGGCCGGTGCCCTGAAGGGCTGGCGCCTGCACCAGATACGGGGTGTAGTGCTCCTCGTAGCCGTGCTCACCGGTGTGCAGGTTGATCATGAACTGCGCCAGTGCGCGGTGCAGGCGTGCAATCGGGCCGCGCAGCACGGCAAAACGCGCGCCAGACAGCTTGGCCGCCGCCTCGAAGTCCAGACCACCGCTGATTTCGCCCAGGGCGACGTGGTCCTTGATTTCAAAATCGAACGCCTTGGGGGTGCCCCAGCGACGCACTTCGACGTTCTCGTCTTCGCTGGCACCGACCGGCACACTGGCATCGGGCAGGTTGGGGATGGTCAGCACGATGCTGTCCAGCTCTGCCTGGATACCGTCGAGCTCGGTTTTGCCGGCGGCCAGCTCATTGGCCATGCGTTCCACATCCGCCATCAGCGGTGCAATGTCTTCGCCCTTGGCTTTGGCCTGGCCGATGGATTTGGAACGGGCATTACGCTCGGCCTGCAGTTGCTCGGTACGGGTCTGTACCGCCTTGCGGCGCTCTTCCAGTGATTCGATGCGCGCGACATCCAGGCTAAAGCCACGGGAGGCCAGGCGATCCGCCACTTCCTGAAGTTGGCCGCGTAACAGTTTGGAATCGAGCATATCGTTCTCTCGTTATGTGTAGGTGTTGGTCAGAATCGAGTGAGGGACAATCCCGCCCAGGTCGCGAGCAGCCCGCCCACGACGCTGATGGCCGAATAACCCAACGCCAGAGGCACCTGCCCGCTTTCCAGCAAGCGTACGGTGTCCAGCGAAAATGAGGAAAACGTGGTCAGGCCGCCCAGAAAACCCACGATCAAACCCGCCCGCAACTCCGCCGGGACCATGGGTTTGTGCAGGAACAGGCCGTACAGCAGGCCGATCAACAAGCAGCCCACCAAGTTGACGGCAAGCGTACCTATATAGAAGTGTCGCGGCCAGTGGGCGACGACCCAATTGCCTGCGGCAAAGCGCAACAGGGTACCGGCGATACCACCGGCACTGACGGCGGCGATCAGCGTAATCATGGTTTTCTCCGCTGTCGCGGACTGCTGCGATCAAGCTCGGCCAGGTGCCGGAGCTTTTCGCCAATCTTGAGCTCGAGCCCGCGCGGCACCGGTTGGTAATACTGGCGCGGCTCCAGCGCCTCCGGAAAGTAGTCTTCACCGGCTGCGTAGGCATCCGGTTCGTCGTGGGCATAGCGGTACTCATCGCCGTAACCCAGCTGTTTCATGAGCTTGGTCGGCGCGTTGCGCAAGTGCAGCGGCACCTCCAGCGAACCGTGCTCCGCCGCTTCGCGCAGGGCGGTCTTGAAGCCCATGTAAACGGCATTGCTCTTCGGAGCGCAAGCGATGTAGGTAATGGCCTGTGCCACTGCCAGTTCACCTTCGGGGCTGCCCAGCCGCTCCTGCACGTCCCATGCTGCCAGGCACAGGCTCAAGGCGCGGGGGTCGGCGTTGCCGATGTCCTCACTGGCCATGCGCACGACCCGGCGCGCAATGTAGAGGGGGTCGCAGCCGCCATCGAGCATGCGTGCAAACCAGTAGAGCGCCGCGTCAGGGTCCGAACCCCGCACGGATTTATGCAGCGCTGATATCTGGTCATAGAACGCCTCCCCGCCCTTGTCGAACCGGCGACGGCTGTCTCCAAGCAGGCTTTGCAGCAGATCAACGTCGATTTCACTGCCGTCTTCGGCCAGGTCAGCGGCATTTTCCAGGAAATTGAGCATGCGTCGCCCGTCACCATCGGCGGCGGCCCTCAGCATGTCGAAGGCCTTGTCGCCAACGCGCAGGTTGCGTTTGCCAAGCCCCCGCTCCTCGGTCAGGGCGCGGTCCACCAGCTTGCGCAGCGCGGGCTCGTCCAGGCTCTTGAGCACGTAGACACGCGCCCGTGACAACAGCGCGTTGTTCAATTCAAAAGACGGGTTTTCGGTGGTAGCACCGATGAACAGCAAGGTGCCGTCTTCCACGAAGGGCAGGAAGGCATCCTGCTGAGACTTGTTGAACCGGTGCACTTCGTCGACGAACAGGATGGTACGGCGCCCGTACTGGCCGGCCTGCTGCTTGGCCACTTCCACCGCCTGGCGGATTTCCTTCACGCCGGCCAGTACCGCCGACACCGTTTCGAAATGCGCGTCGCAAAATTGCGCCAGCAGCCGCGCCAGGGTCGTCTTACCAACCCCCGGCGGGCCCCAGAAGATCATGGAGTGCAGCGCACCCTGCTCCAGTGCTTCACGCAGCGGTTTACCGCGGGCAAGCAGGTGCTCCTGGCCGACATACTCGTCCAGGTTGGACGGGCGCAGACGGGCGGCCAGGGGCTGGGCGACAGGTTCGCTTCTAAACAGGTCCATGACTGGCTCTGGTTACTCCTTGATGACGTCCGCACCTTTGGGGATGTCGAACTTGAAGGTGCTGTCCGCTACCGTCTGGTTGGCCTTGACCCCATTGAACAGGATGTTGGTGCGCTGGCCAACGCTGTCGATCAGCTGCATGTCATTGATCAGGCCCTTGCGGAACGATACACGCAGCGAGTCGAACAGCGTGTCCTTGGTCTTGGGCTTGAGGGTAAAGTCCATCACATCGCCCTGCTCACGGGAGACGATATCGAAGCTTTGGCTGATCTTCGACACATCACCGGAAAGCAGCAGCGCCGGCGTCTGGTTCAGACGCACGTCGAGTTTCTTGACGGTGGCCTGCTCAAGGTCAGGGTCCCACAGGGTGACGTTCTTACCGTCCGATACCACCACCTGCTCCTGGGGCGCATTGGTGTGCCAGTAGAACAGGCCTGGGCGCTTGACCGTCATCTTGCCGGTGGTTTCCTGCAGGCTGGTGCCGCCTGCATCCAGGGTCAGCTGGGAGAAATTGGCTTCGATGGTCTGCGACTTTTCCAGCAACTGGGTCAGGCGCTGGACATCCTGCTCGCCGGCGAACGCCGAGACCGGGCCCAGGGCAAGGGCCGAAACCAACAGCATGCGAATAGCGCGCATGGGAATCCTCATTAAGCGTTGAATGGGCCGGACACCACCGTTGGCGCCCGGCAGGGTGATATCAATCGCGCGGGCCGCCCGGGGCGATCACTTCCCGCGAGCCGTTACTGTTCATCGGAGTCACCACGCCAGCCATTTCCATGGCTTCGATCATGCGGGCCGCCCGGTTGTAGCCGATCTTTAGCTTGCGTTGTACGGCCGAAATGGACGCGCGGCGGCTCTCGAGCACGAACTGTACGGCTTCGTCGTACAGCGCATCACTTTCGGAATCGTCGCCATCGCCACCGCCACTGCTACCTTCAAAGCCGCTACCGGCTTCTTCGACACCGTTGAGGATGTCGTCGTTGTAGTCAGGGGCACCGCGCTGTTTCCACGCCTCGACCACCCGGTGCACTTCGTCATCGGACACGAATGCGCCATGGACCCGAATCGGCAGGCTAGTGCCAGGCGGCATGTACAGCATGTCACCGTGGCCCAGCAATTGCTCGGCACCGCCCTGGTCGATGATGGTACGCGAGTCGATCTTGCTCGACACCTGGAACGCCATGCGCGTCGGGATGTTGGCCTTGATCAGACCGGTGATCACATCCACCGACGGTCGCTGGGTCGCCAGGATCAAGTGAATACCGGCAGCCCGCGCCTTCTGCGCGATGCGCGCGATCAGTTCCTCGACCTTCTTGCCGACGATCATCATCATGTCGGCGAATTCGTCCACCACCACCACGATGGTCGGCAGCGTCTTCAGGGCAGGCGGCTCATCCTCCATGCTTTCGCGGCGATACAGCGGGTCGTGAATGATTTCGCCGGCTTCCTGGGCATCCTTGACCTTGCGGTTGAAGCCCGCCAGGTTGCGCACGCCCATGGCGGCCATCAATTTGTAGCGCCGCTCCATTTCCGCCACGCTCCAGCGCAGGGCATTGGCCGCGTCCTTCATGTCGGTGACCACGGGGCATAACAAGTGTGGGATGCCTTCGTAGATCGACAGCTCGAGCATTTTCGGGTCGATCATGATCAGGCGCGCGTCTTCGGGGCTGGATTTGAACAGGATCGATAGAATCATCGCGTTCACGCCCACCGACTTACCCGAGCCGGTCGTACCCGCCACCAGCAAGTGCGGCATTTTTGCAAGGTCGGTGATGACCGGCTTGCCGCCGATATCGTGGCCCAGGGCCAGGGTGACCGGCGACTTCTGTTCGTCGTATTGCGGAGTGGCGAGCACTTCGGAGAAACGCACCATCTGGCGGTTTTCGTTGGGAATCTCGATACCCACAGTGGTCTTGCCCGGAATCACCTCGACCACCCGCACGCTGGTCACGGCCAGCGAACGCGCCAGGTCCTTGGCAAGGTTGGCGATACGGCTCACTTTGACACCGGCAGCCGGCTGGATTTCGTACCGGGTGATCACAGGCCCTGGGTGAATGGAATCCACCGCCACTTCGACACCAAACTCCTTGAGCTTGATTTCCAGCAATTGGCCAACGCCCGCCAGGGACTCGGGGGAATACTCGATTTTTTTCTGTTCAGCCGGGTCCAGGATGGAAATCGGCGGCAAGGTGCCTTCCACTGCGCTGTCGATGAATTGCGGCGCCGGGGTTTCTCTGGCAATGCGCTTGACTGGCTCAGGCGCCTTGGCGGCCGACGGTGGCACGATATTGGAGATCAGGGCCGGGGCGGCTACAGGCGCAGGCGCCGAAGGCCGCGCCGCTGCCGGTTCGCGTGTGATCACAGGTTCACGCTGCACCCCTGGGTCACGCGCAACCGGTTCACGCGCGACCGAGTCGCGCATCGTCACAGGCTCACCGCCCAGGGTCGGCTCGCGCGGCTCGGGCTGAGCAGACGCAGGCTCGCGCTTGAACAAGCGCTCGCGCAGAGCAGGCTTGGCCGGCTCACGTGGTTCGGGCGCCACAGGCTTGGCCTTGACGACGGGCTCATCCTCGCGCAGCTGCGCTTCCAGGCGCTTGCGTTCGTTACGCGCCTCCCACCAACGCGAGGCCGCGCCCTGCACCAGTTCCAGCAGATCCAGCGTGATCTTGCCGGTCATGTCCATGACCTTGAACCACGACAGGTCGGTGAACACCGTCAGCCCGAACAGGAACAGGGCGATGAACATCAGGGTGCTGCCCTGCACGTTCAGGAAGTTGCGAGCCAGATCGCCCAGGCTTTCGCCCAGGGCGCCGCCGGCCGAGAACGGGATGCTTGCCGGCGGATGAAAGTGGATATGGGCCAGCGCAGCCCCGGACAGCACCAGGAATATCAGGCCTATCAATCGCCAGGAGAACAACCAGCCGCTCCAGTCCCAGGGCTGGTGGCGCTGACGGAAAATCTGCCAGGTCTTGATCGCCAGCAGCAATGGGAAGATGTAGGCGAAGTAGCCCAGCACCATGAACAGGATATCGGCGAAATAGGCACCGGCTCGCCCGGCGGCATTCTGCACCTGGTCGACGGTGGCGGTGTGGCTGAAGGCCGGGTCCGAGGTGTCGTAGGTCAGCAGCGCCATCCACAGGTACAGGCACAGGGCGCCGACAGCGATCAGCGCACCCTCCTTGAGGCGATAGTGCAGCTGCTGCCGCCACAGGGGCACGGGCAAGGGAGCTGGGGTTGCGGTGGATTTCTTCAAAACGCGTCTATTCCTGCGCATGGTGCGCGTCCAATAGTGATCGGCCAGGGCCGAAGCCAACGGATCACTACTTTTAACATTACTGCCCGCCAGCCGCCATGGCGGCACGCCGTCTGGGGATCTGGCCGGGGGCCACTTTCCAATAGCTGCAATTTGAGCACGCATTGTCTTCTGTGACAAAGGCTTATGCTGTGTTTTTGCACAGGTGTGACAGCAAATGTGGCTGATGGTGCCGGCCGTAGCTGCAATGTATCCGAAATTGCCTGAATGGCTGCGGGACACTGCCTACACCGGCCCTGCCCAGGCCCGCCATTCAGCGGAAGCAACCCGATTGCTTGTGGAGTGGGCGATCACGTATCGCCCACCTGCGGCCGTGAAGCGATTGACCCCATTTCCCCATCGCGCCATGCTGGCCACTCCCCTCCCCTACCGCATGACCGACCATGTTGACCTGGCTGAAACGCGATTCCTTGACCTTCCCTGCGCTGGACCGCGCCCTGCAAGAGCCCAACGGCCTACTCGCCGCAGGCGGCGACCTGACGCCCGAACGGCTTGTTCAGGCTTACCGCCATGGCTGCTTCCCGTGGTACCAGGATGGCCAGCCGATCCTGTGGTGGTCGCCCGACCCGCGCACCGTGCTGGTGCCTGCCCGATTGCACGTGTCGCGCTCCTTGGCCAAGTGGATGCGCCAAGGCCGCTACCAGGTCAGCTTCGACACCGACTTCGCCGCGGTGATCGCAGCCTGCGCGGCGCCGCGCGATTATACAAACGGCACCTGGATCACCGACCCCATGCGCATGGCCTACTGCGAACTGCACGCGCGCGGCATTGCCCATTCGGTCGAAGTTCGTCAGGACGGTGAACTGGTCGGCGGCCTGTATGGCCTGGCCATGGGGCAGCTGTTTTTCGGGGAATCCATGTTCAGTCGCGCGGACAATGCCTCGAAGGTGGGCTTCGTGACGTTGGTCCGACACCTGGAAGCAGCCGGCTTCGTGCTGATTGACTGCCAGATGCCGACCGATCACCTGCAAAGTCTGGGTGCTCACGCCATCAGTCGCCGCGAATTCGCAGGCTACCTGGCCCGCCACCTCGATCAGCCCAACACCGCCACATGGGTTTGCTAGGCGCGTTTTTCACACCTGGCTTACACTTAGGCAAAGTCTCACCGAAGGGGTTGATCATGACAGAGCTGGCGCGGTTGAAGTTTTATGCCACTCAACCCCACTCCTGCAGTTACCTCCCCGACGAGCAGGCCACCACGTTGTTCCTGGACCCCAGCCAGCCCATGGACGTGAACGTGTACGCCGACCTGTCGGAGATGGGGTTTCGCCGCAGTGGCGATCACCTTTATCGCCCTCATTGCCAGAACTGCAATGCATGCGTGCCTGCGCGCATACCGCCGGCACGGTTTGTGCCCAGCCGGCAGCAGCGCCGGATTCTCAAGCGCAACGCCGATGTGACGGTGACGGCTGCACGCCCTGCCTTCAAGGAAGAGTATTTCGACCTGTACCGGCGCTACATCGAGGCACGTCATGCCGATGGAGACATGTATCCACCCAGCCGTGATCAGTTCTCCACGTTTCTGGTGCGCCAATTGCCGTTCTGCTGGTTCTACGAATTTCGCGCCAGCGGGCGACTGCTGGCAGTCGCCGTCTGCGACTTGCTGCCCAATGGCCTGTCTGCCGTGTACACCTTCTACGAGCCTGATGAGGAGCGCCGCAGCCTGGGCAGGTTTGCCATCCTCTGGCAGATCGGCGAGGCGTTGCGGCTCGATCTGGACGGCGTGTATCTTGGCTACTGGATCAAGAACTGCAAGAAAATGAACTACAAGACGCAGTATCGGCCTATCGAGTTGTTGATAAACCAGCGTTGGGTTGCCCTCAACTGAAAGCATTGGCTTGACACACAGTTTTCGGGCATAATCCACGCCACTTTTTTGCCCGGTGCGGTTATGCGTCGGGCCAACACTGGATCCGAGGGCTCTACTGCATGTCGAAAGAAGACAGCTTCGAAATGGAAGGCACTGTCGTCGACACCCTGCCCAACACCATGTTCCGCGTGGAGTTGGAAAACGGGCACGTCGTAACCGCGCACATCTCTGGAAAGATGCGCAAGAACTACATCCGTATTCTCACTGGCGACAAGGTTCGCGTCGAGCTGACGCCGTATGACCTGAGCAAGGGCCGCATCACGTACCGTGCGCGCTAAGCTCCAGCCATGAAAAAGCCCGGCATCTGCCGGGCTTTTTTGTGCCTGCCTGGGTCAGGAAGGGGCCGCATTGCGGCCCCCGAGGCTTACGCCACTTCGGCAGTGGTCTCGTAGTCGAAGACCAGTTCGCCATCGCGCAGGTCCACGTGCACCACCCCGCCATGCTCGGCCAATTCGCCGAACAAAATCTCCTCGGCCAGAGGCCGCTTGATCTTGTCCTGAATCAGTCGACCCATCGGCCGCGCACCCATCTGCACGTCGTAGCCCGACACCGCCAGCCAGCCACGTGCCGCGTCGCTGACCTCCAGAAGCACACGCTTGTCCTCAAGTTGCGCCTGCAGTTCGATGAGGAACTTGTCGACGATACTCTTGATGGTCTCGGTGCTCAGACGGCCGAACTGGATGATGGTATCCAGGCGGTTGCGGAACTCCGGCGTGAAGCTCTTGCGGATAACTTCCATGGCATCGGACGCATGGTCCTGGTGGGTAAAGCCGATGGACGCTCGCGCAGCGGTTTCAGCGCCCGCGTTGGTGGTCATGATCAGGATCACGTTGCGGAAGTCGGCCTTGCGCCCGTTGTTATCGGTCAAGGTCCCGTGGTCCATGACCTGCAGCAGCAGGTTGAAGACTTCCGGGTGGGCCTTCTCGATCTCATCGAGCAGCAACACGCAGTGCGGCTGCTTGGTGATGGCTTCGGTCAACAGACCGCCCTGGTCGAACCCGACGTAGCCAGGCGGCGCACCGATCAGGCGCGACACGGTGTGACGCTCCATGTATTCGGACATGTCGAAACGCACCAACTCGACACCCAGCGCCTTGGCCAACTGACGCGCTGCCTCGGTCTTGCCCACGCCGGTAGGGCCGGCGAACAGGAACGAACCGACAGGCTTGTCAGGCGACTTGAGCCCTGCGCGCGACAGCTTGATGGCGGTCGCCAGCGAGTCGATGGCCGCGTCCTGACCGAACACGGTCAGCTTCAGATCCCGCTCCAGGTTACGCAGCAGCTCCTTGTCGGAACTGCTGACATGCTTGGGCGGAATACGGGCGATCTTGGCGACGATGTCCTCGACCTGAGGCACGTCGATTCGCTTCACGCGATTGGCCTCAGGCTGCAGGCGCTGGTAGGCGCCGGCTTCGTCGATGACGTCGATGGCCTTGTCGGGCATGTGCCGGTCATTGATGTAGCGCGAGGCCAGCTCCGCCGCTGCACGCAATGCCTCGTCGCTGTACTCGATGTTGTGATGGCTTTCGAAGCGCCCTTTGAGGCCGCGCAGGATACCGACGGTGTCCTCCACGGAAGGCTCGCTCACATCGACCTTCTGGAAGCGCCGCGCCAGCGCCCGGTCCTTCTCGAAGATGCCACGAAATTCCTGGAACGTCGTGGAACCGATGCAGCGGATTTCGCCCGACGACAACAATGGCTTGAGCAGGTTGGAGGCGTCCATGACACCGCCAGACGCTGCGCCGGCACCAATGATGGTATGGATTTCGTCGATGAACAGGATGGCCTGTGGCCGCTTGCGCAGTTCACCGAGCAGCGCCTTGAAGCGCTTCTCGAAGTCGCCGCGGTATTTGGTACCGGCCAGCAAAGCACCCAGGTCGAGTGAATAGACCACGCTCTGGGCCAGCAGATCGGGCACCTGACCGTCGACGATGCGCTTGGCCAAACCTTCGGCAATGGCTGTTTTACCCACGCCGGCCTCACCTACCAGCAGGGGATTGTTCTTGCGGCGACGGGCGAGGATCTGTGCCACGCGCTCGACTTCCTGCTCGCGCCCAACCAACGGGTCGATACGCCCGGCGCGGGCCAACTCGTTGAGGTTGCTGGCGTAGGCGTCCAATGGATTGCTCGAAGAGGTGGTTTCACCGCCCTCATCGTCCGGCATTTCCTGGTCGCTGTCTGAATGCGGCCCATGGCCGGGCACCTTGGAGATGCCGTGGGCAATGTAATTGACCACATCGATGCGGGCCACGCTCTGCTGCTTGAGCAGGAACACAGCCTGGCTTTCCTGTTCGCTGAAGATCGCCACCAGCACATTGGCACCGGTAACCTCGCGCTTGCCGGAGCTCTGGACATGGAACACGGCACGCTGCAGCACACGCTGGAAGCCCAGGGTCGGCTGAGTCTCGCGGTCTTCGTCGCTGACGGGAATCAAAGGGGTCGTAGAATCGATGAACTCTTGCAGATCATGCTTGAGCTTGTCGAGATTGGCGCCACAGGCGCGCAGAACGGTCGCGGCAGCCTCATTGTCAAGGAGAGCCAGCAGCAGATGCTCGACCGTCATGAACTCATGACGCTTCGAACGGGCCTCCTTGAAGGCAAGATTGAGGGTGACTTCGAGCTCGCGGTTTAACATAGCTTCACCTCATACCCAAGTGGTCGGCGATTAACCGTCCTTCTCGATTTCACAGAGTAGCGGATGCTGGCTTTCCCTGGCGTATTGGTTGACCTGCATGGCCTTCGTTTCGGCGATGTCGCGGGTAAACAATCCGCATACTGCCCGCCCCTCGGTATGGACGGTCAGCATGATCTTGGTCGCCAGCTCGCGGTTCAGATTGAAGAACGTTTCGAGCACTTCGACGACGAAATCCATCGGCGTGTAGTCATCGTTGAACAAAACCACCTTGTACATAGGTGGCGCCTGCAGGATCGGCTTGGCTTCCTGAACCGCCAGACCAGCGCCATCGTCCTCGTTGGATTGAGGGCGATCCTGATTGAATGTTAGTCGAATCTGGCTGTGTGCATGCATGGAAAGAATTTCATCACATCGACAGGATAAGGTTATGGGTTGACCCTGCAGCAAGCGATACGGCCTGGCCGCTGCATGACCTTGACTATCGGCAAAACGGTGTTACAACCAATAGGAACACACCGTGGTCAATAAAGATCCGCGCAACCAGCCCGATTTTTTCGAAGGCTCATTGGCGGATGATGTGGATGATACTCCAGTGATGGAGTCCTTGCAGAGGGACATAGGGATGGCAAACGGTAAAGTCAAGTGGTTCAACAACGCCAAAGGGTATGGGTTCGTGGTCGAGGATGGCAAGAGCGAAGACCTCTTCGCCCACTTTTCCGCTATCCAGATGGACGGCTACAAGACCCTCAAGGCGGGGCAGGCAGTTCATTTTGATGTCATTCAAGGCCCCAAAGGCCTGCACGCTGTCAATATCCGCACCCAAGAGGCTGCCCAGGCGCTGCTACCTGACTCGACACTGGCTACCACTGTGAGTGCGTGACGCCGGTACGTCCATCCTTGAAGGATCGCACGCGTGTCGACCACCAGCGTGCGGCCTACCTGTACGCATGAAGTTACAACTCTGTTATCAAGACTTCCCTCCGCTTCTGCACGACCCGCGAGGCTGCCGCATGCGACAACCGGTCACATTGTCGCTACGTCTTTGGTCTTATAAATGGGCCGATATCACTCAGTCTTGATGATTAGGCTGATTGGTTTGATATACTGCCCCGCGACCGCAGGGTCACCGGGGCGATCCCTAGGAAAATGCGGACCGTCCCAGGCCATCTCAGGCCACTAAGCCCGGGTTGTTACCGCAGCTCGGCACTTGACGCTCGACTGATGCATCCACCATCACAGCTCGCAGCCTCTCGACTTTCCGCCCATGGCGCTGCCAGGGCGGTGTGCCTACCCGGTGCACCACGAGACTCGAGCACGCTCAGCACACAGAGAGTTAGCCCGCATGCCCACCCGTTCCAAGATCATCTATACCTTCACCGACGAAGCTCCTGCCCTCGCCACCTACTCGCTGCTGCCGATCATCGAAGCCTTCACCGCTTGCGCTGACATTGCCGTCGAAACCCGCGACATCTCCCTGGCAGGCCGTATCCTTGCAGCCTTCCCGGAGCAACTCGGCGCAGAAAAACAGGTAGGCGATCACCTGGCGGAACTGGGCCAACTGGCCACCACCCCTGAAGCCAACATCATCAAGCTGCCGAACATCAGCGCCTCGGTACCGCAGCTCAAGGCCGCGATCAAGGAGCTGCAAGGCAAGGGCTTCAACATCCCGGACTACGCCGACGAACCGGCCACCGCCGAGGAAAAGGAATCGCGCGCCCGCTACGACCGCATCAAGGGTTCGGCCGTGAACCCGGTCCTGCGCGAAGGCAACTCCGACCGCCGCGCACCGCTGTCGGTCAAGAACTACGCACGCAAGCACCCTCACAAGATGGGCGCCTGGGCGGCCGACTCCAAGTCGCACGTGGCTCACATGAGCCAGGGCGACTTCTACGGCAGCGAGAAGGCTGCACTGATCGAGGCTGACGACAGCCTGCGCATCGAGCTGGTCGGCGCCGACGGCACCACCACCGTCCTGAAAGAGAAAACCGCCGTCAAGGCAGCTGAAATCATCGACTGCGCCACCATGAGCCGCAAGGCCCTCAAGGCCTTCGTCGCCGAGCAGATCGCCGACGCCAAGGCATCGGGCGTGCTGATGTCGGTGCACCTCAAAGCGACCATGATGAAGGTTTCCGACCCGATCATGTTCGGCGTCATCGTCGAAGAATTCTATAACGATGTACTAGCCAAGCACGCGGCTGCCCTGGCCGAAGTCGGCTTCAATGCCAACAACGGCATCGGCGACCTGTACGCCCGCATCAAGGACCTGCCCGCCGAGAAGCAAGCCGAAATCGAAGCGGACATCCAGGCCTTGTACGCCGAGCGCCCTGCCCTGGCGATGGTCAACTCCGATAAAGGCATCACCAACCTGCACGTGCCGAGCGATGTGATCGTCGACGCCTCGATGCCGGCCATGATTCGTGATTCGGGCAAGATGTGGAACAGCGCCGGCGAGCTGCAGGACGCCAAGGCGATCATCCCGGACCGCTGCTACGCTGGCATCTACCAGGCCACCATCGAAGACTGCAAGGCCAATGGCGCCTTCGACCCGACCACCATGGGCAGCGTGCCGAACGTTGGCCTGATGGCGCAGAAAGCCGAGGAATACGGCTCCCACGACAAGACTTTCCAGATCAAGACCGATGGCGTCGTGCGCGTTGTCGACACCAAGGGCAACCTGGTGCTGGAACAGAAGGTCGAAGCAGGTGACATCTTCCGCATGTGCCAGGTCAAGGATGCACCCATCCAGGACTGGGTCAAGCTGGCCGTCAACCGCGCCCGCCTGAGCGATACCCCGGCCGTGTTCTGGCTGGACCCGGCTCGCGCCCACGACAGCGCCATGATCGAGAAGGTGCAGACCTACCTCAAGGACCACGACACGTCCGGCCTCGATATCCGCATCATGTCCCCGGTCGAGGCCATCAAGTTCTCCCTGGCTCGCATCCGCGAAGGCAAGGACACCATCTCGGTGACCGGCAACGTGCTGCGCGACTACCTGACCGACCTGTTCCCGATCATGGAACTGGGCACCAGCGCCAAGATGCTGTCGATCGTGCCGCTGATGAATGGCGGTGGCCTGTTCGAAACCGGCGCTGGCGGCTCGGCCCCCAAGCACGTGCAGCAGTTGGTAGAAGAGAACTTCCTGCGCTGGGACTCGCTGGGTGAATTCCTGGCCCTGGCCGCTTCCCTGGAGCACTTGGGCAACACCTACGAGAACCCACGCGCCAAGGTGCTGGCCCAGACGCTGGACCAGGCAACCGGCAAGTTCCTGGACACCAACAAGTCGCCTTCGCGCAAGGTCGGCGGCATCGACAACCGCGGCAGCCATTTCTACCTGACCCTGTATTGGGCACAAGCACTGGCCGCCCAGGACGACGATGCAGCCCTGAAAGCTCGCTTTGCCCCTCTGGCCAAGGCCTTGAGCGACAACGAAGAAAAAATCGTTGCCGAACTCAACGCTGTCCAAGGCAAGCCAGTGGACATTGGTGGCTACTATGCCCCTGACGCCGACCTGACGGCCAAGGTCATGCGCCCAAGCCAGACCCTGAACAGCGCCATCGCCGCCCTGTAAGGCTCGCTTGACGTAACCCACGAACCCCGGCCACGCACCGGGGTTCGTGCTTTCTGGGCCGCACAACGGCCAACTCGCTCACCTTGGAGCACTGCATGACCTGGCACCCTCATATCACCGTCGCCACCGTTGTCGAAGACAACGGCAGGTTTCTGTTCGTCGAAGAGTTCAAGGCCGGGCGCCACGTCTTCAACCAACCTGCCGGCCACCTCGAACCCAATGAAACCCTGGCCCAGGCGGCGCTGCGTGAAACCCTGGAAGAAACGGCCTGGGAGGTGGAGCTGACCGGGCTGGTGGGTATTTACCTGTATACGGCGCCGAGCAACGGCGTGACCTACCAGCGCATCTGCTTTGCCGCCCGCCCTGTCCGGCATCGCGTCGACAGCCCCCTGGACAGCGATATCGAGCGCGCCTTGTGGCTGACGCGTGACGAGCTGCTCGCCGATCCGGCGCGCTGGCGCAGCGAACTGGTGCCTCGCTGCCTTGACGACTACCTGCAGGGCCCGCTGCACAGCCTTGACCTGCTGCGCGACTGACGCGCCGCCGCGGGTTTGGTAGTATCGGCGTTTTTCCTCTTGATCTACATCGGTAACCATGACCAGCCCAGCACTCAAAGACCCCGCCAAGACCCGCGTCATCGTCGGCATGTCCGGCGGCGTGGACTCTTCCGTCTCCGCCCTTCTGCTCATGGAGCAGGGTTACCAGGTGGAAGGGCTGTTCATGAAGAACTGGGAAGAGGACGACGGCACCGAATACTGCACGGCCCGTGAAGACCTGGCAGATGCCCAAGCGGTTTGCGACCGCATCGGCATCACCCTGCACACCGCCAATTTCGCGGCCGAGTACTGGGACAACGTGTTCGAGCACTTCCTCGAGGAATACAAGGCCGGCCGCACCCCGAACCCCGACATCCTTTGCAACCGCGAGATCAAGTTCAAGGCCTTCCTGGACTATGCCCTGTCCCTGGGCGCCGACCTGATCGCCACCGGTCACTATGTTCGCCGTCGCGACACCGGCGAACTGACCCAGCTGCTCAAAGGCCTGGACCCGAACAAGGACCAGAGCTATTTCCTGCATGCCGTGGGCGGCAAGGAAATTGCCCGCACCTTGTTCCCGGTGGGCGAGCTGGAAAAACCCGAGGTGCGCGCCATTGCCGAGAAACACGGCCTGGCCACGGCCAAGAAGAAAGACTCCACCGGCATCTGCTTTATCGGTGAGCGACGTTTCAGCGACTTCCTCAAGCAATACCTGCCGGCCCAACCCGGCGACATCGAAACCACCGACGGTGAAGTGATCGGTCGCCATCATGGCCTCATGTACCACACCATCGGCCAGCGCCAGGGCCTGGGTATCGGCGGCCTGAAGGATGCTGGGGACGAGCCTTGGTACGTGCTGCACAAGGACCTGACGCGCAATGTGCTCGTGGTCGGCCAGGGCAATGAACATCCCTGGTTGTTCTCCCGCGCCCTGCTGGCCTCCGAAATCTTCTGGGTGAACCCGGTCGACCTCGATAGCCCGCGCCAGCTCACTGCCAAGGTTCGCTACCGACAACACGACCAGCAGTGCACCCTGCACCGTACGGCCACCGGCTATCGGGCCGTCTTCGACGAGCCGCAGCGCGCAGTTACCCCTGGCCAGTCGGTGGTGTTCTATGACGGCGAGGTGTGCCTGGGCGGTGGCGTGATCGAAGCAGCCGAGCCGTGGAGCCCACGCTCGTGAACCGCGTGCAGGAACAGTTGATTGCGCTGGGCGGCGTATTCCAGGCAGCCGTGCTGGTGGACCGTATCGCCCGTACCGGGCAGGCCAGCGAAGCTGATATCGGCTGCATGCTGGGCAGCCTGCTGGTGCGTGATCCCAAGGATACGCTGGAGGTCTTCGGTGGCGATGACCTGAACTTGCGCGACGGTTACCGCGCGCTGGTCGGGGCATTGGAGCGCGACCCCAGCAGCCTGCAGCGCGAGCCTTTGCGTTATGCCTTGTCGATGCTGGGCCTGGAACGGCAGCTGAACAAGCGCGGCGACCTGCTCGAGACCATCGGTAACCGCCTGCCGCAGATCCAGTCCCAGGCCGATCACTTCGGCCTGGTGCACGAGAACGTCATCGCGTCGAGCGGCGCGCTGTACCAGGACACCTTGAGCACCTTGCGTCAGCGCATCCAGGTGCACGGCGACATGCGCTTCCTGCAGCAGCCCAACAACGCCTCCAAGATCCGCGCCCTGCTGCTGGCCGGTATCCGCGCTGCACGGCTATGGCGCCAGCTCGGTGGGCACCGCTGGCAGCTGGTGTTCAGCCGACGCAAATTGCTCAACGAGCTGTACGACATGATGCGCACAGCGCCCTGAAACCCAGCCTCACACATTCGGGCGCACAGACGCGAACGCGCCTGGCTGACCACACTCCTTGCAGGAGGGGCCTTGTGCCCCGACGCGCGCTGACAGAGATCAGTCAATGGCGTTGCTCCGCCACCGGATCGGTGCAGCGCCCACTCAGCAAACCGAGCAGATTGAAGCAACCTTTGGTCAGCCCCCCGACTCCAGCGCATTTTTAATGTATGATATGCGCCCTCCAAAAGCCTGACTGTCCGAGAACACCCCATGCAGCTTTCTTCGCTCACTGCGGTTTCCCCTGTAGACGGCCGTTACGCCGGCAAAACCCAGGCCTTGCGCCCCATCTTCAGCGAATTCGGCCTGATCCGTTTCCGCGCCCTGGTCGAAGTGCGCTGGTTGCAGCGCCTGGCCGCCCACCCGCAGATCAGCGAAGTGCCGGCGTTCTCCGCCGAAGCCAACGCGCTGCTGGACAACCTGGCCACCGATTTCAAGCTCGAGCACGCCGAGCGCGTCAAAGAAATCGAGCGCACCACCAACCACGACGTCAAGGCGATCGAATACCTCCTCAAGGAGCAGGCCGCCCAGCTGCCTGAGCTGGCCAAGGTCAGCGAATTCATCCACTTCGCCTGCACCAGCGAGGACATCAACAACCTGTCCCACGCCCTGATGCTGCGCGCCGGTCGTGACGAGGTGCTGTTGCCGCTGATGCGTCAGATCGCCGACGCCATTCGCGCCCTGGCCCACGCCCATGCCGATGTGCCGATGCTCTCGCGCACCCATGGTCAGCCTGCCTCCCCGACTACCCTCGGCAAGGAGCTGGCCAACGTCGTGTACCGTCTGGAACGCCAGATCGCCCAAGTCGCTGCCGTGCCGCTGCTGGGCAAGATCAACGGCGCCGTGGGCAACTACAACGCCCACCTGTCGGCCTATTCGCAGATCGATTGGGAGCAGAACGCCCGCGCCTTCATCGAAGACGAGCTGGGCTTGCAGTTCAACCCCTACACGACTCAGATCGAGCCGCACGACTACATTGCCGAGCTGTTCGACGCCATCGCGCGCTTCAACACCATCCTCATCGATTTCGATCGGGACGTGTGGGGCTACATTTCGCTGGGCTACTTCAAGCAGAAGACCGTTGCCGGCGAAATCGGCTCCTCGACCATGCCGCACAAGGTCAACCCCATCGACTTCGAAAACTCCGAAGGCAACCTGGGCATCGCCAACGCCCTGTTCCAGCACCTGGCCAGCAAGCTGCCGGTTTCGCGCTGGCAGCGTGACCTGACCGACTCCACCGTGCTGCGCAACCTGGGCGTGGGCTTTGCCCACAGCGTCATCGCGTATGAAGCCAGCCTCAAAGGCATCGGCAAGCTCGAAGTGAACCACGCCCGTATCGCGGCCGACCTGGATGCCTGCTGGGAAGTGCTGGCCGAGCCGATCCAGACCGTGATGCGTCGATTCAACATCGAGAACCCCTACGAGAAGCTCAAGGAGCTGACCCGCGGCAAGGGCATCACCCCGGATGCTCTGCTGAGCTTCATCGATGGGCTGGACATGCCCGCCGAAGCCAAGGCCGAACTCAAGCAACTCACGCCCGCTACCTACATCGGTAACGCGGCTGCGCAGGCCAAACGCGTCTAACGCGCGCTCTGCGCCCAACGCCCGGCCTGGCCGGGCGTTTTTATTCCCGTCTGAAAATTACGTTTTTTCAATAGGTTGAAGATGAATCCTGATACTCCACTGCAGCTGCTGGGCGGCATTACAGCCCGTGAATTCATGCGCGACTACTGGCAGAAAAAGCCGCTGCTGGTGCGCCAGGCATTCCCCGATTTCATCAGCCCCATCGATCCGGACGAGCTGGCTGGTCTGGCGCTGGAAGATGAAGTCGAGTCCCGTATCGTGCTCGAGCACGGCGCACACCCGTGGGAAATGCGCCGCGGTCCGTTCAACGAGGACACGTTTGCCGAGCTGCCGGAAAAAGACTGGACGTTGCTGGTACAAGCCGTCGACCAGTTCGTGCCGGAAGTGGCAGAGTTGCTGGAAAACTTCCGCTTCCTGCCCAGCTGGCGTATTGACGACGTCATGATCAGCTTCGCTACCCCAGGCGGTAGCGTGGGCCCGCACTTCGACAACTACGACGTGTTCCTGCTGCAAGGCCACGGGCAGCGTAACTGGAAGATCGGGCAGATGTGCGACAGCGACAGCGCCCTGCTTGAGCACAGCGACCTGCGCATCCTGGCCGATTTCGAGCAAAGTGACGAGTGGACCCTGGAGCCTGGCGACATGCTTTACCTGCCGCCGCGCCTGGCTCACTATGGCGTTGCCGTGGACGACTGCCTCACCTACTCGGTCGGTTTCCGCGCACCGAGCGCCGCCGAAGTGCTCACTCACTTCACCGACTTCCTCGGCCAGTTCCTGCCGGACGAAGAGCGCTACAGCGACGCCGATGCACAGCCAGTCAGCGACCCTCATCAGATCCAGCATGATGCCCTGGACCGCCTCAAGGCGCTGCTGGACAAGCACATGGGTGACAAGGACCTGCTGTTGACCTGGTTCGGCCAGTTCATGACCGAGCCGCGTTACCCCGAGCAGATCGTTGGCGAGGAGTTGTCCGAGCAGGAGTTGCTCAATGCCTTGCAGCAGGGCGCCATCCTGATCCGCAACCCGAGCGCCCGCATGGCCTGGTCCGAGTTCGACAGCGACCTGCTGCTCTTTGCCAGCGGCCGTAGCTGCCCGCTGCCTGGAAAGCTGCGCGACCTGCTCAAGCTGGTGTGCGCTGCCGACGCCCTGCACAGCGAGAACCTCGGCCAGTGGCTGCAGGATGAAGATGCATTGATGCTGATCCAGCAGTTGGTCAAGCAAGGTAGCCTGGGTTTTGCCGATGAATAAGATTCGGGTGCGCCTGGCCGATTGGGTCAAGGACAACGCCGACATTCGCCGCATCCGTGAGGCGGTGTTCGTCGCCGAGCAGCACATACCGGTCGAACTGGAATTCGACTCCGAAGACCAGGATGCCTTGCACTTCCTGGCACTGGAGGGCGACTACCCGATCGGCACCGCACGCTTGCTCGCCGATGGCACCATCGGCCGAATCTCGGTGCTCAAGGACTGGCGCGGCCTGAAAGTGGGCGACGCACTGGTCAATGCCGTCATCGCCGAAGCGCAGGCCCGTGACCTTAAGCCTCAACGCCTCAGCGCGCAGGTGCACGCCACACCGTTCTACGAGCGGCTGGGTTTCAAAGTGGTCAGCGAAGAGTTCCTCGAGGCCGGCATCCCTCACGTAGACATGGTGCGCGAGTCGCACTTGCCTTCTTGAAGCGTGCCAGGCCTGTTCGCATCTGACCCCGGCATGCCGGCGCGACCGCCGCTCTTGTCCCCACAGGAGCGGTTCAAGCTCACGCGCGTACACGTCCCCGCCAGGCGCCGGCTTGCCGGCGACAGGCTGACCGTTAGCCGTATTCAATCGCGCTGCTAACGTACCGATCCTGTGCCGGCTCACATCACCGGCACATCCGGATACGCCTCGCACTGTACATCCATCCACATAAAACTTGCCTACTTCGTTGCGCACCCGCATCCTAGCGCTCATCTCCATCGATGAAGCGTCAATGGTCATGCGGCTGTTTCTGTGTGAAAAACCCTCTCAGGCAAAAGACATCGCCAAAGTGCTCGGCGCCAATCGCAAAGGCGATGGCTGTTGGCAAGGCACCGACGTGTGCGTGACCTGGTGCATTGGCCACCTGCTGGAAACGGCCCCACCCGACAGCTATGACGAGCGCTACAAGCGCTGGAACCTGGCCGACCTGCCGATTATCCCGCAACAATGGAAAATGCTGGTCAAGCCCAAGACCGCCAGCCAGTACAAGGCGGTCAAGCGCCTGCTGGGAGAGGCCCGCGAGCTGATCATCGCGACCGATGCCGACCGCGAAGGCGAAATGATTGCTCGCGAGTTGGTCGAACACTGTCGCTACCGTGGCCCGGTGCAACGCCTGTGGTTGTCCGCGCTCGATGATGCGTCGATTCGCAAGGCCCTGGCCCGCCTGCTGCCGGGGCATGAGACCTTCAACCTTTATCACTCGGCGCTGGGCCGTTCACGAGCCGACTGGCTGATCGGGATGAACATGAGCCGACTGTTCACCCTGCTCGGTCGTCAGTCCGGCTACCAGGGCGTACTACCAGTGGGTCGCGTGCAAACGCCGACCCTGCGCCTGGTGGTAGATCGAGACCGCAGCATCGCACAGTTCGTGCCCGTGCCCTTCTGGGCCATCGACGTGCGTCTAAGTCATGCCAACCAGGCGTTCATGGCCCAGTGGCGGGCGCCGGAGGACGTCTGCGACGACCAGGGTCGGTGCCTTAACCAGGCGTTGGCGCAGCAAGCGGCCGCCGCCATCGAGCAGGCCGGCGTTGCCCAGGCCGTGAAAGTCGCAACGGAACGTGTGCGCGAAGCCGCGCCGCTGCCCTTTGACCTCGGTACTCTGCAAGAGCTGTGCTCGAAGAAGTTCGGCCTCGGCGCCCAGGAAACCCTGGATATCGCCCAGGCGCTTTACGAGACTCACAAGCTGATTACCTACCCGCGCAGCGACTGCGGTTACCTGCCGATGAGCCAGCATGGGGAAGCGCCCGCCATTCTTGCGGCGCTACAGCGGGCTGATGCCAGCCTGGCGCCCTTGCAACCTCATCTGCAACCCCAGCGCCGTTCACGCGCCTGGAACGATGCCAAGGTCAGTGCCCACCATGGCATCATACCGACGGTCGCCGCCAGCGACCCAGGGCGCCTGCCGGCCAAGCACAAGTCGGTGTATACCCTGATCCGCGCGCGCTACCTGGCGCAGTTTCTACCTCACCATGAGTACGACCGCACCCAGGCCGACTTCGACTGCGCCGGTCATGCCTTGCGCGCCGTGGGCAAGCAGATCGTCGAGCCAGGCTGGCGTCGCGCCCTGCCGGAGGCCTTGACGCCGGCCAAGGGCCGCGAAGCCGCCCCGCCCCAGGTACTCCCGGCGTTGCGCGAAGGCCAAGCGTGCTCGGTCCAGGATGTCCAGCTCAAAGACCTGTGGACCCAACCCCCCAAGCCCTTTACCGAAGGCGACCTGATCAAGGCCATGAAGAACGTGGCCAAGCTGGTGGACGACCCTCGGCTCAAACAAAAGCTCAAGGAAACCACTGGGATCGGTACCGAAGCCACCCGTGCCAGCATCATCCAGGGCCTGCTGGACCGGGGCTACCTGGTCAAGAACGGCAAGGCGCTGGCGGCAACGCCTGCTGCCTTCAGCCTGATAGACGCCGTCCCCCGTGCTATCGCCGACCCCGGCACCACTGCCATCTGGGAGCAGGCACTGGACATGGTGCAAAGCGGCGACATGAGTCTGGAAGAATTCGTGGCCCGGCAATCGGCCTGGATGGGCAAGCTGGTAGAACGTTGCAGCGGTCTGCGCATGACCATTACCGGCCCGGCGGCGGGCGCAGCCCCGCCCTGGAAGAAAAAGCGCAGAAGCGGCGGCAAGGTCCGGTCAAGTACAGGCAAGGCAGCAGGTGCCAAAGGTGGCGCAGGTAAAGCCAGGCAACCGAGGAAGAAGTCCACCTGAGCCTGTGGATGCAGGCTACAGCGGGCGGATTGGGCGGCCTCTGCTACATTTCCCTGGATCTATTCGCCTGTGGAGTTGCCCATGAGCCCGGACTTGGAACGCACGCCTGCCCAAACGAGCTTCCCGGACGTACTCGCTGAGGTTCGCGCCTTTCGTGCCCAGTATCCCGGCGTGCGCCATGTCGACCTCATCAGCCTCGACATCCCAGGCCACTTTTACGGCAAGCGCTACCCGATCGACATGCTTGAGAAGGTCGCCGCCGGCAGCCCGCTCAAACTGCCCCAGAACGCAGTGCTCCTTGGCACCCAGGGTGGCCTGTTCCAGATCGGCGACTACTGCTTCAACGACGGCGACCCTGACGCCCTGCGTCGGCTGGTGCCCGGCACGTTGAAGCCCGTCACATGGGAAGCGCACCCTTTGGGGCAGATGCTGATCAGCAGCGACGCAACGCCAGCCCCCATTGCGTTCGAACCCCGAGAGGTGCTGGCGCGGGTTCTGCAACGCCTGGCACGCCGCGGCATTCATCCAGTCGTGGCGTTCGAGCTGGAGTTCTACCTGTTCGACCGCGCGCTCACAGCGGGCCTGCCACAGTTTCCCCGCGATCCTCTGAGCGCCGATGAAGACGACCAGCCCAACTTGCACATCGAGCGCTTGAGCCGCTTTGCAGAGGTACTGCATGACATGGTTGCCACAGCCAATGTGCAAGGCGTGGATGCTAACGTCATCACCGCCGAGCTGGGGCCAGGCCAGTTCGAGATCAACTTCGGACACTGCAACGATGGGCTGCAAGCGGCAGACTGGGCGGCGTTGTTCAGCCGTAGTACGCGCGGTGTCGCACGCAAGCACGGCCACCGCGCCTCGTTCATGAGCAAACCTTACTTGCATGCGCCCGGCAGCGGCATGCATGTGCATGTCAGCCTGTATGACGAGGGGGGCAACAACCTGCTGGCCGCCGATGGCCAGCGTCCGCTGCGCCAGGCGGTAGCCGGATGCCTGTCTCTGCTGCCTCAGTGCATGCCGATCTTCGCCGCCAACCACAATGCCTTCCGCCGTTATGGCGCCATGGTCAACGCCGCCAGCCGGGCCAGCTGGGGATACGAAGACCGCGATGCCTGTATTCGCATTCCAGAATCCGATGCCCGCAACCTGCGCATCGAACATCGCCTGGCCGGCGCCGATGCCAACCCCTACCTGGTGCTGGCCGCCATCCTGTGCGGTCTGGAACAGGGCCTCGACGCCGCGCAGGACCCTATCGCACCGTTGAACGAAGACCGCTCCAGCGGCATCGACTTTCCCAAGGACATGCTCAGCGCAGTAACGGCCATGCAGCACGCGCCTGCGGTTATCGAAGGCTTGGGGGCCGAATTCGTCAGGGTGTATTGCGAGAACAAGCGCCAGGACCACTTGGCGTTTATGCAGGAGATCAGTGCTCGGGAGTACCGCTGGTTTTTGTGATCAGAGCCAGCTGACGCTGGCGCGGGTCCCTTGATCGATACCCGCGTTGGCACTTGCGCGGTCGGGGTATTAACATGTCCGGCTTATCACGCGGCGTTTTGTCGCATACCGTCTCATTGCCTGCCAGATTCCCATGCCCTTCGAACTTACCGTAGAACCCTTGACCCTGCTCATCCTGGCAGGGGTCGCTTTCGTCGCCGGTTTCATCGATGCCATCGCTGGCGGCGGCGGCCTGCTGACCACCCCCGCCCTGCTGACAGCCGGCATGCCGCCTCACCTGGTACTGGGCACCAACAAGCTCAGCTCCACGTTCGGCTCGGCCACGGCCAGCCTCACCTACTACAGGCGCAAGCTCTTTCACCCGGCTCAGTGGCGTCGGGCCCTGTTTGGCACCTTGGCCGGGGCCCTGCTAGGGGCGGTCGTTGCGCACTACATGCCTGCCGAGTGGCTGAACAAGATGCTGCCGGTGATCGTGTTCGCCTGCGGCCTGTACCTGTTGTTCGGCGGCACGCCAAAGGCGCCACTGGACGCCGATGCCCCGATTCGCAAGAAGTGGCAGCTGCCGCAAGGCCTGACCTTGGGTTTCTATGACGGCGTGGCTGGGCCGGGTACAGGTGCTTTCTGGACGGTCAGCACCCTGCTGCTTTACCCCATCGACCTTGTCCGCGCCAGTGGCGTGGCCCGCAGCATGAACTTCGTCAGCAACATCGCAGCCCTGACGGTGTTCGTGATTTCCGGGCAGGTGGATTACATCGTCGGCCTGTGCATGGGCCTGTCGGTCATGGTCGGCGCCTTCTTTGGCGCCCGGACGGCGATCAGCGGCGGTAGCAAGTTCATCCGTCCCGTATTCATCACCGTGGTGCTGGCCCTGACCGTGCGCCTGGCCTGGCAGCACTGGTTTGGCCAGGCGTGATCAGCCAGGAACTGCACGCGTAAGGGACTGGGGTCTCGACCTGGAGCGAGCCTGATCGGTCACTGCCCGGGGAACGCAGGGTCGGCACGGCCCAATCGGCGGGCTACGTACAGGTCGATCAGGTAACGGGCAATCGACCGTCCAGCCGGCAGCGGCGGTAGATCGTGCACATTGAACCAGCGGGCATCCTCGATTTCATCCGGCTGCATGACGATGGCGCCCCCGGCGTATTCGGCATGAAAGCCCAGCATCATCGAGTGCGGGAAGGGCCAGCACTGGCTACCCACGTACTGGATGTTCTTGACCTCCAGCGCCACTTCTTCGCGCACTTCGCGCACCAGGCAGTCTTCGGCCGACTCGCCGGGTTCGGCGAAGCCCGCCAGGGTGCTGTACACGCCTGCCACGAAGCGCGGCGAGCGCGCCAGCAGGATCTCGTCGCCTCGTGTGATCAACACGATCATGCTGGGCGAGATGCGCGGGTAGCTGCGCAGGTCGCAGGCCCTGCAGTGCATGGCCCGCTCCCAGCGAATTTGCGTCATGGGCTGACCGCAACTGCCACAGAACCGGTGCTCGCGCGCCCAGGTGCCGATCTGCGCGGCGTAACCCAGGATCGTGTATGTCTCAGCATCCCCTTCGAGCATGAACGTGCGCAGGCCCCGCCAGCTGCAACCGGGTACCTGGCCGGCACTGGCCAGCTCAAGCAGAAATACCGGCTGGCCATCGAAGTGACCGATGCCGTGCTCGCACAGCACATCCAGCCCCTGGCCCTTGAGCCAGTCGCGCGGGAACAACGCGCCCTCTTCCCCGACCAGAAAGCCCTCCGGGCTGTGGGCCACGGCCAAGCCGGCGGGCGTTTGCGGGTCGAGTACTGCGGTCGTCCAGCGTGCTGACATAAGGGCATTCCTGTAAGGTGCGCCCGTCGACTCTGTCAGTCGGCGAACGACGGTTTGTGTTTGTTCATGTGCGCGGCCATGGCCAGGCGCATGTCTTCGGACTGCAACATCGCCGCATTCCAGGTGGCGATGTACTCGAGGCCGTCGTCGATGCGGTGATCGCGCATGTAGCTCAGCATGTGCTTGGTACCGGCCACGGCGATCGGTGATTTGGCTGCGATGTCCCGGGCAATGGCGAACACACCCTCGAGCAAGGCGGCTTGATCATCGTAGACCCGGTTCACCAGGCCGATGCGCAGCGCCTCCTCGGCCTCGACGGTACGTCCGGTGTAGGCCAGTTCTCGCATGATGCCGTCGTTGATGATGCGTGGCAAACGCTGCAATGTGCCGACGTCCGCGGCCATGCCCATGTCGATTTCCTTGATGGAGAACTGCGCGTCACCGCTGCAATAGCGCATGTCGCAGGCTGACAGCAGGTCGATGGCTCCGCCGATGCAGTAGCCCTGTACTGCCGCCAGCACTGGCTTGCGGCAGCGGTCGACGGCGTTGAACGAGGCTTGCAGGGCCAGGATGGTCTTGCGCAGCGTGCGGGCGTTGCGCGCAGGGTCCTTGCCCATCTGCCCGGCGACCGAAGCCAGCATGGCCAGGTCGATGCCGGCCGAAAAGTGCTTGCCAGCACCGCTGATGACCACGGCCCGGACCGCGTCGGTGTCGTCCACCCACTGGAAGATCTCGATGATTTCCTCCCAGAACGCGGCATTCATGGCGTTGAGTTTTTCCGGGCGGTTGATTTGAACGTGGGCAATGTTTTCGTTCAGCTCTACCTTGAACGCGCTGTATTGGGTCACGGGCGACACTCCTGTGGGCTCTGGCAATGACAGCGATGGTAGCGCAGCCCGGTTGCCGTGCGTCTGCCAAAAGCGGGACTGCGGGACTAGGCGGACGGCTCAGGCCAAGCAACGCGCGTACAACTTTTGCCCGAGGCTGGCATCGAACCTGTGTAAGCACTCACTCTCAGGAGAAACACAATGGCGATACGCAAGGCATTGATGCTTTCCTGCATGGCCCTTGCCCTGGTTGGCTGCGCCGGCAACGATCACCCTGCCCCACCACGCACGCAGCAGGTCGACCTGCAACGCTATCAGGGCACCTGGTACGAGCTGGCACGGCTGCCGATGTTCTTCCAGCGCAACTGTGTGCAGTCAGAAGCTCACTATGCCCTGCGCACCGATGGCCGCATCGATGTAACCAACCGCTGCATGGAGAAGGACGGGCAGTGGAACGAAGCCAAGGGCATCGCCGAAGCTCAGCAGCCGGGCAGCACCGACAAGCTCTGGGTACGCTTCGACAACTGGTTCAGCCGCCTGGCGCCTGACCTGACCAAGGGCGAGTACTGGGTGCTCTACCACGACAAGGACTACCGCGTAGCGCTGGTCGGCCATCCTAACCGCGAGTACCTGTGGCTGCTGTCCCGCACCCCGGCCATTCCGGACAAGACCCGTGACCAGCTGCTGGACATCGCGCGCGAGCAAGGCTATGACACCAGCAAACTGGTCTGGCGCCAGGCTGACAGCACGGGCGTGGAGTAAGACTTTGATGGCGCATGACAAGGAGTAGACATGGACCTGCTGTTTCTGGGCACCAGCGCCGGTGCCCCGACCAAGGCCCGCAACGTCAGCGCGACGGCGCTGCTGGAGGCCACGGGCAAACGCTGGTACTTGATCGACTGCGGTGAGGGCACCCAGCATCGCCTGTTGCACACACCGCTGTCGACTCAGGACCTGGGCGGCATTTTCATCACTCACGTACACGGCGACCACTGCCTGGGTTTGCCCGGCCTGCTGGCCAGTGCGAGCATGAACGGGCGGCGCCAACCCTTGGATGTGGTGTTGCCCCGGGCCTTGCACGAGTGGTTGCGCATCAGCCTGGCGGTGACCGACAGTCATCTGTCCTTCGATCTGCGGCTGTTGCCCGTCGAAGATTTCAATGGCTGGCACAACGCAGCCGTCACGGTGAGCACCGTTACTTTGTCACACCGCGTGCCCAGCGTGGGCTACCTCTTCGAGGAGCGTTGCCCCGAGCCACGGCTGGACAGCGTGCGCCTTGACGCCGAAGGTGTCCCTCGCGGGCCATTGTGGGGGACGCTAGCAAAAGGCCTGGCGGTGAGTCACCAAGGCCGTGAGCTGCAAGCGGCGGACTACCTGCAGCCTGGTCGAGCTGCCCGCCGCATCATTGTTTGCGGCGACAACGACACGCCCGAGCTGTTGGCCGAGGCTGCGACAGGTGCCGATGTGCTGGTGCACGAAGCGACCTTTACGCAACCTGCGGTGGAAAGATCTGGCGTGACCTATGGCCACAGTACTGCGGCGGCAGTGGCTCGCTTTGCCCAAGCCGCCGGGGTGCGTAACCTGGTGCTGACGCACTTCAGTGCGCGCTACCAGACTGACAATCGGCGCAGCCCTTCGATCGATGACGTAAGGCAGGAGGCTGCCCTGCATTATGCTGGCAACCTCACGTTAGCCGTGGATCTTCAGCGGTATCATTTGGGGCGTGAGGGTGTGTTGTTGCCTGTCGATTGAGCGGACAGCGTGTATCTGGGTGGTATTGGTAGGGTATGAACAGCCTTGGATGTCCAGGGTGAGTCGTAGATTGTGAGGTCCGCTGCGCGGTCCATTGCGGCATATGCAAGACAGTCGCTCCCACAATGGATCTGCGTAGTCCTCACATTTCAGCAAGTACCGCTAGCCGTGAGCAGCCTTGCTGGGGCGCCGGACCGGCCGCGATAGGCCGCGATAGGCCGCGCAGCGGACCCGGCAATGTAAACTGCGAAGCTGAAACCATCGCACTGCCCACAGTTTCATCCCCGCAGCTCCCATCAACCAGACCACTGTAGCGCCCACAGCGTCCACGACAGCATGAACAGCCCCGAAACTAAGCCGCCAAACGCCCCTTGGCCACCGCCTCGGACGCCGCCAACATGGCGCGCAGCAACACGGCACACCCTGCCGCTAGATCCTCAGGCGTGGCGTTCTCGATTTCGTTGTGGCTGATGCCGTTTTCGCACGGCACGAAAATCATGCCAGCCGGCCCAAGTTCAGCCAGGAAGATCGCGTCGTGCCCTGCCCCGCTGACGATATCCATGTGCGGCAACCCCAGCGCCTGGGCTGACTCACGTACCGCACTCACGCAAACGTCGTCGAAATACAAGGCCGGGAAATCTGCGGTCGGCACCAGCTCATACGTCAGCCCATGGCGATCGCAGGTCTGTTCGATCACACTGCGAACCTCGGCAATCATTCCCTCAAGCCGGTCTCCTTCGAGGTGACGCAGATCCAGGGTCATGCGCACTTCACCTGGAATCACGTTGCGCGAGCCAGGATAAGCTTGCAGGCAGCCCACCGTGCCGCAGGCGTGCGGCTGGTGATCTAAGGCGGCGCGGTTGACAGCCTCGACCACGGCAGCGGCGCCGACCAAGGCATCCTTGCGCAGGTGCATGGGCGTTGGGCCAGCATGGGCCTCCACCCCACGCAAGGTCAGGTCGAACCATTTCTGGCCCAGAGCGCCTAGCACCACGCCGATGGTCTTGGCCTGGTCTTCCAGGATCGGGCCTTGTTCGATGTGGGCCTCGAAATACGCGCCCACCGGATGGCCCGTCACCGCGCGGCTGCCGGCGTAGCCGATTTCATTTAGCGCCTCGCCCACGCTAATCCCCTGCGCATCGCGTTTAGCCAGCGTCTGCTCGAGACTGAACTTGCCGGCAAAGACGCCCGAGCCCATCATGCACGGTGCAAAGCGTGAGCCTTCCTCGTTGGTCCACACCACCACCTCCAGTGGGGCCTCAGTTTCCACGCCCAGGTCGTTGAGGGTGCGGATGACCTCCAACCCGGCCATGACCCCGTAGCAGCCATCGAACTTGCCACCGGTGGGCTGGGTGTCGATGTGACTGCCCGTCATTACCGGAGGCAGTGCGGCATCGCGCCCTGGCCGGCGGGCGAACAGATTGCCCACCCCGTCGACCGTCACCGTGCACCCTGCCGCTTCGCACCACTGCACGAATAGGTCGCGGGCCTGGCGATCCAGGTCGGTCAGGGCCAGTCGGCATACGCCACCCTTGGGCGTGGCGCCCAGGTGCGCCAGGTCCATGAGCGATTGCCACAGGCGTGCGCTATCGACATGACGGGCAGTCGATTGAAGAACGTCTTGAGCGCGGATCATAGGTCTCTCCTCAGGCTTTTCTTGTCGGATGTGTAAGCCACGGCGCGGGCCTGCCCGCACTGCGACGAGCAGGTATTCAAGGCAAAGGCTTGGCCATGCGCGTCGGGCTAGGGGCGGCCATGGCAGCGAAGACGTAGTACAAGCCAGCCCCGAGCAGCGAGCCGGTGAACCAGCCATAGTCGTAGAACCAACTGAAGTGACTGTTGCCAATGGCCAGCACCGTGAGCGCCACCGGCAGCGCAAAGGCCGCGAAGCCCGGCCAGTGCCACGCAGGATAGACGTCATCACGATACAGCCCGGCCAGATCCAGGTGCTGACGCCGTACCAGGAAGTAATCCACCACCATGATCCCTGCAATGGGACCGAGCAGGCTGGAATACCCCAGCAACCAGTTGGAATAGACGCTTTCAAGGCTGATGTCGGAAACGATCCAGCCCAGCTTCTTGAGAAGCTCGTGGCCCATCAGCGCCAGTCCGATGAAACCGGTCAGCCACACCGCCCGGCTGCGCCCGATCAGGCGCGGTGCAATGTTCTGGAAATCGTTGGTGGGCGAGACGATGTTGGCCGCCGTGTTGGTGGACAAGGTAGCGATCACGATCAGGGCCATGGCCAATGCTACCCAGAAGGGGCTCTGAATCTTGCCGATCAGCGTCACCGGGTCGGAAACGGTCTCGCCCACCAATGAGGCCGAGGCCGCCGTCAACACCACACCCAGCGAGGCAAACAGGAACATGGTCAGGGGCAAGCCGAATATCTGCCCCAGAATCTGGTCCTTCTGGCTGCGGGCATAACGACTGAAGTCCGGGATGTTCAGCGACAGGGTGGCCCAGAAGCCCACCATGGCAGTGAGCCCTGCGCAGAAATAACCCACCACGCTGGCTCCTTGAGGACGCTTCGGTGGCTGGGCCAACAGTTCGGTCATGGACATGTGCGGCAGCGCCCACACCAGCAGCCCGACACCCACCGATACCAGCAAAGGCGCTGACAAGGTTTCCAGCCACTTGATCGATTCTGCACCGCGCAGCACCACCCACAGGTTCAGGCACCAGAAGATCATGAAGCCGATCACCTCGCCGGTGCCGCCCAGGGCCTTCCAGCCCTCGAATACCGAGCCCAGGAACAGATGAATCGCCAGCCCGCCGAACAGCGTCTGGATCCCGAACCAGCCGCAGGCGACCACGGCCCGCACCAGGCACGGTACGTTGGAACCCAGAATGCCGAAGGATGCACGCAGCAGCACCGGGAATGGAATGCCGTACTTGGTGCCGGGAAAGGCATTGAGCGTCAGTGGAATCAGCACGATGAGGTTGGCCAGCAAGATGGCCAGCAACGCTTCACCCACGCTCAGACCGAAATACGCCGTGAGCACGCCGCCCAGGGTGTAGGTAGGCACGCAGATGGACATGCCCACCCACAGGGCGGTGATGTGCCACCTGTTCCAGGTGCGCTGATGCACCTTGGTGGGGGCGATGTCGGGGTTGTAGCGCGGGCTGTCGAGCACGTCGGGGCCTTCGCACAGCTCTACCAGGCCGTTGCGTTCAACCTCGTGCGATCTGCTCTGTTGCATGGGGCCTTCTCCAGAATGTTGTTGTAGTTGTTCGCTCATCGGGGCGAGTCGATGGCCGGAGTACACACGCAGAATGTGGGTAGAAATTTCGACCAAATTTCAATCTTGTCAAGTTAGTCAATCTCTTGCGAAACGCCTGTGCTAGAGCTATTCGTAATTTAATTTCTTTATTAATCAGTAAGTTAAAAACCACAAAATTCGTGGGATTTATTTCTTGCCGAATCCAGAATCTGCATCTAGCCTCGAATCTTGTCAGCGCTGACAGGATCTAGCTGCCCGCCTGACCTGCACAATTTCAAGAACCGGCACAGACCGGTCAGCCTGCGAGGAAAAACGGCATGTCTCTGTTGATCCGTGGCGCCACCGTGGTCACCCACGAAGAAAGCTTCAGCGCCGATGTCCTGTGTGCGAACGGCCTGATCCAGGCCATTGGCCAGGACATCGACCCACCCGTCGGTTGCAATGTGCTCGATGGCAGCGGCCAGTACCTGATGCCCGGCGGGATCGACCCGCATACCCACATGCAGTTGCCGTTCATGGGCACGGTGGCCAGCGAGGACTTTTTCAGCGGCACCGCCGCCGGGCTGGCAGGCGGAACCACCTCTATCATCGATTTCGTGATCCCCAATCCCCAGCAGTCGCTGATGGAGGCGTTTCACACTTGGCGCGGTTGGGCAGAAAAGAGCGCCAGCGATTACGGCTTTCACGTGGCCATCACGTGGTGGAGCGACCAAGTGGCCGAGGAGATGGGTGAGCTGGTCGCCCACCATGGGGTGAACAGTTTCAAGCACTTCATGGCCTACAAGAACGCCATCATGGCCGCTGACGACACCCTGGTCGCCAGCTTCGAGCGTTGCCTGCAACTGGGCGCCGTGCCCACGGTGCACGCCGAGAACGGCGAGCTGGTGGATCATCTGCAACGCAAGTTGCTGGCCCAGGGCATGACAGGGCCCGAGGCGCACCCGTTGTCACGTCCACCCCAGGTTGAAGGCGAAGCGGCCAGCCGCGCTATCCGTATTGCCGAAACCCTCGGTACGCCGTTGTACCTGGTGCATGTCTCCAGCCGCGAGGCGCTGGATGAGATCGCCTACGCTCGCGGCAAGGGGCAGCCGGTATACGGCGAGGTCTTGCCTGGCCATCTGCTGCTGGACGACAGCGTCTACCGCGACCCGGACTGGGCCACGGCAGCGGGCTATGTAATGAGCCCGCCGTTCCGACCGCGTGAACACCAGGAGGCGCTGTGGCGCGGCCTGCAGTCGGGCAATCTGCACACCACCGCCACCGACCACTGCTGTTTCTGCGCCGAGCAAAAGGCCATGGGACGCGACAATTTCAGCCGCATTCCCAATGGCACGGCCGGTATCGAGGACCGCATGGCGGTACTGTGGGATGCCGGTGTGAACACAGGTCGCCTCTCCATGCACGAATTCGTCGCCGTTACCTCTACCAACACGGCGAAGATCTTCAACCTCTTTCCGCGCAAAGGCGCCATTCGTGTCGGGGCCGACGCCGACCTGGTGCTGTGGGACCCACAGGGCACGCGCACCCTCTCGGCCAAGACCCATCACCAGCAGGTGGACTTCAACATCTTCGAAGGCCGTACCGTGCGCGGCGTGCCCAGCC
Organism: Pseudomonas sp. UBA5568; assembly: GCF_002425525.1. Lineage (NCBI taxonomy): Bacteria > Pseudomonadati > Pseudomonadota > Gammaproteobacteria > Pseudomonadales > Pseudomonadaceae > Pseudomonas > Pseudomonas sp. UBA5568. Next base: position 101,569 of record NZ_DIMK01000040.1, on the reverse strand, counting down.
ACACCATCAGCCAGGGCAAGGTGGTGTGGGCCGACGGTGACTTGCGCGCCGAAGTCGGTGCCGGACGGTATGTCGAACGCCCGGCCTACCCTTCGGTGTACGAACTGCTCGAGCGTCGGGCAGAACACCACCGGGCCACCCCCGTGCCCCGCTAGCCGCTGACACTGATCGACCGGCTTTCACTGCAACACCGACCCCTCAGGCCGACACCGTGCGCGGGGGCCGGCGTGCCGGTGATCGGGGCTGCCCGCGCCCCACTTTTCAAGCCCACGACAAGAAAGAGAGGCTACCACCGTGATAGACGCACTGAACCATTTGCCCCGCCCAAGGGCCGGCAGCGACCAGTTGGCCGAGCATTTCAGCGACCTGGTCCCACCCCTGACCGCGCGCCAGGCCGCCGTGGAGAGCGCGCGCTGCCTGTACTGCTACGATGCCCCGTGTATCAATGCCTGCCCCAGCGACATCGACATTCCGTCCTTCATCCGCCGCATCAGTGATGACAACCTGCAAGGCGCTGCTGAACGGATCCTGTCGGCCAACATCCTCGGTGGCAGTTGTGCCCGTGTCTGCCCCACCGAAATCCTCTGCGAACAGGCCTGCGTGCGCAACAACGCGCAGGAATGCGCGCCGGTGCTGATTGGCCAATTGCAACGCTATGCCTTGGACAACGCCCAGTTCAGCGAACACCCCTTCCAGCGCTCCCCGGCTACCGGCAAGCGCATCGCAGTGGTCGGCGCCGGCCCGGCGGGCTTGTCTTGTGCACATCGTCTGGCCATGCACGGGCACGATGTGGTCGTCTTCGAAGCCAGTGAGAAACCGGGTGGCCTGAACGAGTACGGTATCGCCCGCTATAAGTTGGTTGATGATTTCGCCCAACGTGAAGTGGCGTTTTTGCTGGGCATCGGGGGCATCGAGATCCGCTATGGCCAGCGCCTGGGCAGCGACCTGGGGCTCGGTGACCTGCGGGATCAGTACGATGCCGTCTTTCTCGGCCTTGGGCTCAGTGCCGTGCGGCAACTGGGCCTGCCCGATGAACAGGCACCTGGCGTGCTGGCTGCCACCGACTACATCCGCGAACTGCGCCAGGCCGATGACCTGAGTCGGTTGCCCTTGGCCGACCGTTGCCTGGTGATCGGCGCCGGAAACACGGCGATCGACATGGCCGTGCAGATGAGCCGACTGGGGGCGCGCGACGTCAACCTGGTGTATCGCCGTGGGGCGTCCGACATGGGCGCCACGGGCCACGAGCAAGCCATCGCCAAGGCCAACCAGGTGCGTCTGCATACCTGGGCGCGCCCCGACGCCGTACTGCTGAGCGACGATGGCAAGGTACGAGGCATGCGCTTCGCTCGCACCGCAATGGTAGACGGTCGCCTGGGCGACACTGGAGAAACCTTCGAACTGGCTGCCGACGCGATCTTCAAGGCCATCGGGCAGCGCTTCGAAGACCAAAGCGTGGCGGACCCGGTCGCCGCGCAGCTGGCGCGCGACGGCGAGCGCATTCGCGTCGATGCGTGCATGCAGACCAGCCTGCCGGGCGTGTATGCCGGCGGTGACTGCACCGCCCTGGGCCAGGACCTCACCGTGCAGGCCGTACAACATGGCAAGGTAGCTGCCCAGGCCATCCATGCCCAACTCATGCTCAACGTGGAGGCCGCGTAAATGGCTGACTTGTCTATCGTCTTCGCCGGCATTCGCGCCCCCAATCCCTTCTGGCTGGCCTCGGCCCCGCCCACCGACAAGGCCTACAACGTGGTACGCGCCTTCGAAGCGGGTTGGGGTGGCGTGGTCTGGAAAACACTGGGGGAAGACCCAGCAGCGGTGAACGTGTCATCGCGATATTCGGCGCACTTCGGCGCCAATCGCCTGGTTCAGGGCATCAACAACATCGAGTTGATCACCGATCGATCACTGGAAATCAACCTGCGGGAGATCACTCAGGTCAAGAAGGACTGGCCGGACCGTGCACTGATCGTGTCGCTGATGGTGCCGTGCGAGGAGGCATCGTGGAAATTCATCCTGCCACTGGTAGAAGCCACAGGGGCCGATGGAATCGAACTGAACTTCGGCTGCCCCCACGGGATGCCCGAGCGGGGCATGGGGGCGGCGGTGGGCCAGGTGCCTGAGTATGTGGAGATGGTCACCCGCTGGTGCAAGACCCACTGCTCACTGCCGGTGATCGTAAAGCTCACCCCTAACATCACCGACATTCGCCAGTCGGCTCGAGCAGCGCATCGAGGCGGCGCTGATGCGGTATCGCTGATCAACACCATCAACTCCATCACCAGCGTGGACCTGGACCGCATGGTGGCCCACCCAATTGTCGGCGACCAAAGCACGCACGGCGGTTACTGCGGCTCCGCCGTCAAACCCATCGCCCTGAACATGGTTGCGGAGATCGCCCGCGACCCCGCCACCCAGGGCTTGCCGATCTGCGGGATCGGCGGTATCGGCAATTGGCGTGATGCTGCCGAGTTCGTGGCTCTGGGCAGCGGCGCGGTTCAAGTCTGCACCGCCGCCATGCTGCATGGCTTTCGCATCGTCGAGGACATGAAGGACGGCCTTGCACGTTGGATGGACCAGCATGGGCATGCCCGTCTTGAAGACTTCAGAGGCCAGGCGGTCGGTCACACCACTGACTGGAAGTACCTGGACATCAACTACCAGTCCATTGCGCACATCGATCAGCACGCTTGCATTGGTTGCGGCCGGTGTCATATCGCCTGCGAGGATACCTCCCACCAGGCCATCGCCAGTACGGTGAAGGCCGACGGTACCCATGCCTACAGCGTGATCGAAGAGGAATGCGTAGGCTGCAATCTATGCCAGATCACCTGTCCCGTTGAAGACTGCATCGAGATGGTGGCACAAGACACCGGCAAGCCGTACCTGAACTGGACGCAGGACCCGCGCAACCCGTATCGGGAGGTTGGCTGAGGGTAGGGAGTGTGGATGCAGGCGCGGTTTCGCCAGACGCCGGATCCGTCGCGGTGGGGCGCACATGGTCCCTGATATTTATGATTCACGGCTCAAATCCTGGGGCCGCCCAGCGGCCCCAGGGTCTATACTCCTGCATCATCGTGCGCCGGGACCGCTGCACGCCCTCTGCCGGTGGCAGTCAACAGCCGTCTGACGCCTCAAGGCTCTAACCCGATACCTCGCAGGATTACACGGGTGACCGTCTGCACAGCGTTTTCGAAGTCTCGGTCGGACAGCGGCTCGCCTTCGTTGAGCAAGGCCACCTGGTAACCGGAGTCGGCATAATGCTGGGTCGATGCCCATATCATGTACAGCAGCGCCGACGGCTGCACCGGCAGAATGCGCCCCTCCTCCACCCAGCGGCGGATCTTCGCCTCCTTTAGCCTGGCCCAGGGCACCAGGCTCTCATCCAGGTCCGCCCTGAGCACCGGCGCACCGTGCAGCATCTCCTCGGCCCAGATTTTCGAGCCCAGCGGCCGTGAACGGGAGTGTGCCATCTTCGCGCGGATATAACTGGTCAGCACGACGCGAGGGTCATCGAAGTGCTCGAAGCTCAACGCGTCTTGCTTCCAGACTTCGAGCAAGTCCTGCAGCACCGCTCGAAACAGGTCGTCCTTGGTCTTGAAGTAGTAGTGAAGATTCGAGCGCGGCAGCTGCGCCTGTTCGGCGATATCGCCCATGGAAGTGGCAGCGAAGCCCTTTTCGGCGAATACGCGCTCGGCAGCCTGCAGAATCTTTTCGACGTTGCGACGACGGATTTCAATCTTGTGGTTGGCCATCAGTCGTCGGCCGTCCACACGGCCAACTCGAACCCATCCGGATCGGTGAAATGAAAACGGCGACCGCCCGGAAACGCGAACACTGCCCTGCTGACGGTGCCGCCCGCTGCTTGCACCCGTCGCTGGGTGACCTGCAAGTCATCTGCATAGAGAATGACCAGAGGCCCTCCTGGCCGCACGGGCTCACCTGTAGTGAAACCACCCGTCAGCCGGCCGTCGCTGAACTCGGTGTAGGCTGGCCCGTAATCGGTGAACTTCCAGCCGAACACCGCTGCGTAGAATGCTTTGCTGCGCGCGATGTCGCTGACGTTGAACTCGATGTTGTCGATCTGACGATCCCTACCGCGAATACCCATGAACGCTCCGTGCTCTCGGAAATGTTCCGTAGTCTACTCCGCTTGCGTAGCGAAACCATGAGCCGGCGCAAGCGCCGGCTACCAGGCTTCAGGCGCTGGCGCGCACGCGCGCAGGGCATTGCGCACGGTGCAGGTTGAGCGCGGTATTGATGATGCCGATATGGCTGAACGCCTGCGGGAAGTTACCCAGCATGCGCTCGCCTACCGGATCGTACTGCTCGGCCAGCAGGCCCACATCGTTGCACAGCTCGGTCAGCCGTTGATACAGCGCGTGCGCTTCGGCCTGGCGTCCCAGCAGCACGTACACGTCGGCCAGCCAGAAGGAGCACACCAGGAATGTCCCCTCGCCTGCCGTCAGGCCATCGGTGCAGCTGTCGGTGTCGTAGCGCAGCAACAGGCCGTTGTGCAACAGGCGCTTTTCGATCTGGGCCAAGGTTCGCAGAAACCGCGGGTCGTGGGCCGGCAAGAAGCCGGTCAACGCGATGTGCAGCAGGCTGGCATCCATCTCGCAAGAGCCGTAGGCCTGCACGAAGTGCTGGCCCTGAGCATCGAGCCCCTGCTCGCACACTTCCCGGTGGATCTGATCAGCGACCTGCCGGTAGTGAAGGCCGCGTTCACGGTCCTCCTCGGTGGTTTCGGCAAGCCCCGCAGCGCGGTCGAACGCCACCCAGGCCATGACCTTGGAGTGTACGAAGTGCTGCCGACCACCGCGTACTTCCCAGATGCCTTCATCAGGCTCACGCCAGATGCTTTCCAGGTACGGCATGATCACCCGGCTGATCGCGGCACTGCGCGGATGCCTGGGCAGGCCACCACGGATTGCCTGGCTCATGGCGTCGGCCAGTTCACCATAGATATCCAGCTGTGTTTGCGCGGCGGCTGCGTTGCCCACCCGCACAGGCTGGGAGTGCTCGTAACCGGCCAGCCAGGGCAACGTGTACTCCTGAAGGTCACGCTCACCGGCCAGGCCGTACATGATCTGCATCTGCTCCGGGTTGCCCGCCACCGAACGCAGCAGCCATTCACGCCAGGCCTGGGCTTCTTCGAAGTACCCCAGGTTCATGAAGGCCAGCAAGGTCATGGTGGCATCGCGCAGCCAGCAGAAGCGGTAGTCCCAGTTACGCTCACCGCCCACGCGCTCGGGTAGCGAGGTCGTCACCGCCGCCACGATCCCGCCCGTGGGCGCATAGGTCATGGCCTTGAGCACCAGCAGCGAGCGGCGGACCAAGGCCGTGTACGGTCCCACGTCCGGGCACTTGGCTGCAAAGGCCTGCCACTGATCCACGGTGGCCTTGAGGCAGGCATCGACGTCCTGTTCGGCGGGAACCGCCAGGTGCGAAGGGTGATGACGCAAGCTGAACACATGCCGCTCGCCCTCGCCTACCCGCATACGCGCCACCGTGTGATGATCGCGAGCATGGGGGGCCACGGTCGAGGACAGGATCAAGCGGTCCGGGCCTGCTACCGCGCTGAGGGTCAGCGGGTCGAGCCGCTCTACCCAAGGGACGCTGCGCCCGTAGTCAAAGCGCATCACCAGGTCCATTTCAAACGTGGTCTGGCCCGAAAGCCCTTCGACAATGCGCACGACCGCGTTCTCGTCACCCAAGGGCATGAAATCCAGCACCCGCGCCTTTCCCGAGGCCGTGATCCAGACGGTTTCAAGCACCAGCGTGTCGTCCAGGTAGCGCCGGGTGCGCTCTGTCACGGGGTCCGAGGGCGCCAGGCGCCAACGCCCATTTTCCTCGTTGCCCAGCAAGGCCGCGAATACCGCTGGCGCATCGAAACGCGGCAGGCACAGCCAGTCGAGCGAGCCATCGCTGCTAACCAGGGCTGCACTGCGGCAGTTGCCCAGCAGGGCATAATCTTCAATATGGGCAGGCATCGATACTCCTGGAATTCAGTGCGTCAATGGTGCCGGACCCGCTTTCGCGGACAGGCCCGGCACCACGCGATCGGATCGAAACGGTGCAACGTCAACCCAGCCGGTGCCACTCGCGCTTGTCCCGGGCCAGCAGCTCGTTGCCCGCCTCCGGGCCATCCTGGCCGGCCTCGTAGTCGTGCACTTCCCCGCCCTGGGCCCAGGCATCGAGAAACGGCTGGACGGCGCGCCAGCCGTTCTCGATGTTGTCGGCACGCTGAAACAACGTCTGGTCGCCTGTCAGGCAGTCGTAGATCAAGGTTTCGTAACCGGTGGCCGGGGTCATCTTGAAGAAGTCTTTGTAGGCGAAACCCAGCTCGACATTCTCCATCACCAGTTCCGGCCCTGGCCGCTTGGCCTGAAGGTCGAACCACATGCCTTCGTTGGGCTGGATCTGGATCTTCAGGTAATTGGGCTTGGGCCTTTGCAACGCGGACTCTCGGAACTGGGCATACGGCGCCGGCTTGAAGCAGATGGCGATTTCCGTATCGCGCACGCTCATGCGCTTACCGGTGCGCAGGTAAAAGGGCACACCGGCCCAGCGCCAGTTGTCGATCATGATCTTCATGGCCACGAACGTTTCGGTCTGGCTGTCAGGTTCCACCTTGCTTTCCTGGCGGTAACCCGGCACGTGCTTCCCGCCCAGGGTGCCGGCTACATATTGGCCGCGAACCGAGTTCTTCAATGCCATCTTGGTCGACCACGGGCGGATCGCGCCGATCACCTTGGCTTTCTCCCCGCGAACCGCGTCGGCGGCAAACGCTGCAGGCGGCTCCATGGCCACCATCGCCAGCAGCTGGAACAGATGATTGGGCACCATGTCGCGCATTGCACCGGTGCTGTCATAGAACGCACCACGGGTTTCGACCCCTACGGTTTCAGCGGCGGTGATCTGCACATGGTCGATGTAATGATTGTTCCAGAACGACTCGAACAGCCCGTTGGAGAAACGGCTGACCAGGATGTTCTGGACGGTTTCCTTGCCCAGGAAATGGTCGATCCGGTAAATCTGACGCTCGCCCATCACGTTCAGCAGGCAGGCGTTGAGCGCCTCGGCGCTGGCAAGGTCGTGTCCGAACGGTTTCTCGATGACCACCCGGCGAAACCCGCCGCCCGATTCGTCCAGCAACCCGGCTTCCCCGAGGCGCTTGGCCACTTCGGGGAAGAACCGTGGGGAGGTCGCCAGGTAGAAAATGGCGTTGCCATGGCTGGTCTTGTCGATGCGCTGGGCGATCGCCTCATAAGTCGCCGCGTCGAGAAAGTCCCCGGTCTGATAGTCCAGGCGCTTGGCAAGGCTGGCCCAGAGCTTTTCGTCCAGGTTCGCTGGAGCACCCTCGCCACCTTTGTCGCGCTCTGCCATGAACGCATGCAAACGTTCAGCAAATTCCTCGGCGCTGACAGCATTGTGGTCGACACCCACGATGCGCAGGTCCCGATCGAGCAGGCCATCACGGCTGAGGTTGTAGAGCGCAGGCATCAGCAGTCGCTTGACCAGGTCGCCATTGGCGCCGAACAGGAACAAGGTGCAGGGTGGAGCAGGGGGCGTTGCCGGTTTTTTGCTCATTCAGGTTTCTTCTCAACGTGCCCACCGAACCCAAGGCGCATGGCCGAGAGAATCTTGTCGCCATACGTGCCTTGTTGTTGGCGCGAACGGAAACGCGCGAACAGCGCACTGGACAGCACCGGGACTGGCACTGCCTGCTCGACGGCCGCGTCGATGGTCCAGCGCCCTTCCCCGCTGTCCGACACCGAGCCGCTGAACTGGGCCAACTGAGGGTCGGCCACCAGCGCGTCGGCGGTCAGGTCCAGCAGCCAGGACGTGACCACGCTGCCACGACGCCACACTTCGGCGATCTCGGCCACGTTCAGGTCAAAGCGCTGGTCCTCGGGCAGCTCGTCACCGCCTTTGCTGCGCAGCAGGTCGAAGCCTTCGGCGTAAGCCTGCATCAAGCCGTATTCGATGCCGTTGTGCACCATCTTCACGTAGTGCCCGGCACCCGGCGGGCCGGCATGGATATAGCCATGCTCGGCACGCTGTGGTTCTCCGGTGCGTCCGTGGGTGCGCGGGATGTCCCCGACACCGGGTGCGAGTGCTGCAAACAGGGGCTCCAGACGTTCGAACACGTCCTTTTCCCCGCCGATCATCATGCAGTAACCGCGTTCCAGGCCCCATACCCCGCCTGAGGTACCGACATCCAGGTAGTGAAGCCCACGCTGGGCCAGTTCTGCGGCGCGGCGCATGTCGTCTTTGTAGAAGGTATTGCCACCGTCGATGATCGAATCGCCAGGTTCCAGCAAGTCAGCCAGCTGGGCAATGGTCTGCTCGGTAGGCGCCCCGGCGGGAAGCATGACCCAGACGGCACGAGGCGCCTGGAGTTTCTCGACCAGTGCAGCCAGGTCAGCCGCCCCGACGCTGCCTTCGCCCTCCAGAGCAGTAACGGCTTGTGCGTTGCGGTCATGCACCACGGTGTGATGGCCAGCGAGCATAAGCCGCCTTGCGATGTTGCCGCCCATGCGGCCCAGCCCGACGATTCCCAATTGCATGAGCAGGTGCTCCCCTTGTGGAATGAGTGACGACGTTTCGCCTTTCAGGTTAGTCCAGTGGACAGCATGAGGGTTCAGCGACGGGCGGTATGTTCATGTTGGTTTATTGGGGAAGAGACGCCGCGCTATCTGCCATTCAGGGTGCGCAAGATCAATTTAACAGCGCTCGATCGATCAAGGCCCCGTCATACAGCACGGGTCGCACCGTTAAGGTGCAAAGCAATACACACAGCGCCGCTCGTCGCCTCTCGCCGGCGTGCAATAAAAGCGCCCTGAGTGCTCGGCGAGTTGATGCCAACGTTTGCGTCTAGCACGGGGGCCGCCTGGAATGACCGTTCGGTCACATTTGTAATATTTCTCGCCTACACTCAAGTTCCGGCCCGCCATTTGCTCATTGGAAGAGCAACGGAAAAAAAGTCGAACTTTAAGGAAAGCCGACAGGTCAGGAACTAAGCAGGCCAGATGAAATGGGTTATTCCCACGCACGGCCCGCCCACCCCAACCAGTCCACTCGCCTTTTGGCCGGAATGCCAAATGCGCTGTGCCTGTGCGCACGACTCGGGGGCAAGGATTGCAGTACGCAGAATTCGCAAAGAGAGAATCAACACGAAAGACCGCCGCGGTTTATCAGTGCCCGGCCAAGCTTAGGGACGGAGAGAAAGAATGATCAGTGCCGCTGTCGCGACTCAAGTAGCTACCTTTACATCGGAACATCGCGAACCGCTCACCCCGGAGCTCGCCAAGACAGGCAAGGCACCTGGCGCCCAGCGCCAGAACAACCCGAACAAACGCAAGATCCTTTTCGTCACCTCGGAAATCGCTGACCTGGTGAAGACCGGTGGTTTGGGCGACGTCTCCGCGGCGTTGCCTCGCGCCCTTGCCCACCTGCACGACGTGCGTGTGCTGATCCCGGGTTACCCGCAGGTGGTGGAAAGCGACAACCCCATCCACATCGTCGGTGAGCTGGGCGGGCATGCAGCCTTGCCCCCTTGCAAGATCGGCCGGATGGACTTGCCCGACGGGCTGGTGATCTACGTGTTGATCTGCCCGGAACTCTACCAGCGTCCCGGCACACCTTACGCAGCAGAAAACGGTCGCGACTGGCCGGACAACCATATCCGTTTCGCCCGCCTGGGCCTGGCGGCTGCAGAAATCGCAGCCGGGGAAGGCATGATCCACTGGAAACCGGAAATGGTGCATGCCCATGACTGGCCAGCGGGCCTGGCCCCTGCGTACATGCACTGGCGCGGCTTGAGCACCCCGACCCTGTTCACCATTCACAACCTGGCCTACCAGGGCGTCTACAGCCGTGGCTGCAGCCCGGAACTGGCCATACCCGACCATGCCATGCAGCAGGAAGGCATGGAGTTCTACGGCAAGCTCTCCTTCCTGAAAGCTGGCCTGGCCTACTCCAGCCATATCACCACGGTCAGTGCCACCTACGCCCAGGAAATCACCACCCCCGAATTCGGCTGCGGCCTGGACGGTTTCCTGGCCAGCAAGGCGCAACAGGGGCTATTGGGCGGCATTCCGAACGGCATCGACGAAAGCTGGGATGCTGCGACCGACAAGCACCTGCAGCACAATTTCAGCATCAACGACTGGGAAGGCAAGGCGCGCAATGCACAGGCAGTGCGCGAGCTGTTCCAGCTGGACCCCTCCGAGGGCCCGCTGTTCGCCGTGGTCTCGCGCCTGGTCTACCAGAAAGGGCTGGACCTGACCCTGGGCGTTGCCGAGTACATCGTCGAGCAAGGCGGCCAAATTGCAATCATTGGTCGTGGCGAGCCTGAAGAAGAGCAAGCCATGCGCGAACTGGCCCTGCGTCATCCCGGCCGTGTGGGTGTACGCATCGGCTTCAACGAAACCGACGCACGCCGCATGTTCGCTGGCAGCGACTTCCTGCTGATGCCTTCGCGCTACGAGCCATGTGGCCTCAGCCAGATGTACGCCCAGCGCTTCGGCTCGCTGCCCGTTGCACGCAAGACCGGCGGGCTGGCCGATACCATCGAGAACGGCGTAACAGGTTTCCTGTTCGACGAGTCGACGGTAGAAAGCTACCGCGAGGCGCTCAGCCGGGCGTTCTACATCTACCAGAAGAAGGACCTGCTCAATGCCATGCGTTGCCTGTCCATGACCCAGCCATTCAACTGGTGCCAAGCGGTGGAACCCTACGCACGCTTGTACGAAGACCTGGTCAAGCAAGCCCAATTGGCTCATTACTGAAGAGAGGTCGAAGATGCAAAGGCATGGCGCACATGTTGAGGACGCCACGTCGGCGCGCTTCGCCCTCTGGGCACCCGACGCGCGCAGCGTGAGTTTGGAATTGCAGCATCAGGACGCCGTCGACCTCGTTCCCGATGACGATGACGATGGCTGGTTCATTGGCACCGCCCCTGCCAAGCCAGGGGACCTGTACCGCTACTGCATCAATGGCGAGCTTCGCGTTGCCGACCCCGCATCGCGCTTTCAACCCGAGGGCGTCCACGGCCCCAGCCAAGTCGTGGACCTGGCCGGCTACACCTGGCAGCATCCCTGGCAAGGCCGCCCCTGGCACGAGGCGGTGATCCAGGAGCTGCATGTGGGCGTACTGGGTGGCTATGAAGGTGTGTCGAGCCATTTGCACCGTATTGCCTCGACCGGCATTACCGCCATTGAATTGATGCCGATCAGCCAATTCCCGGGCACCCGCAACTGGGGGTACGACGGCGTGCTGCCTTATGCAGCGCAGCACAACTACGGTACACCCGAGCAACTGTGCAGCCTGGTGGACCAGGCGCATGGCCACGGGCTGATGGTGATGCTCGATGTGGTCTACAACCACTTCGGCCCCGATGGCAACTTCCTGCATGAGTACGCCAGCTCGTTCTTTCGTGAAGACCGTCAGACCCCCTGGGGTGCCGCCATCGACTTCCGCCGGCCCGAGGTGCGTGAATATTTCATCCAGAACGCCCTGATGTGGATCTGCGATTACCGGATCGACGGCTTGCGTCTGGATGCGGTGCATGCCATCGATCAGCCTGACTTCCTCAAGGAACTGGCCAAGCGTGTGCGCGAGGCCGTCGAGCCGGGCCGACACGTGTGGCTGGTGCTGGAAAACGAGCACAACCAGGCGTTCTTGCTCGAACAAGGCTTCGACGCACAGTGGAACGACGATGGCCACAATGCGCTTCACGTGTTGCTGACCGATGAAACCGAAGGCTACTACGAAGACTACAAGGATGACCCGATCGGCAAGCTGGCGCGCTGCCTTGGCGAGGGCTTCGTCTTCCAGGGCCAGCTCAACCGCCATGGCGAACCACGCGGCGAACCCAGCGGCCACCTGCCGCCAAGCGCCTTCGTGCTGTTTCTGCAGAACCATGACCAGATCGGCAACCGCGCCATGGGCGAGCGTCTAACCCGGCTGACATCGCCCGCGGCCCTGCGCGCGGCAACCGGGCTATTGTTGCTGAGCCCGATGATTCCTTTGCTGTTCATGGGCGATGACGACGGCAGCCGTGCACCCTTCCTGTTCTTCACCGACTTTCATGATGAGCTCGCCGACGCGGTGCGCGAAGGCCGGCGCGGTGAATTCGAGCATTTTGCCGCCTTCGCCGACCCCGAAAAGCGTGCGCGTATTCCCGACCCGAACGCCGAGCAGACGTTCCACGCCTCCAGGCCTGACCCGCAGGATGTGATTGCCGGCTGGCATGGGCTGTACCAGCAGCTGCTCACTACGCGCCGCCAGCACCTGGTCCCGCGCCTGCCTGGCACCCGTTCCCTGGGCGCCGAGGTATTGGCTGACAAGGCGCTGACTGCACGCTGGCAGCTGGGGGATGGCAGTACCTTGCGCATCGACCTGAACCTGGGCGACCAGGCGCAGCACCTGGCGGCTGCGCCTGCAGGCACCTGCCTTTTCGACAGCGGCGACAAGGCGCACGCCGGCTCGACGCTTTCGCCCTTCAGCTGTGTGGTCACCCTGCTACCCCCAAACCAGGAGATGCCATGAGCGATTCCCTGCTTCACCGGCTCGCTCAACGGGCGGGCCTTGCCCGAAACTGGGTGGATGCCAACAACAAACCGCAGCAAGTGACCGACGAGGTACTGCGCAAACTCCTCGAAGCCCTGGGCCATCCGGCTGGCGACGACGCGCAACTACAAGACAGTCTATCCAGGCTTGAGCACAGCGATGACGCCCAGCACGTCCCGCCCCTGCTCACTGCCGACCAGGGCAAGCCGCTCGACCTCTCGCGGTATTTCCCAGCGCAGGCCCCGGTGTGTGGTCAGTTGGAAGATGGCAGTCACATCGACTTGCAGCTTGATGCCCAGGCTTGCCTGCCAGGTGATTTTCCAGTCGGCTATCACCAACTGGAAGTGGCGCAGCATCGCTTTACGCTCGCGGTCGCACCGCCTGGTTGCCCGTCGTTGCATGATCTGGTCGAGGCGGCACCTGCGCGCTGCTGGGGCTTGTCGGCGCAGCTCTACAGCCTGCGCCGCCCCGGCGATGGTGGTTACGGTGACTGCATGGCCCTCGAGCAGCTGGTACGCAGTGCGGCCGAACGGGGCGCCGATGCGGTGGCGATCAGCCCTATCCATGCTTTGTCGGCCTTCGATCAACAACATTACAGCCCCTACTCGCCTTCGAGCAGGCTGCTGCTCAATACGCTTTACGCAAGCCCGGCGGCCATTCTGGGTGAACGCACCGTGCGCCTGGCGGTCGAGGCCTGCCACCTGGAACAGACCCTGACCTCGCTCGAGCAAGCGGCTTTGGTGGACTGGCCGCGCGCAGCCGATGCGCGCTACAAGCTGCTGGACGCGCTCTACCAGCACTTCAGCCAAGGCGATCACCCGCAACGCGCCGATTTCGAGAGCTATCGCCAGGCCGCAGGCGAGGCACTGGAGCACCATTGCCGTTTTGAAGTGCTGCAAGCCGAGGCGGTCGACAAAGGCCATGGGGCTGATTGGCGCAACTGGCCAGAGGCGTGGCGCGACCCCTTCGGAACCGAAGTCCGCGCCTTGGCCGAAAGTTATCCGGCCAGGGTAGAGTTTCACGCCTTCTGCCAATGGCTGACCGAGCGCAGCCTGCAGCGCGCTCAAGAGGCAGCCAAAGGCAGCGGCATGGTAGTCGGCCTGATTGCCGACCTCGCCGTTGGCGCCGATGGCGCCGGCAGCCAAGCCTGGAGCCGTCAGGACGAACTGCTGGCCAACCTCACCGTTGGCGCGCCACCTGACATCCTCAATCGCTCAGGCCAGGACTGGGGCATCTGCGGGTTCTCTCCCGAAGGGCTCAAGCGCAACGGCTATCGCGCGTTCATCGAGATGCTGCGTGCCAACCTGGCCCATGCCGGTGGCCTGCGCATCGATCATGTGATGGGTTTGCAACGGCTTTGGCTGATCCCGCGTGGTGGCAAGCCCAATGAAGGCGCCTACCTGTATTACCCGCTCGAAGACATGCTTCGCTTGCTGGCGCTCGAATCCAGCCGCCACGGTGCAATCATCCTGGGTGAAGACCTGGGCACGGTACCGGACGGGCTACGCGAGGCCTTGGCGCAGAAAAACATCCTAGGCATGCGCGTGCTGCCCTTCGAGCAGGCGCCTCGAGGCCAGTTCACCCCTCAGCTTCAGTGGCCCGACGATGCCTTGGCGACCACCGGCACCCATGACCTGGCGACCGTGGCGGGTTGGTTGCAAAACCGGGACGTGGAGTGGAGCCGGCGACTGGGCCTGATTGATGAGTCCACCGAACAGCAATGGCGCGATGACCGCCGCAAAGAACACGAAGGCTTGCGCCGCACGCTTGAAACCCACTATGGCCCGCTGAAGGACGACACTGCCGTGATCGATGCCGCTATTGGTTATGTAGGCTACACCAAAGCTCCGCTGGTGCTGGTCCCGCTTGAAGACCTGCTGGGTCTGGAAGAACAGCCGAACATGCCCGGCACCACCGAAGGGCATCCCAACTGGCGCCGCCGTTTTGCCGAACCGGCAAGCCACATGCTTGACAACGAGGATGCCGCACGGCGCCTGGAAGTGTTGGCGCAAGCGCGCGAGCAGGCGTGGGAGCGCGACCGATGAAACCGCTCACTGCGACCCTGCGCCTGCAGTTCCACAGCGACTTTACCTTAGACCATGCTCTACCGCTGGTCCCCTACTTTGCTCAACTGGGCATCAGCCATCTGTACGCCTCGCCGATACTCAAGGCCCGAGCAGGTTCACGCCACGGTTACGACGTCGTCGATCCCACGCAGGTCAACCCGGAACTGGGCGGCGAAGCGGCCCTGGAGCGCCTGGTCAAGGCGCTGCGCCAGCACGGCATGGGCCTGATCGTGGACACCGTGTCCAACCACATGGCCGTAGGCGGCGCCGACAATCCCTGGTGGCAGAGTTTATTGGCATGGGGCCGTCGCAGCCCATATGCGGAGTTCTTCGATATCCAGTGGCATTCCACCGACCCGCTACTGGCCGGTCAATTGCTGCTGCCGTTCCTGGGCAGCGATTACGGGGTAGCACTAAAAGAAGGCCAGATTCCCCTGGAATTCGACGCCGACCATGGGGTGCTACAAATCGCTCATTATGAGCACCGCTTCCCGATCTGCCCGGTCGACTACGGCTGGGTGCTGGCGCTAAGCGCTGACCCGACGCTGACCAGCCTGGCCGAACAGTTCACTGCCCTGGCCGAGTCGGCCACCCCGCTTGACGATACCGCACCGCTGCAGGCCGAACTGGCTCGTCGCGTGCGCGAAGGCGCCGACCTGGCGTCGGCCCTGGTGGCATTTGACAGCCGCAGCGAGGCCGGCTTCAAGCGCCTGCACCTGCTGCTGGAACGCCAGACCTACCGCTTGGCCAGCTGGCGCACCGCTGCCGACGACATCAACTGGCGGCGCTTTTTCGACATCAATGAGCTGGGCGGTTTGCGGGTCGAGCGCCCGGTGGTGTTCGAAGCCACCCACGCCAAGCTGTTCGAGTTGATCGAACGCGGCCTGGTCGATGGCCTGCGCATCGACCACATCGACGGCCTGGCAGACCCACGCGGTTATTGCCGCAAGCTGCGCCGGCGCGTGGACAGCCTGATGGCCAGCCGCCCGCTGGACGCTGACGTGGAGCACTTCCCCATCTACGTCGAGAAGATCCTCGGCGTCGATGAGCATCTGCACCGCGACTGGCTCACCGATGGCACCACCGGCTACGAGTTCATGAACCAGGTGTCGTTGTTGCAGCACGATCCGGCCGGTGAGGCCCCGCTGACCGAACTGTGGTCGACGGTCAGCGAGCGCCCCGCGTTTACTGAAGAAGTACGCCTGGCGCGCCATCTGGTGCTCAACGCCAGCCTGGCAGGTGATTGCGAGTCGGTGGCGCAAGCCCTGCTGCAAGTCGCGCGAAACGACCTGATGACCCGCGATCTGTCCTTGGGCGCCATTCGTCGCGCCTTGCAGGCACTGGTGGCGCACTACCCGGTTTACCGCACTTACTTCAATGCCTGCGGCCGCCCGGCCGAGGACGAGGCATTCTTCCAGCAAGCCCTGGCCGATGCGCGCCAGGACCTGAGCGAGGCCGACTGGCCATTGCTCGAGCAACTGGAAAAATGGCTGGGCGGCGAAGGCTGGCGCCAGCTGCCACCGGGTCGTACCCGCAAGCAACTGCGCCACGCCTGCGTACGCTTCCAGCAATTGACCGCCCCCAGCGCGGCCAAGGCCGTCGAAGATACCGCGTTCTACCGCAGCGCGAGGTTGCTCTCGCGCAACGATGTGGGCTTTGAAGCCGAACGCTTCAGCGCACCGCTTGAGCACTTCCACAACGAGGCCCAGCGACGCCTGCGGGACTTCCCGGACAACCTGCTGGCTACCGCCACCCACGACCACAAGCGCGGTGAAGACACACGCGCTCGCCTGGCTGTGCTGAGCGAACGCGGCCCCTGGCTGGCCAGCCGCATGGCGCACTGGCGCGAGCTGGCAGCGCCGTTGCGCGCACAGCTGGAAGATGGCATGGCGCCGAGCCCTGGGGATGAAATGCTGCTGCTCCAGACCCTGCTGGGCACCTGGCCCTTGGGCTTGGCCGTCGATGACGCCCAAGGCTTGAAGCAGTTCGCCGAACGTGTCGGTCAGTGGCAACAGAAGGCGTTGCGCGAGGCCAAGCTGCGCAGCAGTTGGAACGCACCCAACGAAGCCTACGAAAAGGGCTGTGCTCGCTATCTGGAAGGGTTGCTGCTGGAGGCCGATGCCCTGCCCCTGCGTACCTCCATCGCCGATGCGGCGCAGCTGATCAGTTGCCCGGGAGCGCTCAACAGCCTGGTGCAGGCGTTCATGCGCATGACCGTGCCAGGGGTGCCTGATCTCTATCAGGGCAACGAATACTGGGACTTCAGCCTGGTGGACCCGGACAACCGCCGACCCGTCGACTACCCCGCTCGACGCAGCACCTTGGCAGAGGCCGCGCCGCTCGACGCGTTGCTAAGCCACTGGCACGACGGCCGGGTCAAGCAGGCGCTAGTGGCCCGCGTACTGGACTGCCGCATGGCCAACCCAGAGCTGTTCCGCCGGGGCAGCTACCTGCCATTGACCGTCAAGGGACGCCATGCCGACAAGATCGTCGCCTTCGCCCGCCTGGGCGATACCCAACGCGCCGTCATCGTCGCGCCGCGCCTGGCCAGCGAGCTGCTGGGGGCTGCGCAGAGCCCTCACGTGCCTGCCCAGAACTGGGAAGATACCCGGGTCATATTGCCGTTCGACTTCTCACCTGCCAATTCGACTGGACTTTTCGGCGGGGCCGTTGTCAGCCCTGTAAGAGAGTTGATGGTTTGTGCTGTGCTGTCGGACTTTCCAGTCAATCTGTTGATCGAAGATAACTAGCATTCAGGAGCGTCATATGAGTGTCGATGATAAACGCATACGCGAGTTTGCCTACCAGATCTGGGAGTCGGAAGGTAAGCCACACGGTGAGGAAGAACGTCACTGGGACATGGCCCGCAAACTGGCAGAAGCCGAGGCCAAGGCTCCGGGGGCCAAAGCCAAGTCACCCGCCAAGCCCAAGGCGCCTGCCAAGCCCAAAGCCGCTGCTGCACCCAAGCCGCCAGCCGATCCCAAGGTCGCTGCACTGCCAGGGGTGAAGCCTGCGGCTTCGAAGAAGCCACGCGCACCGAAAAAGCCGACCGCTAGCTGAACCATCCACGGCCCTGCCGTCTTCAGCGCCGCACTGGCACCGAGCCCCTCGGTTGCCAGGCCTGATGACGCCAGGGCCGTTGTAGTACTTAACCTTATTTTCCAGACAAGGCCATTCGAGGATTGCCATGAGCCCGCGCACCGCAAAGAAAACCCGCTCCGTTGCACCGTCGCGCATTCGCGAAGGCTTACCCTACCCCCTCGGCGCCACCTGGGACGGCCTGGGCGTGAACTTCGCCATCTTTTCGGCGAACGCCACCAAGGTCGAGCTGTGCGTCTTCGACGCCACCGGCGAGAAAGAGCTCGAACGGATCGAGCTGCCTGAATACACCGACGAGATCTACCATGGTTACCTGCCTGACGCGCATCCGGGTCTGATCTACGGCTACCGCGTACATGGCCCTTACGAGCCGGAGAACGGCCACCGCTTCAACCCCAACAAGCTGCTGATCGACCCGTATGCCAAGCAGTTGGTCGGCGAGCTGAAATGGTCCGAGGCGCTGTTTGGCTACACCATTGGCCACCCAGACGGTGACCTGTCGTTCGACGAGCGCGACAGCGCCCCCTTCGTGCCCAAGTGCAAGGTCATCGACCCCGCATTCACCTGGGGCCGGGACAACCGTGTGCAAACCCCGTGGGACCAGACCGTCGTGTACGAGGCCCACACCAAGGGCATCAGCAAGCGCCACCCGGCTGTGCCTGAGAACCTGCAAGGCACCTTCGCAGGCCTGGCCAACGACGAGCTGCTAAAGCACATCAAGGACCTGGGCGTTTCCAGCATCGAGCTGCTGCCCATCCATGCCTTCGTCAACGATCAGCACCTGCTCGACAAAGGTCTGAACAACTATTGGGGCTACAACACCATCGCGTTCTTCGCGCCGCACCCAAGCTACCTGGCCAGCGGCAAGATCGCCGAATTCAAGGAGATGGTGGCGCACCTGCACGACGCGGGCCTGGAGCTGATCCTCGATGTGGTCTACAACCACACCGCCGAAGGCAACGAGATGGGCCCGACGCTTTCCATGCGCGGCATCGACAACGCCTCGTATTACCGCCTGATGCCCGACCAGAAGCGTTACTACATCAACGACTCGGGCACCGGCAACACCTTGGACCTGAGCCATCCGTGCGTCCTGCAGCTGGTGACCGATTCGCTGCGTTACTGGGCAGGCGAGATGCATGTCGACGGCTTCCGCTTCGACCTGGCGACCATTCTGGGTCGCTACCACGAAGGCTACAGTGAGCGTCACAGCTTCCTGGTGGCCTGCCGCCAGGACCCGCTGCTGCGTCAGGTCAAGTTGATTGCCGAGCCATGGGACTGTGGCCCGGGTGGTTACCAGGTGGGCAATTTCGCACCCGGCTGGGCTGAGTGGAACGACCGCTTCCGTGACACCGTGCGCGCCTTCTGGAAGGGCGACGAGGGCCAACTGGCCGATTTCGCCGCACGCATGACCGGCTCTGGCGACATGTTCAACAACCGTGGTCGCAGGCCGTATTCGTCGGTCAACTTCATCACTGCCCACGACGGCTTCACCTTGCGCGACCTGGTGTCGTACAACGAGAAGCACAACGAGGACAACGACGAAAACAACCAGGACGGGACCAGCAATAACCTGTCCTGGAACTGCGGGGCCGAAGGCCCCACCGAAGACGCGGAAATCAATGCCCTGCGCATGCGGCAGATGCGTAACTTCTTCGCGACCCTGTTGTTTGCCCAAGGCACGCCAATGATCGTTGCCGGCGATGAATTCAGCCGCACTCAGCATGGCAACAACAATGCCTACTGCCAGGACAGCGAAATCGGTTGGGTGAACTGGGACCTGGATGAAGAAGGCCAGGCGCTGCTGACGTTCGTCAAGCGCCTGACCCGCCTGCGCCAGAAATATCCGGTGCTGCGCCGCTCCAGCTTCCTGGTGGGCGATTACAACGAGGCGATCGGCGTCAAGGACGTCACCTGGCTGGCGCCGGATGGCAACGAGATGAGCGTTGAACAGTGGGAAGACCCCAATGGTCGTTGCCTGGGCATGCTGATCGACGGCCGTGCTCAGGTCAGTGGCATTGCCCGTCCAGGTTCGGAGTCCACCGTGTTGCTGATTGTCAACGCCCACCACGACACCGTGCCGTTCAAGCTGCCAAGCGTTCCAGAGGGCGAACACTGGAGCTGCGTGATGGATACAGACCAGCCACAACTGCGCAAACCCAAGGACCTGCCCTTCGACAGCTCATTTGACCTGACCGGGCGCTCGGTAGCTCTGATGGTGCTGCAACACAGCGAAGAATGATGGCAAACGCGGTACGTCACGCGCAACGCGTGACGTGATCGTTCCTAGCCCGTCGGGCAATCCCAGCCAGGGATTGACCGGCGGGCTTTTTCTGGTAGGTCAACCGTCGCCGCTTGAGCCTGCGCCAACCACGTTCAAAACGATTGCCGGGTTGACCGACCCATGGCTGACGATGGTCAGATGATCAAGTGCGCGTAGGGTACCAAGGCCACTCATTCAAAGAATGCTTTTCTGCCATATCGCGTCCATGACAGCCTAACAGGGCCCTGAATTCACCCGCGGGCAGGACGCCCGCGGGTGGTTGGCGATCAGACTGGCTTGAGTACCAGTATCGCCAGCGGCGGAAGGTTCAGCGTCAGCGACAAGGGCTGACCATGGCAAGGGGTCTGCTGCGTGGCGACCGCGCCCATGTTGCCCACATTGGAGCCCGCATAGGCTTCAGCATCGCTGTTGAGCAGTTCCTGCCATTGTTCCCCGAACGGCACACCGATGCGGTAAGCCTCGCGCACCACCGGGGTGAAGTTGGCAACCACAAGCACCGGCTCACCCGCGCTGCTCCACCGCAGCCAGGCGAATACGCTGTTCTGCGCGTCATCCCCGATCAACCACTGGAAGCCTTCGGGCTTGCAGTCCTGCTCATGCAGGGCCGGCACGTCACGGTACAGGCGGTTCAGGTCGCCTACCAGGCGCTGTACGCCCTGGTGCTCGGGATACTGCAGCAGGTACCAGTCCAACTGGTGATCATGGTTCCATTCGCGCCACTGGCCGAACTCGCAGCCCATGAACAGCAATTTCTTGCCAGGGTGCATCCACATGAAGGCCAGGTAAGCACGCAGGTTGGCGAACTTCTGCCAGCGATCGCCCGGCATCTTGTCGATCAACGAGCGCTTGCCGTGCACCACCTCGTCATGGGAAATGGGCAGGATGAAGTGCTCAGAGTAGGCGTACACCAGGCTGAAGCTCATCTCGTTGTGATGATGCGTACGGTGCACCGGGTCGTTCTGGATGTAGGCGAGCGAGTCATGCATCCAGCCCATGTTCCACTTATAGTGGAAGCCCAGGCCACCCTCTTCGGTTGGCTTGCTCACGCCAGGCCAGGCAGTCGATTCCTCGGCAATGATCAAGGCACCCGGCGCTTCATGCGCCGCCACGCCGTTGAGGTGGCGGATAAAGTCGATGGCCTCCAGGTTCTCACGCCCGCCGTGGCGGTTGGGTACCCACTCTCCGGCCTTACGTGAGTAGTCGCGGTACAGCATCGATGCCACGGCATCTACCCGCAGCCCGTCGATGTGGAAATGTTTGAGCCAGTGAAGCGCCGAGGCCATCATGAAACCCCGCACCTCGTTACGCCCGAGGTTGTAGATCAGCGTGTTCCAGTCCTGGTGATAGCCTTCGAACGGGTTGTCGTACTCGTAGAGGGCCGTGCCGTCAAAGCGCGCCAGGCCGTGTTCGTCCGTGGGGAAATGCGCCGGCACCCAGTCCAGGATCACGCCGATGCGGGCCTGGTGGCAGGCGTCGATGAAGGCGGCAAAGTCCTCTGCCGTGCCGTAGCGCGACGTGGGGGCGAACATCGAGAGCGGCTGGTAGCCCCACGAGCCGCCGAATGGGTGTTCCATGATCGGCAGCAGCTCGATATGGGTGAAGCCCAGCTCCTGCACGTAAGGCACCAGGCGCTCGGCCAACTCGCGCCAATTGTAGAAACGCCCCACTTCGCCCGCTTCATCCAACTCGCAGCGCCACGACCCTGGGTGCAGCTCGTAGATGGACAATGGGGCGGTATAGGCGTGGCGCTGGGCGCGCTCGTCCATCCACTGCTGATCGCGCCATTCATGCCCAAGCGCCCCCGCCACCTTGGACGCGGTGCTGGGCGGCAACTCGGTAGCACGGGCCAACGGGTCTGCTTTGAGCGGCAGGATCCCGTCCTTGCCCAGCACCTCGAACTTGTAGGTTTCACCCACACCCAGACGTGGAATGAACAGCTCCCAGACACCGGCACCATGGCGCAGGCGCATCGGGTGCCGACGGCCGTCCCAGTTGTTGAACTCGCCCACGACCGATACCCGGCGCGCATTGGGTGCCCAGACCGAGAAGCACACCCCATCCACCCCGTCGACCTGTGCCGGTTGGGCACCGAAGCGCCCTGCCAGGTCCCGGTGATTGCCCTCGGCGAACAGGTGCAGGTCGATGTCGCCCAGCTGCGGGCCGAAGCTGTAGGGGTCTTCCGTGACTTGCTCGCCGCCGGCCCAGTTGATGTGCAACTGATAGGGATGCGCTTCGTTCAGGTGCGCGGTGAACAGGCCAGGCAATGCACCTGGCCGCATGTCGGCCAGCACGCGCTGGTCGTCGCGCGCCAGCACGCGGGCGCCCAGGGCATTGGGCAGGTAGGCACGAATGGTCATGACCCCTGCTGGATCGGTGTGAGGCCCCAGTACCGCAAAAGGATCGGCGTGCTCGGCGCGCGCCAGGGCATCCAGGTCCCGTTGCCCAAGCCCGCCGTTTTCACGCGTTGAAACGTTCATTCTGACTCTCCCCAGGTACTGATCAGTCCATGCAGGCCATGTAAAGGCACGGCCAGCCAGCTTGGACGATTTTCGGCTTCATAAGTTATTTCGTATGCCGCTTTTTCCAGGCAGAACAGCTCAAGTGCCGCACGCTCGCCTTCGGCTTGCTCCCAGGCGTGGGGCATGGCCGCGGTGGCCAGGCCATAAGCCTCGATGAACGCATGCCGGGACTGGTGAAGGTACTGTCGTGCCACCCGCTGCCGAGCTTGTCGCGCCGGCTCGGAAAGGTCCATCGTAGACGCGCTGCGCAGGATCATCGCAGCAGCATAGTCGAAAGAGCGCAACACACCGCTGACATCTTTGTACGGGCTGTGCTTGGCCCGGCGCTCTTCCAGTGGTCGGGACGGTTCCCCCTCGAAGTCGATCAGGTAGGCATCGCCTTGCACCACCAGCACTTGGCCCAGGTGAAGGTCGCCATGCACGCGCATCAACAGCCCACCCTGCGCCTGCCGTGCAAGTTCTGCCACGCGTTGGGCGAGCCCGTCGCGCTGCTGCTGCAAGTCATCGACCAACGCCTGGCTTTCAGGGTCGAGTTTGTCACGGTGCTGCACCAGCAGATCCAGCGCGTGGGTCAGCTCCGTGCTGATCTGTGCACTCCACCGCTCGCTGTCAGCGTCAGTGCTGGGATAAGGCGCGAAGGCCTGGTCCTGGGTAGGTGCGGCGAGCATCAGGTGCATCTCGCCCAGGCGCTGACCCAGCAAAGAAGCGAAGTCGCGCAGTTCGCTGACCGCGTCGGTATGGGGTTCGCCTTCGGCACTGGAGGGCTGCATCTGGTCGCGAATGGCGCGCTCCAAGGTGTTCTGGGACCAGGCCCAGGCATCGCCCTGATTACTCAGATAGCCCTGGGCAATCATCAACAGGTGTGGCGCGCCTTGGGCATCCTCGCGACTGACCCAGGCCAGCAACGGCGAGATATTGGCGAAGCCCGCAGCGGTGAGATAAGCGCTCATTTCAAGCTCTGGGTGAATGCCTGCGTTGACCCGCCGGATCAACTTGAGCACCACCGAATCGCCCACCACTACCGAACTGTTGGACTGCTCGGCGCTCAGGTAGCGCACCGAGCTGTCATCGCCCAGTGCCAGGCCAGCCAGCTGCTCGGTGTGATTGAAATGCAGTTCGCCCTGATCGTTCCCGCAGGTCAGGCGCACGCCCTCCTGGCAGGCCTTGAGCACCGTGCGAATGAAGGGTTCGAGGACGAAGGCATCGGTGATCAGGCCCACCTCATTGGCCCGTCGCACGCGCGACAGGGCCAACTGCTGCGGCAGAGCCGTGCTGATTTGCTCTTCGGGCAGCAAGCCGAACGGCAGCTGGTAGCGGCTGGTCACCCCGTCGCTGGTCACCTCGATTTCACTGAACAGCACGGGCATACCGGCCGTGGCCATGCGCACACCATAGCTCAGGTCGACCTGATCGACAGGCCCTTCCTTACCCGCGAACCAGCGTCGCTTGGGCAAATACTGGGGCAGGATGGTGGACTGCAAGGCGTCGCGTGAAGGCGACTCGAGCAGCTCTTCAAGACGTTTGCGTAGCACTAATGTGGTCAATTCCGGTAACCCCTCAGTAGGCTGGTTGTGCCAGCTGGGCATGCGGTCGTGGGCAGCCAGCACGAACCAGTAGAAGCCATAAGGCGGCAAGGTCAGCAGGAACGGCAACTGCCCGATGGGCGGGAAGGCGCTACCGCCGATCATTTCCACGGGGACCTTGTCGGCGTACTGGGACAAATCCAGTTCCGCAGCCTGGGCCGCCCGGGACACGTTGGCGACACAGAGAATCACCTCGGTGTGGCCATCGGCGTCGGTGAATTCCCGGATGTAGGCAAGGATGCGTCGGTTGCTGGGTGTCAGCGTGCGCAGCGTGCCACGGCCGAAGGCTTTTTGCTGCTTGCGCACGGCGAGCAGGCGACGCGTCCAGTTCAGCAATGAATGAGGATCGTGGCTCTGTGCTTCGACGTTGACCGTCTGGTAGCCATAGAGCGGGTCCATGATCGGTGGCAGCACCAGCCGCTGCGGGTCGGCCCGGGAGAACCCGCCGTTGCGGTCAGGCGACCACTGCATGGGCGTGCGCACGCCGTCGCGATCGCCCAGGTAGATGTTGTCGCCCATGCCCAGCTCATCGCCGTAATACAGCGTTGGCGTACCTGGCATCGAGAGCAGCAGGCTGGTGAGCAGCTCGATCCTGCGCCGGTCGCGTTGCAGCAGCGGCGCCAAGCGGCGCCGGATGCCTAGGTTGATCCGGGCGCGGCGGTCCTCGGCGTAGTAGTTCCAGAGGTAGTCGCGCTCGCGGTCGGTGACCATCTCCAAGGTGAGCTCATCGTGGTTGCGCAGGAAGATGGCCCACTGGCAGTTGGCCGGAATCTCCGGGGTCTGGCGCAGGATGTCGGTGATGGGAAAGCGATCTTCCATGGCAAGCGCCATGTACATGCGTGGCATCAGCGGAAAATGGAACGCCATATGACATTCGTCCCCGTCGCCTTCGCCAAAGTAAGGACGGGTATCCTCCGGCCACTGGTTGGCCTCGGCGAGCAACATGCGATCAGGGTAATTGGCATCGATCTCGGCCCGGATCGCCTTGAGCACATCATGGGTTTCGGGCAGGTTCTCGTTGTTGGTACCGTCGCGCTCGATCAGGTACGGGATGGCGTCAAGCCGCAAGCCATCGACACCCAGGTCCAGCCAGAAGCGCATCACGCCGATCACGGCCTTGAGCACCTGCGGATTGTCGAAATTCAAATCCGGCTGATGGGAGTAGAAGCGGTGCCAGAAGTACTGGCCTGCCACCGGGTCCCAGGTCCAGTTGGATTTCTCGGTATCGAGGAAGATGATGCGGGTGCCGCCGTACTTGTGGTCGTCATCGGACCACACGTAGAAGTCGCGGGCCTTGCTGCCACGCTTGGCATGGCGGGCACGTTGAAACCACGGGTGCTGGTCGCTGGTGTGGTTGATGACCAGTTCGGTAATCACCCGCAGCCCGCGTTTGTGCGCCTCGGCAATGAAGCGGCGGGCGTCAGCGAGGGTGCCGTAGTCTGGATGCACTGCCTTGTACTCGGCGATATCGTAGCCGTCGTCGCGTCGGGGCGAGGGATAGAACGGCAGCAGCCACAAGGTGTTGACGCCCAGGTCGGCGATGTAGTCGAGCTTGCTGATCAACCCGGCGAAGTCACCGATACCGTCATTGTTGGCATCGAAGAACGACTTGATGTGCAACTGGTAAATCACCGCATCCTTGTACCACAGCGGGTCGTCAATGAAGGCTGCCGGGCGGGTACGCTTGGCCATGTACCATTCCTCTGAATGCTTGATCGGTAAAAAACCGTCAGAGAGCAGGCGGGCCCGCTCTCCGCCAGGCTCAGCTGACTTTACTGATTCGCCAGATACCGAAAGGCTGGTGCCAAGGCTCGATGCGCATGAACTGGGTCTTGCCGTACCACGACCAGCGATGACCGTTCATCAGGTCCTCGCCGTGCGTCTCGGCACCGTCATCAAGGCCCAGCTCCCACAATGGCAGTTCGAAATGGGCTTCCTGGGCATTATGCGGGTCGAGGCTGACGGCGATGAGGATGTAATTGTCACGCGCAGGCGTGCGCTTGGCGAAATACAGAATGTTGTCGTTCCAGCAATTGAGCAGCGTCAGGCCCAGGTGGCTCTGCAAGGCCGGGTTCTGCCGGCGGATACGGTTGAGCTGGGCGATCTCGGCAATGATGTTGCCCGGCTGGGTGAAGTCACGCGGGCGGATCTCGTACTTCTCCGAGTCCAGGTACTCTTCCTTGCCCGGCAGCCCTGCCGCTTCGCACAACTCGAACCCCGAATACATGCCCCACAAGCCCGACCCCATGGTGGCCAGCGCGGCCCGGATGAGGAAGCCTGCGCGGCCGTTCTGCTGGAGGAAGAACGGGTTGATGTCTGGGGTGTTGACGAAGAAGTTCGGCCGGTAGCACTGGCTCCATGGGGGCTGGTTGAGCGTTTCGAAATACTCGCTCAGCTCCTGCTTGGTGTTGCGCCAGGTGAAGTAGGTGTAGCTCTGCGCATAGCCGACCTTGCCCAAGCGCGCCATCATGGCGGGCTTGGTGAACGCCTCTGCCAGGAACAACACGTCCGGGTATTGGCTGCGTACATTGGCGATCAGCCACTGCCAGAACGGCAGGGGTTTGGTATGCGGGTTGTCCACCCGGAACGTCTTCACGCCCTCCTCCACCCAACCGATGATCACATCGCGCAGTGCAATCCACAGCCCAGGTACGGCGTCGGGTGCGTAGAAATCGACGTTGACGATGTCCTGGTACTTTTTCGGCGGGTTCTCGGCGTAGCGGATGGTCCCGTCCGGGCGCCAGCTGAACCAGCCTGGATGCGCTTGGAGCCAAGGGTGGTCCTGGGAGCATTGGATGGCGAAGTCCAGGGCGATTTCCAGACCATGCTGGGCTGCGGCCGACACCAAGCGGCGGAAATCTTCACGCGTGCCGAGTTCGGGGTGGATCGCATCGTGCCCACCGTCGGCACTGCCAATTGCGTAAGGGCTGCCAGGGTCGCCCGGCTGTGCCTGCAAAGCATTGTTCCGGCCCTTTCTATGCTGCATGCCGATGGGGTGGATGGGCGGGAAATACAACACGTCGAAGCCCATGTCGCGAATCATCGGCAGGCGCTGGTGCACATCATTGAAGGTACCGTGGCGCTGGGGATCATCGGTGATCGAACGGGGGAACAGCTCATACCAGCTGGCGAATTGCGCGGCCGGGCGGTCCACATCCAGCGGGTAGTCGCAACTGCGAGTCAGGTAGCTGCGGTGCTCGGCGGCAGCCATCATCTGCGACGCCTCGGCGCCCAGCAGCAGGGCCACTTGTTCGTCCTCGGGCAGCGTCTGCAAGGTGCTTTGCAGCGCCTGTAATTGCTCGCGCAGAGCGCCGCTGCTCAATTCGATGCCCTTGCCCAGCAGCAAACGCCCTTCCTCAAGCTCAAGCTTTACGCCGACACCGGCATTGAACTTCTTCTCCAGGTCGTAGCAGTACGTGGCATACGGATCGATCCAGGCTTCGATGCTGAACACATGCGGCCCGATTTCAGTCGGGGTGAATTCTGCCAGCCACAGGTCATTGCCAGGCGAGGTCATGGGCACACAATGAATGCGTCGGCTACCGGCCTGACGCCAGTTCAACACCACGGCCATGCGGTCATGGCCGTCAGTGAATACCTTGGTGCTGACCGAAACCGGCTGATTGCTGATGGCCTTGGCGGCAAAGGCGCCGCCATCTAGCACCGGCTGGGTGTCCTCGATGGCGATACGCGGTGCCATCAAGGCCTGGGACAGGCTGATGACCTGCTCCGGATGATCGTTTGCCGTGGGCACGCTTTCGAAGGGCTCGTTCAAAGACATCAGGCCTTGCTCCCTGGGACTGGTGGCGGTAAGGGTTGAGAGCGCGGCGACCGAGTCTGGGTTCAAAAATGAATTGATTCACGGCACCAGCGGTCGAACGCTGCAGGACAGGTTCACTCAACCCCACGAGGCATGGCCATGACGCTCCCAACGCCCCCGGAAACGCCCGATCCGAACATTGACGATCCCAACCTCCCGCCCCCGGAGCCTGAGCGTGATCCGGATGAGCTGCCGATTCAGCCGACGGTCCCGCCAACCGTGGGTGATCCACCCAGCCAGGAACCCCCGATAAAGGCGGGCGACTGAAGTCGAAAACTGTCAGTTTTGCCAGTGGCGCATCGGCCGCGTTGTTCCGATCATGAGTCACCTTTGTGATTCAGGAGTTACGGATATGACGCTTGATGGTATGAGCCACAGCGAGCGAAATGAATACGAAGCCTATGTCATCGAGTGTCTCCAGGAGGCAGGCATCAAGGATACTAATCCTGCGACAGTTCTGAAGACACTCGATAAGGACGCCTTCAGGCGCGCCATTGGCCAGATGAAGGACGATTTCGATTTCGGTTTCAAGCCTGAGTCGATAACATCTGTCGCTCAACTGGCCGAGGCAATTTGGCGAGCATCGCAATCGAGGTGAGGGATCACCCCTGGGGCACATCACTGAAGGATCTAGGTGATCTGCCCCAGTTCCGCCATGCTGATTTCTCGCATTTTGAACTTCTGCACCTTGCCCGTCACCGTCATGGGAAATTCATCGACGAAGCGAATATGGCGGGGCACCTTGTAGTGGGCTATACGGGACTTGCACCAGGCCTGCAGTGCCTCTGCAGTAGCCTGGTGACCCGGATGCAGCTTGATCCAGGCGACGATGTCCTCGCCATAGCGGCTGCACGGGATACCAATGACCTGGGCATCGGCCACCGCCGGGTGGGTATAGAAGAACTCCTCTATTTCACGTGGGTAGATGTTCTCGCCACCGCGAATGATCATGTCCTTGTTGCGCCCGACGATACGCACATACCCCGCCTCGTCCATCACCGCCAGGTCACCGGTGTGCATCCATCCGGCCGCGTCGATGGCGCTGGCTGTCGCCTGGGGGTTATCCCAGTAACCCAGCATCACGCTGTAGCCGCGCGTGCACAGCTCACCGGTCTGACCGCGTGCAACCGTGCCGCCCTGCGGGTCGATGATCTTGCTTTCCAGCTGCGGCTGGGTACGGCCCACTGTGGTGACGCGCAGTTCCAGCACGTCATCCGGCCCGGTTTGCAAAGACACCGGGCTGGTTTCGGTCATGCCATAGGCGATCTGCACCTGGGCCATGTGCATCTGGTCGATGACCCTGCGCATCACCTCGATCGGGCAAGTGGCGCCTGCCATGATGCCGCTGCGCAAGGACGACAGGTCCACGTGCTGGCGAGCCGGATGGTCGAGCATGGCAATGAACATGGTGGGCACGCCGTACAGAATGGTGCCACGTTCCTCGGCCACGGCGCGCAAGGCCAACTCGGCATCGAAGGCGTCGCTTGGGTAGATCATGGTAGTGCCATGGGTGATGCAGCCCAGGTTGCCCATGACCATACCGAAACAGTGGTACAGGGGCACCGGGATCACCATGCGGTCGCGTTCAGTCAAGCCCAGGCTGGCGCCGACCATGAAGCCGTTGTTCAGGATGTTGTAATGGCTGAGGGTAGCGCCCTTGGGCGCGCCAGTGGTGCCGGAGGTGTACTGAATGTTCACCGGTTGGTCGAAATGAAGGCTGTTCTGCCGGGCGGTGCACGCCTCGCGGCTGACGGACGCGCCCCAAGTGGCCAGTGCCTCCCACGGCAGGAAGCCAACAGGCGGGTCGTTGGCCAGGCTTATCACCCCGCGCAAGGCAGGCAGCGAGGCACTGGTGACCTGACCGGGTGCGGCGGTAGCCAATTCGGGCACCAAGGCCTGGATCATGGCGTGGTAATCGGAATGCTTGAACGCATCGGCACAGACCAGCCAACTGCACCCTGACTGGCGCAGCACGTATTCAAGCTCGCCCACACGGTAAGCCGGGTTGACGTTGACCAGGATGGCACCCAACTTGGCGGTTGCCACCTGGAGAATGCACCATTGCGCGCAGTTGGGTGACCAGATGCCCACGCGGTCACCGGTTTCGATCCCAAGGGCCATCAGCGCTCGAGCACACGACTCAACCTGCTCTGCCAGTTGCCGCCAGCTGTAGCGCAGGCGCTGGTGCCGAGCCACCAACGCTTCCTGCTCGTGCAGGCGCGCTACTGTAGCGTCGAAGGCCTGGCCGATGGTTTGGGTAAGCAAAGGGCGGTCCTGGCGACCGCGGGTATAGCTGGGTTGAGTCATGTGCGTCCCTTCTTTTGATTGTTCTGGATAGGGGCCAAGCGCGCGCCAATCACTTTGGCTCAGATTTACGTTTACGTAAAGGTGATGGATAAATTGACAAAAAAGCAGGGGCAGGTTTACGTTTACGTAAAGGTGATAGGCAGCAACGCACGTTGTCGGCGTCAGCCGCCTGCCCAGGTAAGCTTGCCGCTAGCGGCGTGATCCCATTTCAAGAACAACAAGGTGCCCCCGCATGCATTACCCCAGCCTGAACTTCGCCCTGGGCGAGACCATCGACATGCTTCGCGACCAGGTGCGCACCTTCGCCGCCGCCGAGCTCGCCCCTCGCGCCGCGCAGATCGACCACGACAACCTGTTCCCTGCCGACATGTGGCGCAAATTCGGCGACATGGGCCTGCTCGGCATCACCGTGCCGGAAGAATACGGTGGCGCAGGCCTGGGTTATCTCGCCCACGTGGTGGCGATGGAGGAGATCAGCCGCGCCTCGGCCTCGGTCGCGCTGTCCTACGGCGCCCACTCCAATTTGTGCGTCAACCAGATCAACCGCAACGGCACGCCCGCGCAAAAGGCCAAATACCTGCCCAAGCTGGTCAGCGGCGAGCACGTCGGCGCCCTGGCAATGAGCGAACCCAATGCCGGGTCGGACGTGGTGTCGATGAAACTGCGCGCCGACAAGCGCGGCGACCACTATGTGCTCAACGGCAGCAAGACGTGGATCACCAACGGACCCGATGCCAACACCTACGTCATCTACGCCAAGACCGATCTGGAAAAGGGCCCCCATGGCATCACTGCGTTCATCGTCGAGCGCGAGTGGGCAGGCTTTAGCCGCAGCAACAAGTTCGACAAACTGGGCATGCGTGGCTCGAACACCTGCGAGCTGTTCTTCGATGACGTGCACGTGCCCCAGGACAACATCCTCGGTCAACTCAATGGCGGCGTACGGGTGTTGATGAGCGGCCTGGACTACGAACGCGTGGTGCTATCCGGCGGCCCGACCGGCATCATGCAGAGTTGCATGGACCTGGTGGTGCCGTACATTCATGACCGCAAGCAGTTCGGGCAGAGCATCGGCGAGTTCCAGCTGATCCAGGGCAAGGTCGCCGACATGTACACCCAGCTCAATGCCAGCCGCGCCTACCTGTATGCCGTGGCCCAGGCCTGCGACCGCGGCGAGACCACGCGCAAGGATGCGGCCGGGGTGATCCTCTACACCGCCGAGCGCGCCACGCAGATGGCCTTGGAAGCGATCCAGATTCTTGGCGGTAACGGCTACATCAACGAATTCCCCGCAGGTCGCTTGTTGCGCGATGCCAAGCTGTACGAAATCGGCGCCGGCACCAGCGAAATTCGCCGAATGCTGATCGGCCGCGAGTTGTTCAACGAGACCCGCTGAACGCGCTGGCGCCACGGCAGGCTCATCACGCCAGCCGTGGCCACACTGGCCAACCTTGCAGGGCCGCGCCAAGGGCGCGCCACTGCACCAGGAGTCATGATGATTCTGAAATCCCAAGTGAACCCCAGGTCACCCGAATTCGCCCAGTGCCAGGCGGCCATGCAGGCCCAGGTGGACAACCTGCGTGAACTGCTTGCCCAGGTAGCCCAAGGCGGCGGCGCCAAGGCGCAGGAGCGGCACACCTCGCGAGGCAAACTGTTGCCCCGCGAGCGAATCGACCGTCTGCTCGATGCCGGTTCTGCCTTTCTCGAGATCGGCCAGTTGGCTGCACACCAGGTCTATGGCGAAGACGTTCCGGCAGCCGGCCTGATCGCCGGGATCGGGCGCGTGGAAGGCGTGGAATGCATGATCGTGGCCAACGACGCCACGGTCAAAGGTGGCTCCTATTACCCGTTGACGGTGAAAAAGCACCTGCGAGCGCAGACCATCGCCTTGCAGAACCGCCTCCCATGCATCTACCTGGTGGATTCGGGCGGCGCCAACTTGCCGCGTCAGGACGAGGTGTTTCCCGACCGTGAACACTTCGGGCGGATTTTCTTCAACCAGGCCAACATGAGCGCACTGGGCATCGCCCAGATTGCCGTGGTAATGGGGTCATGCACCGCAGGCGGCGCCTATGTGCCGGCGATGGCGGACGAGGCGATCATGGTGCGCCAGCAGGCCACCATCTTCCTGGCCGGCCCACCGCTGGTGAAGGCTGCCACGGGCGAGGTGGTGAGCGCCGAGGCGCTGGGCGGCGCCGATGTACATTGCCGTACCAGCGGTGTAGCCGACCATTACGCCGACAATGACGAGCATGCCCTGGCGCTGGCCAGGCGCTGCGTGGCCAATCTCAACTGGCGCAAGCTCGGCGCCGTGCAATGC
Organism: Pseudomonas sp. UBA5568; assembly: GCF_002425525.1. NCBI lineage: Bacteria > Pseudomonadati > Pseudomonadota > Gammaproteobacteria > Pseudomonadales > Pseudomonadaceae > Pseudomonas > Pseudomonas sp. UBA5568. The sequence goes on along the minus strand of NZ_DIMK01000040.1, from coordinate 68,989 downwards.
ATGCCACCGGTTGCGCCCTTGTATCCAGCGCAAGAGCTCTACGGCGTGATTCCGGCTGACGCCAAGCAGCCTTTCGATGTACGCGAAGTCATCGCACGGCTGGTCGATGGCTCGGTCTTCGATGAATTCAAGGCCCTGTTCGGAACGACCCTGGTGTGCGGTTTCGCTCACCTGCACGGCTACCCGATCGCCATCCTGGCCAATAACGGCATCCTGTTTGCCGAGGCTGCGCAAAAAGGCGCGCACTTCATCGAACTGGCTTGCCAGCGCGGTATCCCGTTGCTGTTCCTGCAGAACATCACGGGGTTCATGGTGGGCAAGAAGTACGAAGAAGGCGGCATCGCCAAGCATGGCGCCAAGTTGGTCACAGCCGTGGCCTGCGCGCAGGTGCCCAAGTTCACGGTCATCATTGGCGGCAGTTTCGGCGCCGGTAACTACGGCATGTGCGGCCGCGCCTACGACCCGCGCTTTCTCTGGATGTGGCCCAATGCGCGCATCGGGGTGATGGGCGCCGAACAGGCTGCCGGCGTGCTGGTGCAGGTCAAGCGCGAGCAGAGCGAGCGCAGCGGCGAGCCGTTTGGCGCCGAGGACGAGGCCAGGCTCAGGCAGCCGATCCTCGATCAGTACGAGCATCAGGGCCACCCCTACTATTCCAGCGCCCGCCTGTGGGATGACGGCGTCATCGACCCGGCGCAGACCCGCGATGTTCTGGGCCTGGCCTTGTCCGCTGCGCTGAACGCACCGATCGAACCGAGCCGCTTCGGCATATTCAGGATGTGATCCCATGAGCGATTTCACTACGGTAGAAGTGAGCCACGACCCACGTGGCTTCGCCACCTTGTGGCTCAGCCGCGAGGACAAGCACAACGCCTTCAATGCCTTGATGATCCGCGAGCTGAACATTGCCCTGGGGCAGCTGGCCGATGACGCGGGCGTACGCTTCGTGTTGCTGCGCGGGCGGGGGCGGCATTTCAGTGCCGGGGCCGACCTTGCGTGGATGCAGCAGTCGGCGCAGCTGGACTTCAACACCAACCTGGATGACGCACGCGAGCTGGGCGAGTTGATGTATGCACTGCACCGCATCAAGGTGCCGACCTTGGCGGTGGTTCAGGGCGCCGCATTCGGCGGTGCCCTGGGCCTGATCAGTTGCTGCGACATGGCCATTGGCGCCGAAGACGCCCAGCTGTGCCTGTCGGAGGTACGCATTGGCCTGGCGCCGGCGGTCATCAGCCCCTTCGTGGTCAAGGCCATCGGCGAGCGCGCAGCCCGCCGTTATGCACTTACGGCAGAGCGCTTCAGCGGGGCGCAGGCGCAGGCGCTTGGGTTGTTGGCCGAGGTGTACCCGGCCAGCCAATTGGAGGCCAACGTGGGTCAGTGGGTTGAAACCCTTTTGGCCAACAGCCCCCAGGCGATGCGCGCGACCAAGGAGCTGCTGCGCGAGGTCGATGGCGGTGCCTTGAGCCCCGGCCTGCGTCGTTATTGTGAGAACGCCATCGCGCGCATTCGTGTAAGCGCCGAGGGCCAGGAAGGCCTGCGGGCGTTTCTGGAAAAACGCCAACCTGCCTGGCAAGCCAATGCAAACAAGGAGCCACACCCATGAACCGCCCGCCATTGACAACGTTGCTGGTGGCCAACCGCGGCGAAATCGCCTGCAGGGTGATGCGCACCGCCAAGGCCATGGGCCTGACCACGGTGGCCGTGCACAGCGCCATCGACCGTAATGCCCGGCACAGCCGCGAAGCCGATGTGTGCGTGGACCTGGGTGGCAACAAGGCGGCAGACAGTTACCTGCAAATCGACAAGCTGGTGGCGGCGGCCAAGGCCAGCGGTGCCCAGGCCATTCACCCGGGCTATGGCTTTCTTTCGGAAAACGCAGACTTTGCCCGCGCAGTCGAAGCCGCTGGCTTGATGTTTCTGGGCCCGCCAGCGTCAGCCATCGACGCCATGGGCAGCAAGTCGGCAGCCAAGGCCTTGATGGAGGCCGCAGGCGTGCCGCTGGTGCCGGGCTATCACGGCCAGGCACAGGACCTGGAGACCTTCAGGCAAGCCGCCCGGCACGTGGGCTACCCGGTCTTGCTCAAGGCCAGCGCCGGGGGTGGTGGCAAGGGCATGAAGGTGGTCGAGGACGAAAGCCAATTGGCCGACGCCCTGGCGTCGGCGCAACGCGAAGCCCTGTCATCATTTGGCGATGCGCGGATGCTGGTGGAAAAGTACGTCTTGAAGCCGCGCCATGTGGAGATCCAGATTTTCGCCGATCGCCACGGTCACTGTCTGTACCTCAACGAGCGCGACTGCTCGATCCAGCGCCGTCATCAGAAGGTGGTCGAGGAAGCCCCTGCCCCAGGCCTTTCGGCAGATCTGCGCCGCGCCATGGGCGAGGCGGCAGTACGGGCGGCCCAAGCGATTGGCTATGTTGGGGCCGGCACCGTGGAGTTCTTGCTCGACGCCCGTGGCGAGTTCTTTTTCATGGAAATGAACACGCGCCTGCAAGTGGAGCATCCCGTCACCGAGGCCATCACCGGCCTGGACCTGGTGGCCTGGCAGATTCGTGTGGTCTGCGGTGAGCCCCTGCCCATCACCCAGGACCAGGTCCCGCTCAACGGTCATGCCATCGAAGTGCGGCTGTACGCCGAAGACCCTGCCAATGACTTCTTGCCGGCCACTGGCACCCTGACGCTGTACCGGGAACCGGCTTGCGGTGCAGGCCGGCGCGTGGACAGCGGTGTGAGCGAAGGCGATACGGTGTCGCCCTTCTACGACCCGATGCTGGGCAAACTGATCGCCTGGGGCGAAGACCGGGAACAGGCTCGCCTGCGTTTGCTAGCCATGCTGGATGAGTTCGCGGTAGGCGGTGTCAAAACCAACATCGCCTTCCTTCGACGTATCCTGGCCCATCCTGCATTCGCAGCAGCCGAGCTGGATACCGGCTTCATCCCGCGTCATCAGGATGTGCTGTTGCCCACCGCGCAGGCCTTGTCGGACGAGGGCTGGGAGGCTGCAGCCCAGGCGTGGTTGCAAAGCGAACCGCCCCGCACACGTTTGGATGACCCCCACTCCCCATGGGCCCAACGAGACGGGCTGCGCCTGGGGGCGGGCACCTCGACGACTGTGCATCTGACCCGCAACGGCCATGATCAGGTCATTACGCTCAACCAGACGTCCCAAGGCCTGTGGGGCCTGCAAGGCGATTGGCTGATGCGAGAGCAGTCAGGCCTGCGCACTCGCCACCTGGCCATTCGCAGAGGCGCCAGCCTGTATCTGCACTGGGACGGAGAGCTCCACACCTTCGAGGCATTCGACCCGGTTACCGAAGCGGCCATCGACCATGCCCACCAAGGCGGCCTGACCGCTCCCATGAACGGCAGCATCGTGCGAGTCTTGGTAGAGGTAGGCCAGGCGGTAGAAGCGGGTGCGCCGCTGGTGGTGCTGGAAGCCATGAAAATGGAGCACAGCATTCGGGCCCCCAAGGCCACCACGGTCAAAGCCTTGTTGTGCCAGGAAGGCGACATGGTCAGCGAAGGGGCAGCATTGGTCGAGCTGGAATCTTGAGCGCCTCGGGGTCGCGGTGCCCGACGGCCTGCGGCCCTTGCCTCACCGCTCGGGCCACGTGGCCTCAGAACGCGCCGTGTACCCGCACCACCACCCCCAGGAACTCGCAGCCGGTTTCGCACAGCACCGTGGGGTAACGGGTGTTCAACGGCTTGAGCATCTTGTCACCGCCTTCTTCGACCAACTGGCGTAGCACAGGCGCTTTGCCAGGCTGGCGGGCAATCACCAACCGGCCGGGCTCGGCTGGCAAGCCGGTGTCGACCAGCACACGCATGCCTTCCGGCACGCTCTTGCCGCTGGCGGCGTTCATCGAGTCGTTTTCCACGGCAAGCCAGAATGCATTGCCCGCAGGCATGTAGTCGGTCTGCTCATGTACCTCACTGGTTTCAGGCAAGGGGCCCTGCAAGTCCGCCCACTTGAGCACTGGAAAGCGGAAGCTCGCATAAAGCAGGGCCTGTGCGGAAACAGGCGGCTCAGCGCCGTAATTGCCGGGAGATTCACGCACGAGGTCGCGCTCGACCACCATGACCTGCGCCTCCAGAAAGACCAGCCCGAGCTTTTCCAGTTTTTCGTTGATGGTCTCCAACGTAGGGCGGCGCGTGCCGCGAAGCCAGTGCCCTACCCCACCCTGCGTCATGCCCAGGCGCTCGGCCAGTTTCAACTGGCTGAGGTTGTGTTCGCGCTTGTAGCGCTTGAGAAATGCATTCCAGTTTTCCATGAGCGGCAACAATACGGACTGTATTGGAAGCAGCAATACACAATCTGAATTATTTATTTGGCGCTAGAAAATACAAATTGACCTATGCTCTGAGTTCATTGTGTTTGACGAGAACCTGGAAGGTATCGCAATGAAACATCCGAAAAACGACGAAACAGATCTCGACAGCGAAGCCGCCCGCCGCGCGCTTGATTATTACCTGAACCCCAACCCGCCGCGTCCCACGCCCGAAAACAGGATCTGGACGCTTCACGAGGGCGTCACACGCGATCAAGCCCAGGAGCACGCCATCGCCCTGCTGCGCTGTGCGGCGGCAACCGCCCAGGAAACCGCCACCCACCAGCATGGTAGCCAGCGAGAACTGATGTTTGCGTTGATGCACATGATGGACATGGCTCGCGCGCTGCTGGAACACCAGCGCACGGCAGACCCCGCCGCTTGAGGCAGGTAGTGGAGAATGCGAGGGGTCAAAGTTGGCGCATGGCGTGTGAAGCCAAGGCCCTGGTTTGGGGGACAAGGAAGCGCAGCGGTAGGTATTCTACCGTCATGTATAAAAAAATCATTTGACTGGCAAATGATAACGATTATTATTGCACTCAGCTGATCGCGAGATCCGCTGGATAACCCGGAGCTTAGGTCGCTCTCGGATTATCTCCTCATCAGGCTAATCACGGTTTTTGACCCAGCTTTTTGCTGGGTCTTTTTTTTGGCTCTTCAGGCTAATGAAGATCGTGATGGCGGCGATGGTAGCAAAAGTGTTTCCAAGGGTGAACGGCCATTACAAAAGTTTGCCGGTTCAGCACTTGAGAATCAATCTCGTTAAGCTTAAGATCAGCGTCATGGATGCTCTCCCAGATGCTCGCTTCAGCAAGGAACTGCTCATGACCCGCATGCTCTTGCGCCTCCCCACGCCCTTACCCAAGCACGCTGCCGATAGCGATGCTGCCCTACTGCTCGCACTCAAGCGCCTGCCACGCGCTGCGCGCCAGGTGTTTCTGCTAAGCCGTCTCGATCAGTTGGCCCAGGCCAGGGTCGCCACACGTCTTGGCTTGCCGCTACGCAGTGTCGAGCGTCTCATGGTGCAGGCGTTGCTCGCCGTCCAGCCCCGCCCCGATGCCCCGACGCGCCAGGCAGCACAGTGGTATGTGCGTTTGCAGAGCCCGGACGTCACCGCATGCGAGCGTATCGACTTTCGTCGCTGGCTGGACGCCTCGCCCAACCACCTGCAGGCGTTCCACGCCACCGAGCTGTGCTGGCGCAGCTTGTACGAGCCTGCACTGGCCCTGGGCCGCGATGGCTGGTATCGCAAGGGTCGCGCTGCCCTGGCGCTGGGTGGTTGCTCCTTTGCTGCCGCGCTGGGCATGCCCGTATTGATCATGCTGGGGCTGTGGGCGTGAAACGGTTGCCAGCGCACGCGTCTTGATGCTCGCGACGTCACCACAGCGCGATATCGTACGTCAGGTACAGCCGATTGCTGTCACGGCCACGCGCAAAGTCCGAGCGGTACACGTAGTTGCGCAGCTTAACGCCAAGCCCTTTGGCGGGGCCTGATTGCACGACATACGCAAGCTCTGCATCGCGCTCCCACTCGCTCAGACCCGCCGCGCCAGAACGGCCGTTATCGCCGCTCAGGTAGCGGGTCATGAAGGTCAACCCCGGCACCCCGGCCGCTGCGAAATTGTAGACATAGCTCGCCATCCAGGTCTTTTCATCTTCTTCGATGAACTTGCCAATGCCCACGTTGCTGAATGAATACACCGTCGCCCCGCTGATGTACGGCAGCCTCGCTTCGCCATTGAGCGCTTGATAACCTGCACCGAACGTGTGGCCGGAATGCGTGTAGGCGATTTGCCCGCTGAGCATGTCATTGTCGATCGGGCCACCGTAGGCCGCACCGGTGCTTTTGCTTTTGAAATAGCGCAGGTCCGTGGTCAGGACACCGCCAGCCAGCGCATGGTCGTGAATCACCCCGGCGAAGTCCTGACGATAGAAATGCTCGAGCTGACCGTGATAGTAGCTCAGGCGCAGCTGTTTGCTGACGGTGTAGTCGGCGCCGGCGAAGCTGAAGTCTCCGGCTTCGCCGCCACTGTAGCCGTCCAGGTACAGGCCGGTGCTGTTCGAAGAATCGCGCTGTTTGAAACGGGTCAGGTGCCCTGCCGTGAGGTTCAGGTTATCGATTGCGGCACTGGTGACCTGCGTACCCTGGTAGGTTTGCGGCATCAAGCGAGCATCGTTGTGCACCAGCACTGGGGTCTTGGGCAACAAGGTGCCATGCCTGACGACGTTCTGGCCAACACGCGCCTTGAAGGTACCGCCCGCACTGGCGAACGCGTCGGCGGCCCGGCCGTCGTCATGCACAGGCAACAGGCCCGTGCCACTGCGGCCACGCCCCGAATCCAGGCGCACGCCCAACAAGCCCAGTGCATCGAGCCCCACGCCGAGGGTACCGGGGGTGTAACCCGACTGATAATCGAGCAAGAAGCCCTGCGCCCACTCGGTACGCTCGCTCTTGGCGGTGGCTGCGGCGCGGGGGCTCATGCCCTGTTCGTCGCGAAAGTTTTCGTTGAAATAGACATTGCGCATTTGCAACTTGAGCTTGCTGTCATCGATGAAGCCAGTAGCGCCGGCCACAGGCAGGCAGCCGCAGAGCAGGCCACACGTGGCCCCTCGCACGAGGGTCAAGGACATGATCGGTACTCTATTGTTGTTTTTGGGGTGTCAGCGATGGCGGGCGCCTGGCGCCCGCACCATTCAGACGAAGAACGACAACGCACCGGTCAACACCGCCAAGGCGGTGATGACCAGCGAAGTGAGCACTGCCCACTTCACCGTGGCCTTCTGGAAGTCGCCGATGTCCTTGTCCACCATGCCCACCAGCAGCAGGGTCGAGGCGACCAACGGGCTCATCAAGTGCACCGGCTGACCAAGCACCGAGGCGCGGGCGATTTCAACGGGGTCGATGCCATAGGCGGCGGCAGCATTGGCCAGGATCGGCACCACCCCGAAATAGTACGCATCGTTGGACAGCACGAAGGTAAGCGGCATGCTGGTCAGCGCCACCACCAGCGGGAACCAGTGGCTCCAGGCTTCCGGGATCCAGTCCACGAGGGTTTGCGCCAGGGCATCGACCATCTTGGTGCCCGAGAAGATGCCGGCGAAGATACCAGCGGCGAACACCAGCAGCACCACGGTCATGGCGTTGCCCGAATGGGCCAGGATGCGTTCTTTCTGCAGTTCCAGTTGCGGGTAGTTGATCATCAAGGCGGCAACGAAACCGATCATGAACAGGATCGCCGCGTGCATCAGGCCCAGCACCAGTGCGGTCATGACCACAATGACCAGCACCAGGTTCACGTAGGCCAGACGCGGACGCTTGTGGGGCGTGTCACCCAGGATTTCCTTGATGTAGCAATTGCCGCCGCCGGACTCCAGGGCCACGTTGCCGATGCGGCGTCGCTCGGCACGCCCCAGCAAGTAGGCGGTGAACACCACCCAGGCAGCCCCACCGATCACTGTGGGCAGCATGGGAATGAAGTAGTCGGTGGCATCGAGCCCAAGCGCTGCGATGGCACGGGTGGCAGGCCCGCCCCAGGGGCTCATGCCACTCATGATGCTCAACGACAGCATCGACACCGTTGCCAGGATCATCGGGTTCATGCCGATGCGCTTGTACAAGGGCAGCATGGCGGCGCAGGTGATCATGTAGGTGGTGGTACCGTCACCGTCCAGTGCCACCAGCAGCGACAGCAATGCAGTGCCAATGGCGATCTTGATGGGGTCGCCGTTGACGCGCTTGAGGATCTTACGGATCAGAGGGTCGAACAGGCCGGCATCGATCATCAAGCCGAAAAACAGGATGGCGAACAGCAGCAAGGCGGCCGACGGGGCCACCATTTTCAGCCCGTCGAGCATCATCTTGCCAAGGTCAGGCGCAAAGCCCCCCACCAGCGCGAAGACGATCGGTACGACCGTCAAGGCGACGATCGGGGACAGGCGTTTGCTCATGATCAGGTAGGTGAACGTCACCACCATGATCAAGCCCAGGAGTGCGAGCATGGCTTTTCTCTCTTGTTTTTATCCGGGTTGGGCCGCCGATGGCGCAGACGAGCCCCCTACCCGCGCGCGTTCCTGCACGCGGGTTGCTGCGTTTTGAGTTCAGGGTGTAGCGGACGTCTTAGCCGTGGTGGCCTGGCTTGGCGACCCAGGCGGCGTCGGGGCCTACCGTCGCCGGTGCCTGCTCGGCCACAGGCTCGCCATTGAGGCGACTGAGCAGAACCTGCTTGTCACACGCATTCTCGGAAATCGACACCACCACGGTGGCCACGGCATTGCTGGCAAGGCTCGTAAGGGCGCGGGCTTCGGACATGAAGCGGTCGATACCGATCAGCAGGGCCAGGCCTGCCAGCGGAATGTCATGGACAACGGTCAGGGTCGAAGCCAAGGCCACGAAGCCGCTGCCGGTCACGCCCGCTGCGCCTTTTGACGACAGCAGCATGATCGCCAGCATGGTCACCACCTGGCCCAGGCTCAGGTCGATGTTGCAGGCCTGGGCAATGAACACGGCGGCCAAAGACAAGTAGATCGCCGTGCCGTCGAGGTTGAACGAGTAGCCGGTGGGCAGTACCAGGCCAACGACCCCCTTCTTGCAGCCAAGCTTTTCCAGCTTCTCCAGCATGCGCGGCAACACCGGTTCCGTGGAAGAAGTGCCCAGTACCACCAGGAACTCTTCGCGGAAATAGCGCAGCAGCTTCCACAGGCTGAAACCATGGGCGCGGCAGATGCCGCCCAGCACGACCAGCACGAAGAACGCACAGGCGATGTAGAGCGTGCCGATCAGCTTGGCGAGCGACCCCAGCGAGGTCACGCCGTACTGCCCGACCGTGAACGCCAGGGCACCGAACGCACCGACCGGTGCGAAACGCATGAGGTAGCCGAAGATGCGGAACACCATGGTCGAGACCGCTTCCAGCACATCCAGCACCGGCTTGCCCTTCTCGCCCATGGACGACAGCGCGAACCCGCTGAGCACGGCGATGAACAGCACCGGCAGCACTTCACCCTTGTTGAACGCCCCCATGAAGGTGTCCGGGATGATGTGCATGAAGAAGTCCACCACGCCCAGCTTGGCGGCCGAGGCGGTGAACTGGGTCAACCCTTCGGTGCTCAGGGTGGCCGGGTCGATGTTCATGCCGACCCCTGGCTTGAACAGGTACACCGCGGCCAGGCCGATGATCAGGCTGACGATGGTCAGCCCCAGGAACAGCAGCAGTGTCTTGCTCATCAGGCGCCCGAGCGAGCGCTTGTCGGTCATGCCGGCTATACCGGTGACGATGGTGCAGAACACCACGGGCGCGATCATCATCTTGACCAGCTTGATGAAGGCATCGCCCAGGGGTTTGAGCGCAACGGCCTGTTGCGCCCAGAAGTGACCGACCACTACACCCAGCAGGACGGCGCAGAGGATCTGGAAGTACAGCGATTTGGCAAGTTTCATGAGGCATCACCCATTGTTCATATTGTGCGGATGCGCTTGTTGCAAGGTGCCGCGGTCAATCCATGCAGGTGGCTAGCCAGCCAACCTGCGCAAGGTGGGCGCGTAGACGAATCCTGAAAACAGCCGCCGGGCAGTACGTACCACCGAGGCTTGCAAGGTCTTGCCATCGGCGCCGCTGCGTGACAACGCGACGTCGATGCCACCGCTTGGATGCTCAAGGCGAACCTGGCTCAATTCCAGGGCGTGTTCACCCAGCAGATCCACAATGACGCTGCCAGGGCTGACACAGGCAGTGGCCAGCCCTACAGCACCCGTGATCGCCAGGGCACGGTGGCAATTGTGCGGCATGAAGTAGCGCACCTGGAGCGTGCCGTCGTAGCGCGGCTTGGACACCAGCACTGGCTTGGGTATCACCATGCCACTGACGTCGCCCAGGCCCATGGCCTTGCCGGCTTTGAGCCGCAGCGCTTCAAGACGCTTGAGCAGAGGGCCGTTGGCGTCGAGCTCGTCGGGCGTTTCGGCGCCGGTCATGCCCAGGTCACTGGCTTGGATGACCATCATGGGCATGGCCATGTCGATACAGGTCATCGGCACGCCATCGATCACATCCTTGGCTTGCCCGGTAGGTAACAGCTTGCCGGTCTTGCTGCCAACCGCATCGAGGAAGGTCAGGTGCACCGGCGCGGCGGTGCCCGGCACGCCATCGATGGCGGTACGCCCTTCATAGCGCACGATGCCACCTGGGGTTTCCACCAGCGAGTTGACGAAGGTGCCCGTGTTCAGGTTACGGATGCGCACCAAGGTCTTGCCTTCCTGGCCCTTGACCAGCCCCTGCTCGATGGCGAAGGGGCCGACCGCGCACAGCATGTTGCCGCAGTTGGGCGCAGTGTCCACGCGGCGCTGGGCGACCATCACCTGCACGAACAGGTAATCGACGTCGGCGTCGGCATGCAGCGACGGGCTGATGATCGCGACCTTGCTGGTCTGCGGGCTGCCGCCACCGATACCGTCGATTTCCAGCTCATGACCGGACCCCATCAGGTCGATGAGCAATTCATCACGCTCGACCACATTGGCAGGCAAGTCCCACGCATGGAAAAACGGCCCCTTGGAGGTGCCGCCGCGCATGAGTACGCAAGGAATTCGTTGCATGATTTCGCACTCTTGTTGATCAATGGACATCATTGATGCCGTGAGCAAAAGAGTGACAGGGATGGATAAATCATTCCAATGCAAATATCGTAGTGATTATTCCGTTTCACAAAACAATAATAGGCATTTTTGGTGAGGAGGTGACTGGTGGAATATGAGCTTCAAGACATACGATCTTTCGTCAAAATCGCCGAACTTGGGAGCTTTCACGAGGCTGCCGAGGTATTACACCTGTCCCAACCGGCTCTGAGTCGACGGATCAAGAAGCTAGAAGAAGGTCTGGGCACGTCGCTGCTGGAGCGCACTACGCGCCGCGTCAGCCTGACCAGCGTGGGCCGTGATTTTCTGCCCAAGGCCAGGCGCTTGCTGGACGACTTCGAGGATTCGATTCTCAGTATCCGGGAGTTGGCCGAGCGTCAGACCGGGCAGGTGACGCTGGCCTGTATCCCGACTGCAGCGTTCTATTTCCTGCCGTCGGTGATCCGCGACTACAACGACCAATACCCCAAGATCCGCATTCGTCTGTTGGACCTGAGCGCCAATGATGGCCTGGAGGCCGTGCTGCGGGGTGAAGCCGATTTTGGCATCAACATGATGAGCGGCCAGCACCCGGACATCGAGTTCGTGTCGTTGGTGCAGGAGCACTTCGTGCTGGCCTGCCGGCGCGACCACCCTCTAGCGAACCGCGATGCGGTGACCTGGACCGAGCTTGCCGACTACCGTTTGATCGGCGTGGGTCGATTGAGCGGCAACCGCATGCTGCTCGACCACGCCCTGGCCGGGCTGAACCTGCGGCCCAAATGGTTCTACGAAGTGCAGCACCTGTCCACGTCGTTGGGCATGGTCGAGGCCGGCCTTGGCGTCTCGGCCATGCCTAGCCTGGCCATGCCCAGTGCAGACCACCCGACCCTGGTAAGCGTGCCGTTGATCGAGCCGGAGGTGACCCGCACCTTGGGTCTGGTCTACCGCCGCGGCGCCTCGCTGTCGCCGGCGGCAGAGAAGTTCGTGTCGATCCTGCTGGAGAAATGGCCGAACCGGTGAGCATGAAACATTCTTAACGCCGCTTAATTTAGCGCCGGGCCAGGCTGCCAATAAGCTGCCCGTTTTATCTGGAGTATCTCCATGCTGAAAACGCTGTCCTGCACGGCACTGCTGGTCGCCACCTTTGCCTGCTCTGCCGCAGAACCCACCCATGACCAGGCCACCACGCTGACCGTGCTCAGCTCCGGCGGCATCATGGGTGCCATCCGCGGCGTTGCACCTGCCTATGAACACACCTACGGGGTAAAGCTGAACGTGCTTGCCGCGCCATCGATGGGCCAGACCCCGCAAGCCATCCCGAACCGGCTGAAACGTGGCGAGCCGGCCGATGTGGTGCTGATGGTGGGCTCGGCGTTGGACATTCTGGTTGCCGACGGCAAGGCCGACCAGGCAAGCCGCATCGACCTGGGCAAGTCGTTCATCGCCATGGCCGTGCGCAAAGGCGAGCCCAAGCCGGCTATCGGCACGATGGGCGAGTTGCGTCAGGTGTTGCTGGATAGCCCTTCGGTCGCCTACTCCGACAGTGCCAGCGGGGTCTACCTGTCAAAGACCCTGTTCCCTAGCATGAACCTGGGCGAAGGCTTCGCCCACAAAGCCCATATGATCCCTGCCGAACCCGTCGGCAAGGTGGTCGCACGCGGTGAGGCAGCCATCGGGTTCCAGCAGCTGAGCGAGCTCAAGCCGGTGCCCGGCATCGACATCGTGGGGCTGATCCCGGCCGAGGGGCAAAAGATGACGATGTATTCGGGTGCGGTGGTTGCCAACAGCCAGCACCGGGCGGCGGCCCAGGCGCTGCTTGATTACATGGCCTCTGCCCAGGCGGACGCCGCTATCGAGAAAAGCGGCCTGACCCCACTGCCGCACTCGGCTCACTAAGCTTCGACGCTCGGCCAGGGCATGTGGGTAGAAGGCGTGCCCTGACGGCGTGCCGCAGCGTCTGAGACCCATCCTTCCTCCTTCCCAAGGCCGTCGCGATGCAAGACATGCTGCAAGAGATTCTCGACCAGGTGCGCCCACTGCTAAGCCAGGGTCAGGTCGCGCAATACATCCCCGCCCTGGCCCAGGTCGACCCTAACCAGCTTGGCATCGCAGTGCAGGGCCTTGATGGCCAGTTGCACTGCGCAGGCGATGCCTACACGCCCTTCTCTATTCAGAGCATTTCCAAGGTGTTCAGCCTGGTCCAGGCGATCAACCATAGCGGCGAAGACATCTGGTCGCGCTTGGGCTACGAGCCCTCGGGCCAGGCCTTCGACTCGCTGGTGCAGCTGGAGGTGGAAAAGGGTCGTCCGCGCAACCCGTTCATCAATGCCGGCGCACTGGTCATCTGCGACATCAACCAGTCACGCTTCGCCACCCCTGCCCTGTCGATGCGCGACTTCGTTCGCCGCCTGGCTGGCAACCCGCGCATCGTCAGCGACACGGTGGTGGCCGAGTCCGAATACCAGCACCGCGCGCGCAATGCCGCGATGGCCTGGCTGATGACTGCGTTTGGTAACTTTCATAACGACGTGGACGCGGTGCTGAGCAGCTACTTCCATCACTGCGCGCTGTCGATGAACTGCGTCGACGTGGCCCGGGGCTTTGCGTTTCTGGCCAACAGCGGCTATTGCCCGCACAGCGGTGAACACGTGCTCAGCGCACGTCAGGCCCAGCAGGTGAACGCGATCATGGCCACCAGCGGCCTGTACGACGAAGCCGGCAATTTCGCCTATCGCGTGGGCCTGCCGGGCAAGAGTGGCGTGGGCGGTGGCATCGTGGCAGTGGTCCCCGGGCGGTACAGCATCTGCGTCTGGTCGCCAGCGCTCAACGCTTCTGGCAATTCACTGGCAGGTATCCGTGCGTTGGAATTGCTGAGTGAGCGCATCACGGGGTCGGTTTTTTCGGCGGTGCCTTGAGGGTCGTATTTCTGTGGCGGCCGTAATCTACTGCAGCAACTGCCGAACAACGTCCTTCGCCTGCCTGGACAGTGGCACGGAGTAAGGCGCAGTTTGTTGGTTACGACGGCCTTCCTTGCGCATTTCAAGCTGCAACTGTTTGACCACTTCGGGCGGAATCGTCCATAGGCCCCCGCCGCAGGTCGAACTGATCCGGGGTGGCCAGACGCAGCTCGCTGGTGCGCACGCCCGTCAGTGACAGCAGGCGCAAGCCTAGACGGATCTGCAATGCACCACCGTACCCCCGACAGCCTCAAACAGTCCAGGAAGCTCTGACACCCGCAGCAAGGGGTTGTGGACCACAGCCGGCTTAGGCGCGACCAGCACATCGAGATCCGGCGCAGGGTTCTGCTCCAGCCCTGGTGCTTTGACCGAAGCGAAGCGAAACAGCTGCTTGAACCACATCCGGACCTTCTCGGCCACGGTGTAAGCTCGGCGCCGCTCGATCTTGGCCAGCACTTCCAGCAGGTCATGCCGCTTGACCGCAAAGATGGAAAATTTGCCCACTACAGGCAACACGTAGTTATCAAAGATGCGCTGGATCTGCTACAGCGTGCTCTGCAGGCCCTTCTTGAGCACACCACTGCGGTGCTTGAATCACAAGCCGTACATCGCCTGGAAGGTGTTTTGCTCTGCGAGGTTGTGGGTGTGGCGCTGGTGGGGCCGGTGCATACAGGGATTGGGATCTGGGGCGATCAGCCGCCGCGCTTCGTCGCGCAGTGAGCGTGCCTGCCCAGGCCGACTTCGGGGTAGGTACCGAGGGGCATGCGTTTTTGCTTGCCAGCCCATGAATAGCGAAAGTGCCAAGATTTACCGCCAGCCCGCTCACGCCAAGTGACAGGCCGTCGCTATTTCCGAGGGTGTAGTCCTTGCCGGTGGAATTGGCTTGGCGAAAGGTTGCATCTCAAAGTGCGATGTACGAGCTCCTGAACATGAAATTCAGGGCTAGATGCTCGTGACGCTCGACGCTCCTCTCCAGCACAAACCGCCACAGTGAGAGTCCGAATTTCATGGACTAATTTGTGGACTAAAAAAGTCCGGATGCCCATGGATCGGCGCGGCTTTGACTGAAACGAAAAAAGACGCCTAAGCGTCTTTTTTCAATGACTTACAGACTTCCATGGAACTCTGTAGATCGATATTTGGAGCGGGAAACG
>NZ_DIMK01000040.1:0-53932 GCF_002425525.1 Pseudomonas sp. UBA5568 | reverse complement strand
GCTCTACCAACTGAGCTATTCCCGCGTCGTGATGGGTGCCATTTTAGCGATATCCAAAACCGCGTCAACCCCTTGATTCAAAAAAACTTTTATTTCTGCTCCGAGCCTTCGCGCAGGTGCGGCCAGGCGGCCACCAAGTAGTGCACCATCGACCAGAGGGTCAAACCCGCTGCCACTAACAATAACCCGTAACCCAGAATGACCCAGAAAGTCACCGCTGGCGGATTGCCCAGCAGGATCACCAACGCCAGCATCTGTGCAGCCGTCTTCCACTTGCCCAGGTTGGACACGGCCACATGGGCCCGCGCGCCCAGCTCGGCCATCCACTCGCGCAGCGCCGACACCACGATCTCGCGACCGATGATGACTGCAGCGGGCAATGTGAGCCAGAAGTTGGCGTGGGTTTGCACCAGCAGTACCAGCGCAACGGCGACCATCAGCTTGTCGGCCACCGGGTCCAGGAACGCACCGAACGGGGTGCTCTGCTGCAACCGACGCGCCAGGTAACCATCCAGCCAGTCGGTGGCGGCGGCGACGGCGAATACGCTGCTGGCGGCCATGTAGCTCCAGTGGAACGGCATGTAGAACAGCAGGATGAAAATCGGGATGAGCAGAACGCGTAGAACGGTGAGCAGGTTTGGAATATTCATCGGTACGACTGGCTGCGGGTTGAACCCGGCATTCTACTCGCTATGCAGGCTGGCATAAATCGACTCGGCAAGCTTTTTACTGATGCCCGGTGCCTTGGCAATCTCGTCGACACTGGCGCGGTTGAGCTCTTGCAGGCCGCCGAAATGTTTCAGCAAGTCGCGCCGGCGCTTGGGCCCGACGCCTGCCACATCCTCCAGGCTCGACACTCGCCGGGCCTTGCCGCGACGAGCACGGTGACCGGTGATCGCGAAGCGGTGAGCCTCGTCGCGGATCTGTTGGATCAGGTGCAGCGCCGGCGAATCGCCCTTGAGGGTGAATTCGTTGTGCACATCGTTCAGGTAAAGGGTTTCGAAGCCGGCCTTGCGCGTAACGCCTTTGGCCACGCCAAGCAGGGTCAGCTCACTGAAACCCAGCTCCTGCATCACATCGCGCGCCATGTTCAACTGGCCCTTGCCCCCGTCCACCAGCAGTACGTCCGGCAGCTTGCCTTCGCCATCACGGATGCGCCCGTAACGACGGGTCAGGGCCTGGTGCATGGCGGCGTAGTCGTCGCCGGCAGTCACGCCTTCGATATTGAAGCGCCGGTAGTCCGACTTGATCGGCCCCTCCGGCCCGAACACCACGCAGCTGGCGACCGTGGCCTCGCCACTGGAATGGCTTATGTCGTAGCACTCCAAGCGCTGCGGCACTTCGTCCAGGTCCAGCACTTGAGCCAGTGCGTCGAAGCGTGCGGCCATGTGTTGGCGGTTGGCCAGGCGCGCGTTGAGCGCCTGCTCGGCATTGGTCACTGCCAACTGCTGCCAGCGCGCGCGGGTGCCACGCACTCGGTGACTGATGGTCAGCTCGCGGCCGCGCAGGGCGTTGAGGGCTTCGGTGATGGCCTCGAAGTCCTCGTGCACCACGTTGACGATCAGCTCCCCCGGCAACTCACGCTCCGGGTTGCCGACGTAGTACTGCGAAACGAAAGCCGCCATCACCTCGGAGACGTCTTCCTCGATACCGACCTGCGGGAAGAAGTTCTTGCTCCCCAGCACACGCCCACCACGGACGCTGATCATGTGGACGCAAGCGCCACCAGGGTTGACGAACGCGGCGATGACGTCGACCTCGCCGCTGCCCCCTTCGATGTATTGCTGGTCCTGTACCCGGCGCAGCAGGCCAATCTGGTCGCGCAGTTCGGCCGCCTTTTCGAAATTGAGGTCCATGGCGGCCTTTTCCATCTCGGCATTGAGCTCGTTGCCCAACTGCTGGCTGCGCCCTTCCAGGAACATCACCGAGTGGCGCACGTCTTCGGCATATTCCTCGGCGCTGACCAGGCCGGTACAGGGCCCCTTGCAGCGCTTGATCTGGTATTGCAGGCACGGGCGGGTGCGGTTGGCGTAGTAGCTGTCCTCACATTGCCGTACCAGAAAGGTCTTCTGCAGCACGCTCAGGCTCTCGCGGATGGCCCCGGCACTTGGGTAAGGGCCGAAGTAGCGCCCCTTGGCTTTCTTCGCGCCCCGATGAATGCCAAGCCGTGGAAACTGACCGTCGGAGAGGAATACATAAGGGTAGGACTTGTCGTCACGCAGCAGGATGTTGTACGGCGGGCGCCACTCCTTGATCAGGTTCTGCTCCAGCAACAGCGCCTCGGTTTCGTTGGCGGTGATGGTGGTTTCCACCTGAGCGATGCGGCTGACCAGCGCAGCGGTCTTGGGCGCCAGCCCGGACTTGCGAAAATAGCTGGCAAGGCGCTTCTTGAGGTTCTTGGCCTTGCCCACGTAGAGCAGCCGCGCATCGGCATCGAACATTCGGTACACACCCGGGCGACCACTGCAGGTCGCCAGGAATGCGCTGGCATCAAAGACTTCAGACATGAGGTTTACAGGCTTGCGTCAACCATACCGTGGCGAACGGCCAGCAATGTCAGTTCGACGTCACTGGTGACCGAGAGTTTTTCAAAGATCCGGTACCGGTAGGTATTGACGGTCTTGGGTGAGAGGCACAACTTGTCGGAAATGATCTGCACTTTCTGGCAGCCGACGATCATCAGGGCAATCTGGATTTCACGCTCGGACAACGCATCGAACGGCGAGCCCTGTGGCTGGAACGATTTGAGCGCCAACTGCTGGGCGATCTGCGGGCTAATGTAACGTTGGCCGGCGAATGCCAGGCGAATGGCCTGAACCATCTCATCGAGCCCTGCCCCCTTGGTCAGGTAGCCGGCCGCGCCTGCTTGTAGCAGGCGCGTGGGGAACGGGTCTTCTTCACACACGGTCACTGCCACCACCTTTATGTCAGGGTGACTGCGCAGCAACTTGCGTGTGGCCTCAAGGCCGCCGATGCCAGGCATCTTGACGTCCATCAGTACAACGTCTGGCTTGAGCTCGCGCGCAAGCTTGAGCGCCGATTCGCCAGAGTCCCCTTCACCTACCACCTGCAAGCCGTCGATGTCGGCCAGCATGCGCGTAATACCGGTTCGTACCAGATCGTGGTCGTCGACCACTAGGACCCTAATCAAGCACACACCTCTTCAGCAGGGCGATTGGATGCCGCCACCTTAACAAAATTTTTCACAACCGGCCTAGCGCATTGCTTTCGTCAGAAACGGCTGACGACCGGCGTCCGAACTTATACGCCCCGGATGCTCATGCCTGTCGTCGGACAGACGTTTCAACAGGTGATAAATCGCCGCCCTGTCGGCTTCAGCGACGCGCCGAAGCGCGTTGAGCACGTCCGACTCCTGCGCACTAAGCCCGTGCAAGGGTACAGGGGTACGCACCCCGTTAAGCACATACAGCGCATCAACCCCCCTGGCCGCTACGGCGGCCAGGTAATCGACACGTGGCGTGCGCTCCCCACTCTCGTACTTGCCCTGCGCGTTGGGTTCCACCCCGCCGATATCGCCGAATACACGCTGGGTCATGCCCAGCCGTTCACGTTCTTCCCGCAGCCGGGGGCCGATTCCATTCATCCGGGCGTCTCCTTGTCCCTGGGTATCTCCGAGCAGCGCCACGTCCGCACTTACCTCCGCGTCGCTCACACAGGGCACTATGCCGCTGCCAGCCGGTTGGGACAAGGCATCATTGTCCTGAGCAATCGATCGTGCGCTGCATGCGCACAAAACAGTCATCCTCACCCATTTCGACGAAGCCTCGTCGCTGGTAAAGCCTGCGCGCCGGATTGGTGCGAAACACCATCAGCCTGAGCAACGCCAGGCGCCGTTGGGCTGCCCAATGCGCAAGCGTTTCGAGCACCCAGCTACCAACGCCCTGCCCTTGGTGGGCGGGAAGCAAATGCAACTCCCGGATGAACAGCGCCTGGCTATCCTGGCTGAGGCTGCAGAAACCCAACACGGCGTCGGTATCGGTCACCAGCCACTGCTCGCGCCATTGCCAGGCCTGATCGAACGCCTGCTCCACCCAGAGCAGGTCGTAGCGGTGGTAATACGGCAGCATGAGACGGCGCGTCAGGTCGCGGGCGAACGCAAGGTCACTGTCAGTGGCAGGGGTCAGTTGCAGCATCACGCGTTCTCCCGCTCAGGCAGGCTTGGCCGTAAGGAACTCACGCCCTTGCATGGGCCTGGCGCTGCAACTTATCGGTATCGACACGGACGAACACCGAATCGGCCCTGACAGTGAGCACCCCATCGGCCCACACCTCGCAGATCACCCGGCTTTTGCGTGCTACTTCCCCCTCAACCCGAGCCTTGAGCAGCAGCTCAACCCCCATAGGGGTTGGTTTGAGGTACTCAAGCCCCAGGCGGCCAGTGACGCAGTCGATACGCGGTAAGCTGCCAGGCGCCCGGCCTTCGTTTCGATAGTGGTAGGCCATGGCCGTCCAATTGGAGTGGCAGTCCACCAGCATCGCGAGCAATCCGCCGTAGACCAGCCCCGGCCAGCCGGTAAAGGTAGCGTCGGGGGTGTGCCGGCAGATCAGATGAATGCCGTCTTCGGCCCAATGGCTTTGTACATGCAGCCCGCCCGGATGGGCGCTGCCACAGCCATAGCAAATGCCATCCGGGGCAGCCACTGCCTGCAGGCTCAAGGCTTGATCGTTCATACGCTTCCTGTGCTTGTTGTAATGAGGGCGCGCTACGCCCTCATTAAAGCAGAGAGGTCACGCGGTTTGCAGGCTCGCCTTGCCGGGGCGCCTGGCCAGCGCTACTACAAGGATGAACGTCGTGACCCCGGCTGTCATCAATGTTTCGTATCGGTAGGCATCGCTGACCAACATGTATCCCAGCACCAGGACGATGGTGGCGATCACCAGCCAGGTCAGCCATGGGAACAACCACATCTTGAGCTCCAGCGGGCGCCCTTCCCGCTCTGCGCGGGCGCGCATGCGCAATTGCGACACGGCGATGACCAGATACACCAGCAGCGCAATGGCACCGGTGGTGGACAGCAGAAAGCCGAACACCTTGCCTGGGAACACGTAGTTGACCAGACACCCGGCAAACCCTGCCAACGTCGAGAGGATCACCGCGACCGTGGGCACGCCGGAGCCTGAGATACGCCGGGTCATGGGCAGGGCCTGCCCGCGAGCACCCAGCGAATACAGCATGCGCGAGGCGGTATACAGCCCCGAGTTCATGCAACTGGTCACGGCTACCAACACCACCAAGTCCACCAGCAGCTTGGCACCAGGCACGTTCAGCACTTCAAGTACGCGTTGGAACGAGCCGACTGCCTTGAGCCCTGGATCATTCCAGGCCACCAGCGAAACCACCAGAAAGATCGAAGCCAGGTAGAAGATCGCGATGCGATACACCACCAGGTTGGTGGCACGCCGGATCTTGTCCTTGGGGTTGGCCGTCTCGTCGGCAGCGATGGTGACGATCTCCGCGCCAAAGAACGAAAAAATGGTGATCAGCACGCCGCCCAGTACGGTGCCAAAGCCATTGGGCATGAAGCCCCCAGCATCCCAGAGTCGGCTGACCCCGGACACCTCGGCCAAGGGCCAGAACCCACTCACCGCCAAGGTACACACGACGATGAAGGCAACGATGGCCACGACCTTGATCAACGCGAACCAGTATTCGAACGCGCCGAAGTTATTGACACTGATCAGGTTGGTGCCCGATAGCACGAGCATGATCAGGAAGGCGAACAGCCAGGAAGGCACCCCGGGAAAGTAGGCATGCAGAATATCAGCGCCGGCGATGGCCTCGACTGGAATGATCAATACCCAGAACCACCAGTACAGCCAGCCGATGGTGAAGCCTGCCCACGGGCCGATGGCTTGCGAGGCGTACGTGGAGAACGAGCCGCTGTTAGGGTTGGCAATGGCCATCTCACCCAGCATGCGCATCACCAGCAACACCAGCAGCCCGGTCATGGCATAGGACATGAGAATGGCCGGGCCTGCCGTGGCGATGGCGTTGGAGGAGCCAATGAACAGCCCGGCGCCTATGATGCCGGCAATGGAAATCATCGATACCTGGCGCGAAGTCAGGCCATGTTGCAAGGAACGCTGTTTCTTGTTGTTCGTGGAAGCCATGTTGAACCCTCTGACTGGATCGCACGGTCATTTTTTGATCCGAGTCAGTATTGGGGCTTGGCCGGGGCGTCACAAACGACGTTTTATCACTACGTGATTCCCTCAAGGAATGATCACGTGCTCTTACACATAGGAACACGTTCTCTAAACTGGCCTGCAGGCCTATGTCGTGAAGGTCAGTTCATAAGGCTCCGAGTTCATCGCTCGCAGAGCGTTAATGACTGACTCGAATACATCAAGAATCAAAGGAATGAAAGCAATCCAATAATTCGTTTGCACCCCCTGATGACACGCGCTTGGATTGGCAGTACATCGCCCATAGGTCCCTGCCCCATGAACCACGACTGCATCAGCCAATCCATCGCCATCGTTCATCCCATCACCCTTTCACATGGCCGCAACGCCGAGGTGTGGGACGAGCAAGGTAAACGCTACATCGATTTCGTAGGCGGCATCGGCGTGCTGAACCTGGGCCATTGCAATCCCGCGGTCGTTCAGGCCATACAGGCTCAGGCCAGCCGCCTGACTCACTACGCCTTCAATGCAGCGCCGCATGCCCCTTACCTTGAGCTGATGGCGCAACTGAGCCAATTCATCCCGGTCGATTACGCGCTGGCCGGCATGCTGACCAACAGCGGCGCGGAGGCAGCGGAAAACGCCCTGAAAGTCGCCCGCGCGGCGACCGGCAAGCGCGCCATCATCGCCTTCGACGGCGGCTTCCACGGGCGTACACTGGCCACCCTGAACCTCAACGGCAAGGTGGCCCCTTACAAGCAGCGGGTCGGCGAACTGCCGGGGCCGGTGTACCACATGCCCTACCCCAGCGCCGACAACGGGGTTACCTGCGAACAGGCCCTCAAGGCGATGGGCCGCCTGTTCAGCGTCGAACTGGCAGTGGAGGACGTGGCGGCGTTCATCTTCGAGCCGGTGCAAGGCGAAGGCGGATTCCTCGCCCTTGACCCAAGCTTTGCCCAGGCCCTGCGCCGCTTCTGTGACGACCATGGCATCCTGATCATCATCGACGAGATCCAGTCCGGATTCGGCCGCACCGGCCAGCGCTTCGCCTTCCCGCGCTTGGGGCTTGAGCCCGACCTGCTGCTGTTGGCCAAAAGCATTGCCGGCGGCATGCCGCTGGGTGCGGTGGTCGGGCGCAAGGAACTGATGGCAGCGCTGCCCAAGGGCGGCCTGGGTGGCACCTATTCAGGCAACCCAATCGCCTGCGCAGCGGCCCTGGCCAGCCTGGCGCAGATGACCGACGAGAACATCGCTACCTGGGGCGAACGTCAGGAGCAGGCAATCGTGCGCCGCTTCGCACACTGGCAGGCGATGGGCCTGCCGTTCCTCGGCCGCCTGACCGGCGTCGGTGCCATGCGCGGGATCGAGTTCGTCAATGCCGACGGCAGCCCGGCACCGGCGCAGCTGGAAAAGGTGATTGAAGCGGCACGCGCCAGGGGGCTGCTGCTGATGCCCAGCGGCAAGGCGCGGCACATCATCCGCCTGTTGGCACCGCTGACCATCGAGGCCCACGTGCTCGAGGAAGGCCTGGATGTGCTCGAGCAGTGCCTGGCAGAGCTCGACTGAGAAGAAACGGGTCTTAAAGACCCAGCTCTTGCGGGGTAAGCATGTCGGACTCGAAGGCAATCCAGCCGCCTTCGAGCTCGGCGTGGCCGTTGACGATCGGGCCATAGTAGGTCAGGCCGTTTTCCAGGGTCACGCAGATGTGCGTGGCGTTCTTTTCCGGCGCGGCCAGCGTACCGACGAAATGCACCTTCTTGAGGGTCTCGGTCACCGCCTCCAGGCCCACGCGCATGCTGGCGTTTTCCGAGGCTTCGATGTCGCCGCCTCGGTCTTCGGCGCTGATGGTGATGGTGGCGATGTACGGGTACTGGTTGCTCAAGCGGGTCTACCTCGAAACGTGGGTGGGCATAGGGGCGCGTAGAGTACGGCAGCCGTCACGCCTTGTCTCTAGCGTTCGCCTGCTGAGCCCGCACGGGACAGGCCAACACAGGTGATCTGCTCGCCATGATCTGTTAGGGTGCCGGCCGATACACGCCCTAGCATACGAGGATCCCGAGTGAGCGCCGAAGAACCCCTGATCGCCGACCTGTTCGACGTCGACAAACGCCTGTCCCTCAAGCCGGTCGTGGATTTCAACAGCTACCTGCGCAATGCGTTTGGCGAGGGACCCTGCCGCTGCCACCGTTGCCTTGAAGGCGCCGACCAGACGGCCTACGCCCTGGCGCACACGTTTTCGTTCGACGGCCGGCAATGGCATCGCCGCTTCGCCAGTACCGCCGCCAGCGACATGGCCCAAGTTCTGAAAAAGGCTTGGCTGTCCTACACCAAGGCTGATCTGACGCTGTCCGGCATGCTCGACCTGAGCACCGTACAGACCTTTACCGATGCAGCGCTGCACCCGCGCCTGCTCGCCCTGCTGCCCGCCAGCGGGCTGGCCCGTGAAGCCGACGGACAGTGGCACCTGCAGGCCCCGACCGACTGAGACCCTGGCCTGCGGTACCCTCGGCGGGCCGGCGCTTCAGTGCTGTTCGCCGGCCCGCTTGAGCAGCTTCTTGCAACGCTCGGACAAATGCACCACCCGCAGGTGCTTGCCGGCTTTGGCATAGCGCTCGCGCAAAGTTTTCAACGCGGCAATGGCCGAATAGTCCACAAAGCTCAAGTGCTGGCAGTCCAAGGTCACCTCGGCCGGATCATTGGCCGGGTCGAACTGGTTCAGGAACGGCGCGGTCGAGGCAAAGAACAACGTGCCGTGCACCTGATAACGCTTGTGCCCGTGCTCGTCTTCATGACTGTCGGCGTACAGTTCGCGCGCATGTTGCCAGGCAAAGTTCACCGCCGCGATCACGATGCCGAACAGCACGGCCATGGCCAAGTCGGTGAAGACCGTCACCACGGTGACGGCGATGATCGCCAGCATGTCGTTCACCGGCACCTTGTGCAGCACCCGCAGCGACGTCCAGGCGAACGTCTGTTGCGCTACCACGAACATCACGCCTACCAGGGCCGCCAAGGGGATGCGCTCGATCAATGGCGAAAGGAACAGCACGAACAACAGGATCATCACCCCGGCCATCATCCCGGACAGTCGCCCTCGCCCGCCGGAACTGAGGTTGATCACCGTCTGCCCGATCATGGCGCATCCGCCCATGCCGCCACACAATCCCGACACCATGTTGGCCGCCCCGAGCGCGACGCACTCGCGGTCCGGAAAGCCGCGGCTTTCAGTGATCTCGTCCGTCAGGTTGAGGGTGAGCAGGGTTTCGAGCAGGCCCACCATGGCCATCAACACGGCGTAAGGGGCGATGATCTGCAGCGTTTCAAGGGTCCAGGGCACCGCCGGCCAAGCCAGCTGCGGAAGGCCACCGGCAATGTGGGCCATGTCACCCAGGGTGCGCGTCGGCAGGTCGAACAGGTACACCAACAGACCTACGCCTAGGATCGCAACCAGCGCCGGTGGCACAGCGCGGGTGAGCCTGGGCAGGATGTAGACCACCGCCATCGTCAACCCCACCAGGCCGACCATCAAGTACAAGGGCGCGCCGTCGAGCCAGCGCTCGCCTTGCTTGAAATGCTCCAGCTGGGCCATGGCAATGACGATCGCCAGGCCGTTGACGAAGCCGAGCATTACCGGGTACGGCACCAGCCTGACCAGCTTGCCCAGGCGCAGCACGCCGAACAGGATCATCACCACGCCCCCGAGCAACACCGTGGCCAGCAGGTATTGCGCGCCGTGCTGCACCACCAGCGCGACGATCACGACGGCCATCGAGCCCGCGGCACCGGAAATCATCCCAGGTCGACCGCCAAACAGCGCGGTCAGCGTGCAAATGACGAATGCGCCATAAAGGCCCATCAATGGATTGAGGTGTGCCACCAGGGCGAAGGCAATGCATTCGGGCACAAGAGCAAACGAGGTGGTCAAGCCGGCCAGCAGGTCGGCGCGTAGGCGAGCGGGTTTCATGGGTTTCCTGAGTGACGGTCCAGAACGGACGGAGCGCGAAAGTAAAGGCGCGATGTTACGGAATTTGTCAGGCAGGAGCCACCGATCAGCGCACCCGATCGCGACTCTGCACCGCCAAATCCAGGGCACGCTGCATGTCCAGCCGTGCAGACCGCCCAAGGTCCGGATCATCCAGGCGCCCGCCTCGCTCCGACGGCAAGATGGGGGCAGTCAGGTCCTCGGCATCCATCGCCTCGAAATCCTGCTGCTCGCCAAGGGTCAGCGCACTACGCCGTAGCAACATGCGCACCTGCGCTGGGGTCAGCGCCGGATTGATCGCCAGCATCGCGGCCACGGTGGCCGCCACTAAAGGCGTGGCATAGGACGTGCCGCAATGGGGCTTTGCGCCGGAGGGCCGCAGGCATGCAGCGGCACTGACATCCACGCGGCTGTCGATGTTGGAGCTGTGGCGCTTGCGCACATGGCGCGGGTCATTGACCGGGACAGCGTGTTCACTGCGCTGATGGCCGCCCACCACGAGCAACTGTTCGGTGACGAATGACGACGGTAGCCGATATTCGTCCGTGCCCGACCACGAAGCCCCATTACCCGCCGAATTCACCACGATGACATCCGGATGCTTGGCCCGCAGCCACAGGAAGAACTCCTCGAGCAGCTCCTCGTAACCGCTCATGGCCAGCCCGGAACGGACCAGCGAATCGACCTCATCCCCTTTGATGTTACGCGCACCTACTCGGTGGATGCCCCAACTCCAATTCAGCACCCGCACACCGTCCTGCACCAGGTTGACCGATGCAGCGATATTGGCCGTGATACCGGCATCGGAATTACGGTCGACGATCACATCGAACCCCGGGCTGGCCTTGCCCAGGCCAGCGAGAAACCCCTCGTCCTGGGCGGCATAAATGCCCGCCACGTGGGTGCCATGGCTAGCAGGCTCGCTGACGTCCCTGGCATACACGCATGTCTGCCCGTGCTGGCAGGCGCCGCGATAACCCTTGAAGCCAGGCGCATCGAAGTCCACACCCCTTTCGATCACCCCCACCCGCACAGGCTGGACGGGAATTCTGGATGCAGGGATGCGGCGCTGATAGTAGTACAGGGCGTCCATGAAGCGGTTGGCGGCCCATTCGTCCGCCTGGGTGATGGCCGGTTCGGCGCGCCCGTCCCCCTCCGCGCCCCGCTCGGGAGCCGACTCTTCAACGATCACCGCATCGACACTGACCTCCGTGCCCATGCGTAGGATCATGGCGTCCCGTTGCACCAGGTCGTGCACCGGCAAGCGCAATTGGTAGACGTTCAGTGGCGCTATGGCACCCACCACCTGCGCCCCGTACTTGTCGGCAATGCGCCGCGCCTCCTGCAGACCGTCGTATCTTTCCTCTATCAGCACACTGACCAGATTCAGGTAGGTGGTCAGGCCGTCCATGTTCTTGGCCACTTCATCGGGGCCTGCGGCGACCACATGGCTGCGCTGACGGGTCAACCACACAGGGTTGCTGGCCTGCCCGTCGACCTCCAGCCACAACGGCGCACTTGGCCCAGACGGGTGTTCAAGGGTCAGCGTGAGCGTGTCCCCCTGGCGCTCCAACGCTCCAGCAGGTACCGCCACACCCCCAACCTTGAGCGTTGGCGCCTGTTCACCTAGGCCGGTCACGCGCAGGCACCACTGCTGGCGCTCGGCACTCAGTCGATCACCGCAGCGTTGCAGTTGCTGGATGCGCAGCGTATCAGGCGCCGCCTGCAGACCGGCGCTCCACAAGCACGCCCATACGATGAACCAGCGTTTCATGACAGTCGTCCTCGGATAACCTGTGATTGCGACCCACGGCCCCTGCCAAGGTTCAGCCGTTACCCTGCCCTTCAAGACCCTCCTTGTGGAGGCCGAGCCACAGGTGGGCACTACTGAGGGCCCAGGCATCAATTGCTGCGAAATGGCTCAGGAAGTTCGGGTGCTGCCGATGCAGCGATTACACTCACCTTTTACGGAGACCCTGCCCATGTCCACACGCCCGCTTTTCATCTCGCTGGCACTGCTGGTCAGCCTGACCGCACAAGCCCAAACTGAGGTCGTGCCACTGCAGCACCGCAGCAGCGCCGAGTTGCTGCCGCCCGCGCAAGCCTTCATCGGCCAGGACGGTACTGTCAGCGCCTTCGAGAACAAACTCATCGTCAATGCCAGCCCGCAACGCATTGGCGAACTGCGTGAGCTACTCAAGCAACTGGACACCGCCGCCAAACGCTTGCTGATCAGCGTCGACACCAGCGACAGCCAATTTCAGGATACGCGCGGCAACGCGAAGATCATCCGCCGCGGCACCTCCAACCGCGACGGCGGCGTGCAGCAGATCCAGGCCAGCGAA
Organism: Pseudomonas sp. UBA5568; assembly: GCF_002425525.1. NCBI lineage: Bacteria > Pseudomonadati > Pseudomonadota > Gammaproteobacteria > Pseudomonadales > Pseudomonadaceae > Pseudomonas > Pseudomonas sp. UBA5568. The sequence goes on along the minus strand of NZ_DIMK01000040.1, from coordinate 41,458 downwards.
GGTCAGCCAGCGCTGGTTCAGGTCGGCCAGAGCATCCCCGTAACCAGCTCCAGTACCGATGGATATGGGCGTGTGCAGAGCGATACCCAATACCGCAATGTAACCCAGGGTTTTTACGTAACACCGACCCTAACTGGAGACACCGTTCGCCTGCAGATCAGCACTAATAATGATCGCATCAGCCGCGAACGTGCAGATGTAGTGGATGTTCAAAGCACCGACACAACTCTCACCGGCAAGGTGGGTGAGTGGATCGATATGGCCGGGTATAACCAGCAGAGCCAGGCCGGCTTTAGTACCGGAAGCCATACCTACAGCACTGAACGGGGAAAAAACATGACAGTGCGGGTAAAAGTCGATGTTTTGGACTGATCCGAGACAGTCTGCGGCCTCGACCAAAGGCCTCTGAACTGACTGATGAGTCGTATTAGACCAAAGATGTAGTAGACCCAAAAAAGCACTACAAAACGTTTGACAGACACTTTTTAGCGAGGGCATGATGGCCTCGCTCCCGCTAATCAGGGGCCCTGGCAAGGGCCTTGGGGCGCCCTCCGTCACCGTGGAGGCGCCCCGTGTCCGTACAGCCCATAAGGCCGTTCGACGAGGTTGCGACTGCACCGAGCAAGTGGTTTCGAGGGACTCAAGTGCGTCACCGCCGTCACAGCATTCGTGTAGCACCGCAGCGAGGCATCCACGAGCCGACCTGCAGGGGCACTGATGCACATGACTGCCCGCCTTGCACCCCATCCTTGCCCGCTGCCGCCGTACCCGCTTGAACAGGACTGCCGCCAGCGCCCTGATCTGCCCCGAGCATCCGCACAACTAATCCAAGATCGATGCGACGAGGTTTACTTCCATGGCACTGACACGCGAACAGCAAATTGCAGCCCTTGAGAAAGACTGGGCCGAAAACCCGCGCTGGAAAGGCGTGACCCGTACCTACACCGCCGCCGATGTCGTTCGCCTGCGTGGCTCCCTGCAGCCGGAGCATACCCTGGCCCGCCTGGGTGCTGAAAAGCTGTGGAAACTGGTCACTCAAGGTGCACATCCATCGTTCCGCCCGGAAAAAGACTTCGTCAATTGCATGGGCGCCCTCACCGGTGGCCAGGCCGTGCAACAGGTCAAGGCAGGCATCCAGGCCATCTACCTGTCGGGCTGGCAGGTAGCTGCCGACAACAACTCTGCCGAGTCCATGTACCCCGACCAGTCGCTGTACCCTGTCGACTCGGTGCCGACGGTGGTCAAGCGCATCAACAACTCCTTCCGCCGTGCCGACCAGATCCAGTGGAAGGCAGGCAAGAACCCTGGTGATGAGGGCTACATCGACTACTTCGCGCCTATCGTGGCTGACGCAGAAGCAGGCTTTGGCGGCGTGCTCAATGCCTACGAGCTGATGAAGAACATGATCGAAGCGGGCGCGGCTGGCGTGCACTTCGAAGACCAGCTGGCCTCGGTGAAAAAGTGCGGCCACATGGGCGGCAAAGTTTTGGTACCTACCCAGGAAGCCGTGCAAAAGCTGGTCGCCGCGCGCCTGGCAGCCGATGTTTCGGGCGTGCCGACCATCATTCTGGCCCGTACCGACGCCAACGCCGCCGACCTGCTGACCAGTGACTGCGACCCATACGATCAGCCGTTCGTGATCGGCGAGCGCACCCGTGAAGGCTTCTACAAAGTACGCGCCGGCCTCGACCAGGCCATCGCCCGCGGCCTGGCTTACGCCCCCTACGCCGACCTGATCTGGTGCGAAACCGCCAAGCCGGACCTGGACGAAGCCCGCCGCTTCGCCGAAGCGATCAAGAAGGAGTACCCGGACCAGATCCTCTCGTACAACTGCTCGCCTTCCTTCAACTGGAAGAAGAACCTGGACGATGCCACCATCGCCAAATTCCAGCGCGAGCTGTCGGCCATGGGCTACAAGCACCAGTTCATCACCCTGGCCGGCATCCACAACATGTGGCATGGCATGTTCAACCTGGCGCACGACTACGCCCGCAACGACATGACCGCCTACGTCAAGCTGCAAGAGCAGGAGTTCGCCGACGCCAGCAAGGGCTACACCTTCGTGGCGCATCAGCAGGAAGTGGGTACGGGCTACTTCGATGACATGACCACTGTGATTCAGGGTGGGGCTTCGTCGGTGACCGCACTGACCGGTTCGACTGAGGAAGAGCAGTTCCACTAACCAGTGGGTTGCGGTTGAACGAAGGCCCGGAGCTTGTGAAGGCACCGGGCCTTCGTTTTGCTGAAGTTGGCCAGATCAAGCTACACCAAACCTGCACGCGGTCCGGAGTTTCTTGGCAAAGAACAAGGGGCTTCGCAAAGCGCGATGAGTTTTTCTGCAATCGACGCCTAGCAGTATTACCAGTTTTTTGCAGCAGCCTCTTCTGTAAACCTTGCGACTGGCCCAATCAGGAGTCGCATCATGCCAACGATTTCCAAAGCCGGTGAGCTGGACCCTACGTTTGCTTCAAGAGGCCGCTTTTGGCACAACCACTACAACCACGCTGGCCCAATGGCCTTGCTCGAATCAACCGGACACATCCTCCTGTCCTCGGCTCACAGGGCTGAGCAATACATCAAACTGCTACGGCTAGGAGCTGGCGGAGCGCCTGACCGAGAGTTCGGAACCGACGGGGTCGCCACCGTTGAATACACCGGTGCCTTACGGGTCTATCTGTCCACGATCGTTGCGGACGAAACCGAGGGAATCTATGTGGTAGGTGACTACAACGATGCCCCGAATTCGTTTTGTCCCGTCGTCTTTCACGTGCTCCCAGATGGTAAGCCCGACACGCAATTTGGCGAAAATGGACAGGCCTACCGTGTTATTGGTCGATCAGCTCCATGCGCCAGGACCGGCCAATCAAGTCAACCCCCGCCTCCAAGCACCGCAGTTCCAATGTCCAGCAAAGCGCCAGCGGCAGTATTCGGGACGGCGTCCTCTACTTTCATTCGCGCGATCATATTGTTGCCATTTCGCTGAACGGGGATTTGGCTACCGAGTTCAATGGCACCGGCTTCTGGCGCGCTGACACCAGGGGCAGCCCGTGCTACTGGGCACGATAGCGGTAAATGAACAAGGTATTTATGCCGCGCACGCGCCTATGCCTACCGAGGATTACCACAGCCACGTCATCGTGACCCGCCTTGATAACCGAGCCAACGTTGACGAGACGTTTGCCGCGCGCGGCCATTTGCAGTTGAGCACGCCCGGGCACACGCTGCTTGCAGCGCGTCTTGAACAGTCCATCTCCAACACTGACTTCGTGCTGGCGTGCCGGACCGACATCAATACCTATGATGAAGGTTCCGCGCTCATGTCTTTCGAATGCGACGGTACGCCCAACACCCATTTCAATGCAGGGCAACCTGTCATTATTCAAAAGAACCCATTGGTCATGGCTTCCGCGCTGGACCTGGCCTTCGATGGGCAACCAGGCGATCACGAAAAAATTTACCTGAGCGTGCTGTATGAAGACGAAGCAGCACGCGACCCATTTGCCCTGTTGCGCTTCAACGGTGATGGCACCTTGGACGATGATTTCGGTACTGCTGGCTGGGCATTTGTCGGGGAGAGCGGGACGGCCCTGGAGGTCAGCTGTCAAAGCAATGGCCAGCCGCTTGTCGCCTGTAACCTGAAGCTTGCAACAGATCCTCGTACCGGCATCTATCTGGTACGCCTGACGCGGTAGCCGGTCGAAAGCCATCGGTGATAAGGATGTAGCAGTCAAGGACGGGGCCAACGCTTCATGGCTTGTGGGCCTTCACCTGAGTGCACTGACCTACCACTGGTACGCCTGCCCTGTAGCAGCGGCCTTGCGCGGCGCCAGACCACGCAAGTCGCTAGGCTAGGCCATCTGGCCGAAAATCACTGCGCCATGCCCAGCTCGGCGTCGTCCATCAACGCTTTGGCCATGGCGCTGAGGTAGTGGGCCGCCCAGATCATCATCGGCCTCTCTTCCGTCAGGCCGATGATGGTCAATCCGCGAACGTAACCCATCAACTCCGACGACTGCTCGCGAGCATCCCGACACGGTATGCCGGGCTCGATGCGAAACAACGCGTGGGTGCCGTTTTCGCCTTGGCAAAAGGTGGTTTGACCGATGGTGAATTGGGTGTCTTCTATGGTCATTTTCGAATCCCCTGGAAATTTCCTACTGCATGGCCGGCCCCTGACGCAGCCAGATCCGCTCCCGCCGTGGATGTGGAACCTTGCGAGCTGCGGTGATCGGGAAGGCGTGGGCGTACCCGCCAAAGGCCGGCTGTAGCTGCACATCGATCAGCTTCAATGCAAAGGCTTGGCACTCGCCGGGATCTGCACCTGGATCAAGGCCGACTCAAGCAAAGCTCGAAGCGCTTCGAGTTCATGCATCGTGGTCATCATCAGGATCGATGCCGGGGACCTGGGCTGTAGGAGCAAGACCTGATGCACCACGGTAGCTGCGCAGAGTGCGTGGTCGGTGGCCTGGGTCAGGGTGTCTTCGAGGGAATGGGAGTTGCGGGGTGGATCGGGGACGACTTTCAGCATGACTTGCTCCTTTCTTTCCTGTAGGACTGCCAGCCATGCGCTGTCAAACGGTTAGGTGGCAGCTATGCGCGGGTTGACAGACCGGTGGAAAGAAAGAAAGACCGGCGCACGCAAGCGTGCCCACACGCACAGCCGCCATAGAGGCAAGCGAGTGCACCTTCTTTCAATTCCGGCCTGTCAAAGCCGTGTCGTTGATGAGCAACGACAGGCCGAGACTAGAGCGCCGCCCGGGCAGCCGCAACGGAAAACAGGCGGCAAGAGTATGTTTGGGAAATGCCCTACAGGGAAGGGGTTAAATCCGACATTCCAGTGCCCTTGCGCCCAACTGCACCTGGCGCTCAGCCACCTCTTTTGCGTAGACGGTGTCGCAGAAAGCGAGCGCCGCCCACCTAGCGCCTGTCCCAAGGTCAGGGCAATCAGGGCACCCTGGTCTATGCTACAGACCACAGCGGCACATGATCCAACCACCGCGCTCACGCTTTAGTATTGATCCAGAGCGGTACCCAGCGTGTCGAAAACTGCTAGAACACGAGCTTTTCGCATTTGCAAGCACAGGAAATCTGCAGATGAACTTTACACGGCGCAGAACGGACCAACTAAGAAGCGCAGCGCTAAATGGTATTAATTATCATTACTCAATTCGTAATTCGTTACCACTCGCAAGAAACATAATTAACAAAAGCGCGCGCAATGCCCGAATCTCAAGGCTTTCAGCCAGTTACAAGCCGAATGTGTTGTTGACCCTGCGAATAAATTTGCTACGGAAATTTTACTTGCACCGGGTTTACCCATAAAATCAGCAGGATTGATTCAGCTGCGACATTTGGTCACTGCAAGTGCGACACCACGTCGCCGCTCTACACTTATTTCAGACTGCAGAGCTGGGTCTCTGTATAAGGATTTGAAGCATGTCCGATTCGGCAGGACTCATCGCCCACAACTGGGGCTTTGCCATTTTCCTTCTGGGTGTCGTCGGCCTGTGTGCCTTCATGCTCGGCCTGTCCAGCCTGCTCGGCAGCAAGGCTTGGGGTCGCGCCAAGAACGAACCCTTCGAATCCGGCATGCTGCCCACCGGCAGCGCTCGCCTGCGCCTGTCGGCAAAATTCTATCTGGTCGCGATGCTCTTCGTGATCTTCGATATCGAAGCCCTCTTTCTCTTTGCATGGTCTGTGTCCGTCCGCGAAAGCGGCTGGACCGGGTTCGTCGAAGCACTCGTTTTCATAGCAATTCTGTTGGCAGGTCTTGTCTACCTATGGCGCGTCGGGGCCCTTGACTGGGCTCCCGAAGGTCGCCGCAAGCGGCAAGCGAAGCTGAAACAATGAGGCTTTGGCATGCAATACAATCTCACCAGAATCGATCCGGACGCACCCAACGAGCAATACCCGGTCGGTGAACGGGAAACCGTCACCGATCAACTGCTCGAAGACCAGGTCCACAAGAACATCTTCATGGGCAAGCTCGAAGATGTGTTGCGTGGCGCCGTCAACTGGGGCCGCAAGAACTCCCTGTGGCCGTACAACTTCGGCCTGTCCTGCTGCTACGTGGAAATGACCACGGCCTTCACGGCACCCCACGACATCGCCCGCTTCGGCGCCGAAGTCATCCGGGCCTCGCCGCGCCAGGCCGACTTCATGGTCATTGCCGGTACCTGCTTCATCAAGATGGCGCCGATCATCCAGCGTCTCTACGAGCAGATGCTCGAGCCCAAATGGGTCATTTCCATGGGTTCGTGCGCCAACTCCGGCGGCATGTACGACATCTACTCGGTCGTTCAGGGGGTCGACAAGTTCCTCCCCGTGGACGTCTACGTGCCCGGCTGTCCGCCACGCCCTGAGGCTTTCCTGCAAGGCTTGATGCTGCTGCAGGAGTCGATCGGCCAAGAGCGACGTCCGCTTTCCTGGGTCGTGGGCGATCAAGGCATTTACCGTGCCGAGATGCCCGCCCAGAAGGAGCTGCGTCGTGAACAGCGCATTGCCGTCACCAACCTGCGCAGCCCCGACGAAGTCTGATCCAGCGACCTGCCGCCGGCGCCCGAGGGTGCCGGCGGCCTGGCTTCATTCTTAACGTTGACCCAAAGCGACCGAGACCATGACAGCGGACAACGCTATTTACATTCCGCCCTACAAGGCAAACGACCAAGATGTGGTCGTCGAATTGCACAACCGTTTTGGCGCCGAAGCATTCGTCGCCCAGGAAACCCGCACCGGCATGCCCGTGCTGTGGGTCAAGCGCGCCCAGCTCAAGGAAGTGCTGAGCTTCCTGCGCGGTGTGGCCAAGCCCTACAGCATGCTGTACGACCTGCACGGCGTCGACGAGCGCCTGCGCACCCAGCGCCGCGGCCTGCCTGCCGCCGACTTCAGCGTGTTCTACCACCTGCTGTCGATCGAGCGTAACAGCGATGTGATGATCAAGGTCTCGCTCAGCGAAGGCGACCTGAACCTACCGTCGGTGACCAGCATCTGGCCCAACGCCAACTGGTACGAGCGTGAAGTGTGGGACATGTTCGGCATCGATTTCGCTGGCCACCCGCACCTGAGCCGCATCATGATGCCGCCGACCTGGGAAGGTCACCCGCTGCGCAAGGACTATCCGGCCCGCGCCACCGAGTTCGATCCCTACAGCCTGACCCTGGCCAAGCAGCAGCTTGAGGAAGAGTCGGCGCGCTTCAACCCCGAAGCCTGGGGCATGAAGCGCCAGGGCGCCAACGAGGACTACATGTTCCTCAACCTTGGCCCCAACCACCCGTCTGCCCACGGTGCCTTCCGTATCGTCCTGCAACTCGACGGTGAAGAAATCGTCGACTGCGTACCGGACATCGGCTACCACCACCGTGGTGCCGAGAAAATGGCCGAACGTCAGTCCTGGCACAGCTTCATTCCTTACACCGACCGTATCGACTACCTCGGCGGTGTGATGAACAACCTGCCGTACGTTCTGGCGGTGGAAAAGCTGGCCGGCATCCAGGTGCCGCAAAAGGTCGACGTGATTCGCATCATGCTCGCCGAATTCTTCCGTATCACCAGCCACTTGCTGTTCCTGGGCACCTACATCCAGGACGTGGGCGCCATGACCCCGGTGTTCTTCACCTTCACCGACCGCCAGCGCGCGTACACGGTGATCGAGGCGATCACCGGTTTCCGTCTGCACCCGGCCTGGTACCGTATCGGTGGCGTCGCCCACGACCTGCCGCGTGGCTGGGACAAACTGGTCAAGGATTTCGTCGAGTGGCTGCCCAAGCGCTTGGACGAATACACCAAGGCCGCGCTGCAGAACAGCATCCTCAAGGGCCGTACCATTGGCGTGGCCGCCTACAACACGCAAGAGGCACTGGCCTGGGGAACCACCGGTGCCGGCCTGCGCTCCACCGGTTGCGACTTCGACCTGCGCAAGGCCCGCCCCTACTCCGGCTACGAGAACTTCGAATTCGAAGTACCACTGGCCCACAACGGCGATGCCTACGATCGCTGCATGGTCCGCGTCGAGGAGATGCGCCAGAGTATCCGCATCATCGACCAGTGCCTGCGCAACATGCCCGAAGGCCCGTACAAGGCGGACCATCCGCTGACCACGCCGCCACCCAAAGAGCGCACCCTGCAGCACATCGAGACCCTGATCACCCACTTCCTGCAAGTGTCGTGGGGCCCGGTCATGCCGGCCAACGAGTCGTTCCAGATGATCGAGGCGACCAAGGGCATCAACAGTTACTACCTGACGAGCGACGGCGGCACCATGAGCTACCGCACCCGGATCCGCACCCCGAGCTACCCGCACCTGCAGCAGATCCCCTCGGTGATCAAAGGCAGCATGGTCGCCGACCTCATTGCGTACCTGGGCAGTATCGACTTCGTTATGGCTGACGTGGACCGCTAAGCATGAACAACACGCTTATCCAGACAGACCGTTTCGCCCTGAGCGAAACCGAACGCTCGGCCATCGAGCATGAAATGCACCACTACGAGGACCCGCGTGCGGCGTCCATCGAAGCCCTGAAGATCGTGCAGAAAGCCCGTGGCTGGGTGCCGGACGGCGCCATCCACGCCATCGGCGAGGTGCTGGGCATCCCGGCCAGCGACGTCGAAGGCGTCGCCACCTTCTACAGCCAGATCTTCCGCCAGCCGGTGGGCCGCCACATTATCCGCGTGTGCGACAGCATGGTGTGCTACATCGGCGGCCACGAGTCGGTGGTCAGCCAGATCCAGAGCGAGCTGGGCATCGGCCTGGGTCAAACGACTGCCGATGGCCGCTTCACCCTGCTGCCGGTCTGCTGCCTTGGCAACTGCGACAAGGCCCCGGCGCTGATGATCGACGACGACACCTTTGGCGACGTGCAGCCTGCTGGCGTCTCCAAACTGCTGGAGGGTTACGCATGACCATCACTTCCTTCGGCCCGGCCAACCGCATCGCGCGCTCGGCTGAAACCCATCCGCTGACCTGGCGCCTGCGTGAAGACGGCGAGCCGGTCTGGCTGGCCGAGTACGAATCGAAGAACGGCTACGCCGCTGCCCGCAAGGCGCTGGCGCAGATGTCGGCTGACGAGATCGTGCAAAGCGTCAAGGACTCCGGCCTCAAGGGCCGTGGTGGCGCGGGCTTCCCCACCGGGGTGAAGTGGGGCCTGATGCCCAAGGATGAGTCCATGAACATCCGTTACCTGCTGTGTAACGCCGATGAAATGGAGCCCAACACCTGGAAGGACCGCATGCTGATGGAGCAACAGCCCCATCTGCTGATCGAAGGCATGCTGATCAGCGCCCGCGCGCTGAAGGCCTACCGCGGCTACATCTTCTTGCGCGGCGAATACACCACGGCGGCAAAAAACCTCAACCGTGCCATCGATGAAGCCAAGGCCGCTGGCCTGCTGGGCAAGAACGTCCTGGGCAGCGGCTTCGATTTCGAGCTGTTCGTGCACACCGGTGCAGGCCGCTATATCTGCGGTGAAGAAACCGCGCTGATCAACTCGCTCGAAGGTCGCCGCGCCAACCCACGCTCCAAGCCGCCCTTCCCTGCCGCCGTGGGCGTGTGGGGCAAGCCGACCTGCGTGAACAACGTCGAGACCCTGTGCAACGTGCCGGCCATCGTCGCCAATGGCAACGACTGGTACAAGTCGCTGGCCCGCGAAGGCAGCGAAGACCATGGCACCAAGCTGATGGGCTTCTCCGGCAAGGTCAAGAACCCAGGCCTGTGGGAGCTGCCGTTTGGCGTCACCGCACGCGAACTGTTCGAGGACTACGCGGGCGGCATGCGCGACGGCTTCCGGCTCAAGTGCTGGCAGCCAGGCGGGGCCGGCACCGGTTTCCTGCTGCCCGAGCACCTGGACGCGCAAATGTACGCGGGCGGTATCGCCAAAGTCGGCACCCGCATGGGGACCGGCCTTGCCATGGCGGTGGACGACAGTGTCAGCATGGTCTCGCTGCTGCGCAACATGGAGGAGTTCTTCGCCCGTGAGTCGTGCGGCTGGTGCACACCGTGCCGTGACGGCCTGCCCTGGAGCGTGAAGATGCTGCGCGCCCTGGAGAACCGCCAGGGCCGCGCCGAAGACATCGAGACCCTGCTGGGGCTGGTCAACTTCCTCGGCCCAGGCCGTACCTTCTGCGCCCACGCACCCGGTGCGGTGGAGCCGCTTGGCAGTGCCATCAAGTACTTCCGCTCGGAGTTCGAGGCCGGTGTCGCACCGGTTGTCGCTGGCGAGGCGTTGCGCCCTGACCTGGCAAGACCGCTTCAGGCCGGGCCGACCGTAGTCGGCGCATAACACGATGTTCCTGCGGGTGGTCCGTGCCACTCGCCAGCTTGCCGACAGGCCCGACCCGATCGCGGCGTGTCGCAGGCTTACCGATTTCCATTAGCCACGCCTGCTCACGCGGGCCAACGAAGAACTTTGAACAATGGCCACTATCCACGTAGACGGCAAAGCGCTCGAAGTCAACGGTGCAGACAACCTGTTACAGGCCTGTCTGTCACTTGGCCTCGACATCCCTTATTTCTGCTGGCACCCGGCGCTTGGCAGCGTCGGTGCCTGTCGCCAATGTGCGGTCAAGCAGTACACCGACGAGAACGACACGCGCGGGCGTATCGTCATGTCCTGCATGACGCCTGCATCCGACGGTACCTGGATCTCCATCGACGATGACGAGTCCAAGGCGTTTCGCGCCAGCGTCGTCGAATGGCTGATGACCAACCACCCGCACGACTGCCCGGTGTGCGAGGAAGGCGGGCACTGCCACCTGCAAGACATGACAGTGATGACCGGCCACAACGAGCGCCGCTATCGCTTCACCAAGCGCACCCACCAGAACCAGGACCTCGGCCCGTTCATCGCCCATGAGATGAACCGCTGCATCGCCTGCTACCGCTGCGTGCGTTACTACAAGGACTACGCCGGTGGCACCGACCTGGGTGTCTATGGCGCCCATGACAACGTGTATTTTGGGCGCGTCGAAGACGGTGTGCTGGAAAGCGAGTTCTCGGGCAACCTGACCGAAGTCTGCCCAACCGGCGTGTTCACCGACAAAACCCACTCCGAGCGCTACAACCGCAAGTGGGACATGCAGTTTGCCCCGAGCATCTGCCACGGTTGCTCCAGTGGCTGCAACATCAGCCCAGGCGAGCGTTACGGTGAACTGCGCCGCATCGAGAACCGTTTCAACGGCTCGGTGAACCAGTACTTCCTGTGCGACCGAGGCCGCTTCGGCTATGGCTACGTCAACCGCACGGATCGTCCACGCCAGGCGCAACTGGCCGACGGCACCAAGTTGGGCCTGGACGCGGCCCTGGACAAAGCCGCCGACCTGCTGCGCGGCCGTACCATCGTCGGTATCGGTTCGCCACGCGCCAGCCTCGAAAGCAACTATGGCCTGCGCGAACTAGTCGGTGCCGAGTATTTCCACTGCGGGATGGAAGCCGGTGAGCTGACGCGCGTGCGTCTGGCGCTAGAGGTGCTGAACAACAGCCCCCTGCCCGTTCCGACCCTGCGCGACATCGAAGACCATGATGCGGTATTCGTGCTCGGTGAAGACCTGACCCAGACCGCTGCCCGCGTCGCCCTGGCCGTGCGCCAGGCCACCAAGGGCAAGGCCGAGGCCATGGCCGAGGCGATGAAGGTTCAGCCGTGGCTCGACGCTGCCGTCAAGAACATCGGTCAGCATGCGCTGTACCCCCTGTTCATCGCCAGCCTGGCCGAGACCAAGCTCGACGACGTGGCCGAAGAATGCGTGCATGCAGCCCCGGCGGACCTGGCCCGTCTCGGTTTTGCCGTGGCCCATGCCATCGACCCAAGTGCGCCAGCCGTCGCCGGCCTGGACGACGAGGCCAAGGCGCTGGCCCAGCGCATCGCCGATGCCCTGATCGCGGCCAAGCGCCCGCTGGTCATTGCCGGCACCTCGCTGGCCGATGCTTCGCTGATCGAAGCAGCCGCCAACATCGCCAAGGCCCTGAAGCTGCGCGACAAACAAGGCTCCTTGAGCCTGGTGGTGCCTGAAGCCAACAGCCTTGGCCTGGCCATGCTGGGTGGCGAGTCGGTCGACGCGGCACTGGATGCGGTCATCGACGGCAAGGCCGACGCCATCGTGGTGCTGGAAAACGACCTCTACGCCCGCGTCCCTGCAGCCAAGGTGGATGCTGCACTGGCAGCGGCCAAGGTGGTCATCGTTGCCGACCACTCCAGAACCCCGACGGTCGAGCGCGCTCACCTGGTACTGCCGGCCGCCTCCTTCGCCGAAGGCGACGGCACCCTGGTCAGCCAGGAAGGCCGTGCCCAGCGCTTCTTCCAGGTGTTCGACCCGCAGTACCTGGACAGCAGCATCCAGGTCCACGAAGGCTGGCGCTGGATGCACGCCCTGCGTGCCACCCTGCTGGCCAAGCCCGTGGACTGGACCCAACTGGACCACGTTACCCACGCCTGCGCCCAGGCGGCCCCGCAACTGGCTGGCATCGTCGATGCCGCGCCAAGCGCCGCCTTCCGCATCAAGGGCCTGAAGCTTGCCCGTGAGCCGCTGCGCTACTCCGGGCGCACCGCCATGCGCGCCAACATCAGCGTGCACGAGCCGCGTACCCCGCAAGATCGCGATACCGCGTTCGCCTTCTCCATGGAAGGGTATTCGGGCTCGGCCGAGCCACGCCAGCAGGTCCCGTTCGCCTGGTCGCCAGGTTGGAACTCGCCCCAGGCCTGGAACAAGTTTCAGGACGAGGTGGGTGGTCACTTGCGTGCCGGCGACCCAGGCGTGCGGCTGATCGAATCCAAAGGTGATGGCCTGGCCTGGTTCACCACGGTACCTGGCGCCTTCAACCCGGCCCGCGGCACCTGGACAGCGGTACCGTTCTTCCACCTGTTCGGCAGCGAAGAAAGCTCCTCGCGTGCCGCGCCGGTGCAAACGCGCATCCCGGCTGCCTACGTGGCCCTGGCCAAGTCCGAAGCCGATCGCCTGGGCGTCAACGAAGGTGCCCTGCTGGACCTGAACGTCGCGGGTGTGGCGCTGCGCCTGCCGCTGCGTATCAATGAAGCGCTGGGCGTTGGCCTGGTCGCGCTGCCCAAGGGCTTGGCCGGCATCCCGCCTGCCGTGTTCGGGGCATCCGTCGAAGGCCTGCAGGAGGCAGCACAATGAGCTGGTTCACCCCCGAAGTGATCGACGTGATCCTCACCGTGCTAAGGGCCATCGTGGTCCTGCTGGCGGTGGTGGTCTGCGGCGCGCTGCTCAGCTTCATCGAGCGGCGCCTGCTGGGCTGGTGGCAGGACCGTTACGGTCCGAACCGCGTTGGCCCGTTCGGCATGTTCCAGATCGCTGCCGACATGTTGAAGATGTTCTTCAAGGAAGACTGGAACCCGCCCTTCGTCGACCGCGTGATCTTTACCCTGGCACCCGTCGTGGCCATGAGCGCCCTGCTGATTGCCTTCGTGGTCATTCCGATCACCCCGACCTGGGGCGTGGCCGACCTGAACATCGGCCTGCTGTTCTTCTTCGCCATGGCAGGTCTGTCGGTCTATGCCGTCCTGTTCGCCGGCTGGTCCTCGAACAACAAGTACGCCTTGCTGGGCAGCTTGCGGGCCTCGGCCCAGACCGTGTCGTACGAAGTGTTCCTGGGCCTGGCGCTGATGGGCGTGGTGGTACAGGTCGGTTCGTTCAACATGCGCGACATCGTCGAGTACCAGGCGCAGAACCTGTGGTTCATCATTCCGCAGTTCTTCGGCTTCTGCACCTTCTTCATCGCTGGCGTGGCCGTGACTCACCGTCACCCCTTCGACCAGCCGGAGGCGGAACAGGAACTGGCCGACGGCTACCACATCGAGTATGCCGGCATGAAATGGGGCATGTTCTTCGTCGGTGAGTACATCGGCATCATCCTCATCTCGGCGCTGCTGGTCACCCTGTTCTTCGGCGGATGGCACGGCCCGTTCGGCATCCTGCCGCAACTGTCGTTCCTGTGGTTCGCCCTGAAGACCGCGTTCTTCATCATGCTGTTCATCCTGCTGCGCGCCTCCATTCCGCGCCCACGCTATGACCAGGTGATGGACTTCAGCTGGAAGTTCTGCCTGCCGCTGACCCTGATCAATTTGCTGGTGACCGCTGCGATCGTGCTTTACAACACGCCAGCCGTCGCGGCCCAGTGAGGATTTGACCCATGTTCAAGTATATCGGCGACATCGTTAAGGGCACCGGCACCCAGCTGCGCAGCCTGGCCATGGTGTTCTCCCACGGGTTTCGCAAGCGCGACACCCTGCAGTACCCCGAAGAACCCGTGTACCTGCCGCCGCGCTACCGTGGCCGCATCGTCCTGACGCGCGACCCTGACGGCGAAGAGCGCTGCGTGGCCTGCAACCTGTGCGCGGTGGCCTGCCCGGTGGGCTGCATCTCGCTGCAGAAGGCAGAAACCGACGACGGCCGTTGGTACCCGGAGTTCTTCCGCATCAACTTCTCGCGCTGCATCTTCTGTGGCCTGTGCGAAGAAGCATGCCCGACCACCGCAATCCAGCTGACTCCGGATTTCGAAATGGCCGAGTTCAAGCGTCAGGACCTGGTGTACGAGAAAGAAGATCTGCTGATCTCCGGCCCCGGCAAGAACCCTGACTACAACTTCTACCGTGTTGCGGGCATGGCGATCGCTGGCAAGCCGAAAGGCGCTGCGCAGAACGAAGCCGAGCCGATCAACGTGAAGAGCTTGCTCCCATAAGGACAGAAAGATGGAATTCGCTTTCTACTTCGCATCCGGGATCGCCGTGGTGTCCACCCTTCGGGTGGTGACCGGCACAAACCCCGTGCACGCCCTGCTCTACCTGATCATCTCACTGATTTCCGTGGCGATGATCTTCTTCTCCCTGGGTGCGCCGTTCGCGGGCGCCCTGGAAGTGATCGCCTATGCCGGCGCCATCATGGTGCTGTTCGTCTTCGTGGTGATGATGCTCAACCTGGGGCCGGCTTCGGTCGCCCAGGAGCGCGGCTGGCTCAAGCCCGGCATCTGGGCAGGGCCGGTGATCCTTGGCGCCCTGTTGCTGGTGGAGCTGCTGTACGTGCTGTTCGTCGCACCCAGCGGCGCTGCCATCAGCGGTACCACCGTGGGCCCGAAAGCAGTGGGTGTGAGCCTGTTCGGCCCCTACCTGCTGGTGGTCGAACTGGCGTCGATGCTGCTGCTCGCGGCAGCGGTCACCGCCTTCCACCTGGGCCGCAATGAGGCGAAGGAGTAAATCATGGGTGCTATCCCTCTCGAACATGGCCTGGCCGTCGCCGGCATCCTGTTCTGCTTAGGTCTGGTTGGCCTGATGGTCCGCCGCAACATCCTCTTCGTGCTCATGAGCCTGGAAGTCATGATGAACGCCTCTGCCCTGGCGTTCGTCGTCGCCGGTGCCCGTTGGGTCCAACCCGATGGCCAGGTGATGTTCATTCTGGTGATCAGCCTGGCAGCAGCCGAGGCCAGCATTGGCCTGGCCATCCTGCTGCAGCTGTATCGCCGCTTCCACACTCTCGACATCGATGCTGCCAGTGAGATGCGCGGATGAACCTTCTCTTCCTGACTTTCGTCTTTCCCCTTGTGGGCTTTGTGCTGCTGTCGTTCTCGCGCGGGAGGTTCTCGGAGAACCTGTCCGCCTTGATCGGCGTCGGTTCGGTTGGCCTGTCGGCGGCCACGGCCGCCTACGTGATCTGGCAATTCAACGTCGCCCCGCCTGAAGGCGGTGCGTACAGCCAGCTGCTGTGGCAGTGGATGTCGGTGGATGGTTTTGCGCCGAACTTCACCCTGTACCTCGATGGCCTGTCGGTCACCATGCTGGGCGTAGTGACAGGTGTGGGTTTCCTGATCCACTTGTTCGCGTCCTGGTACATGCGTGGCGAGACCGGCTATTCACGGTTCTTCTCGTACACCAACCTGTTCATCGCCAGCATGCTGTTCCTGATCCTGGGCGACAACCTGCTGTTCATCTACTTCGGCTGGGAAGGCGTAGGCCTGTGTTCCTACCTGTTGATCGGTTTCTACTACAGCAACCGCAACAATGGTAACGCAGCGCTCAAGGCCTTCATCGTCACCCGTATCGGCGACGTGTTCATGGCCATCGGCCTGTTCATCCTGTTCGCCCAGCTGGGCACGCTGAACGTCCAGGAACTGCTGGTGCTGGCACCGCAGAAATTCCAGGCCGGCGATACCTGGATGGTGTTGGCAACGCTGATGCTGCTCGGCGGCGCAGTGGGCAAATCCGCGCAGCTACCGCTGCAGACCTGGTTGGCGGACGCCATGGCCGGCCCGACCCCGGTGTCGGCGCTGATCCACGCGGCGACGATGGTAACGGCCGGTGTCTACCTGATTGCCCGTACCAATGGCCTGTTCCTGCTGGCGCCGGACATCCTGCACCTGGTGGGCGTGGTGGGTGGCGTTACCCTGGTGCTGGCAGGCTTCGCTGCACTGGTGCAAACCGACATCAAGCGTATCCTGGCCTACTCGACCATGAGCCAGATCGGCTATATGTTCCTGGCACTGGGCGTCGGCGCCTGGGATGCGGCGATCTTCCACTTGATGACCCACGCCTTCTTCAAGGCGCTGCTGTTCCTGGCTTCGGGCGCCGTCATCGTGGCCTGCCACCACGAGCAGAACATCTTCAAGATGGGCGGGCTGTGGAAGAAACTGCCGCTGGCCTACGCCAGCTTCGTGGTCGGTGGCGCTGCCCTGGCGGCCTTGCCGATCGTGACCGTAGGCTTCTACTCCAAGGACGAGATCCTGTGGGAAGCCTTTGCCAGCGGCAACTCCGGCCTGCTGTACGCCGGCCTGCTCGGCGCCTTCATGACCTCGCTGTACACCTTCCGCCTGATCTTCATCGCCTTCCACGGCGAAGCGAAGACCGAAGCCCACGCCGGCCACGGCATCAGCCATTGGCTGCCACTGGGCGTGCTGATCGTGCTGTCGACCTTCGTCGGCGCATGGATCACACCGCCGCTGGCTGACGTGCTGCCTCAAAGCGCAGGCCATGCCGGCGGTGAGGCCAAGCATGCTCTGGAAATCACCTCGGGCGCCATCGCCATTGCGGGTATCCTGCTCGCCGCCTTGCTGTTCCTGGGCAAGCGCAGCTTCGTCAGCGCGGTGGCCAACAGTGGCATCGGCCGCGTGCTGTCGGCCTGGTGGTTCGCGGCCTGGGGCTTCGACTGGATCTACGACAAGCTGTTCGTCAAGCCCTACCTGCTGATCAGCCACCTGCTGCGCAAAGACCCGGTTGACCGCGGTATCGGCCTGATCCCTCGTCTGGCTCGCGGTGGCCACGTGGCCATGACCAAGACCGAGACGGGCCAGCTGCGCTGGTATACCGCCTCCATCGCCATTGGCGCAGTGCTGGTACTCGGCGCTGTGGTAGTGGCCGCGGTATGACCATGAACCTTGCGAACCTTGCGACCCTGCAAAAGGAAACCAACCCGTCATGATTTTGCCTTGGCTGATCCTGATCCCCTTCATCGGCGGCTTCCTGTGCTGGCTGGGCGAGCGCTTCGGCGCTACCCTGCCGCGCTGGATCGCGCTGCTGACCATGTCCCTGTTGCTCGGCATCGGCCTGTGGCTGTGGGCTAACGGCGACTACACCCTTGCCCCGGCTCCGGGCGCCGAGCCTGCATGGGCCCTGGAATACAAAGTCCAGTGGATCCAGCGCTTCGGCATCAGCATCCACCTGGCCCTCGACGGCCTGTCGCTGCTGATGATCCTGCTCACAGGCCTGCTGGGCGTGCTGTCGGTGCTGTGCTCCTGGAAAGAGATCCAGCGCCACGTCGGCTTCTTCCACCTGAACCTGATGTGGATCCTGGGCGGTGTGGTCGGTGTGTTCCTGGCGCTGGACCTGTTCCTGTTCTTCTTCTTCTGGGAAATGATGCTGGTGCCGATGTACTTCCTCATCGCGCTCTGGGGTCATAGCTCGGCGGACGGCAAGAAGACGCGCATCTACGCGGCGACCAAGTTCTTCATCTTCACCCAGGCCAGCGGCCTGATCATGCTGGTGGCGATCCTGGGCCTGGTACTGGTCAACTACACCAACACCGGTGTGATCACGTTCAACTACAGCGACCTGCTCAAGGCCGACCTGCCGGCCGGTACCGAATACCTGCTGATGCTGGGCTTCTTCATTGCCTTTGCCGTGAAGCTGCCGGTGGTGCCGTTCCACTCCTGGTTGCCCGACGCCCACGCCCAGGCGCCGACCGCAGGTTCCGTGGACCTGGCGGGTATCCTGCTCAAGACCGCTGCTTATGGCCTGCTGCGCTTCGCCCTGCCGCTGTTCCCCAATGCATCGGCAGAGTTCGCGCCCATCGCCATGACCCTGGGCCTGATCGGCATCTTCTACG
Source organism: Pseudomonas sp. UBA5568 (assembly GCF_002425525.1). Classification (NCBI taxonomy): domain Bacteria; kingdom Pseudomonadati; phylum Pseudomonadota; class Gammaproteobacteria; order Pseudomonadales; family Pseudomonadaceae; genus Pseudomonas; species Pseudomonas sp. UBA5568. Next base: position 23,143 of record NZ_DIMK01000040.1, on the reverse strand, counting down.
GGGCCTTCCTGGCCTTCGCCCAGACCGACATCAAGCGCCTGATCGCCTTCTCCAGCGTCTCTCACATGGGCTTCGTGCTGATCGGCATCTATTCCGGTAGCCAGCAAGCACTGCAAGGTGCGGTCATCCAGATGCTGGCTCACGGTCTGTCGGCTGCCGCGCTGTTCATCCTGTCCGGTCAGTTGTACGAGCGCCTGCACACCCGCGACATGCGCCAGATGGGCGGGCTGTGGCACCGCATCGCCTACCTGCCTGCCATCAGCCTGTTCTTCGCTGCCGCCTCCCTGGGGCTGCCAGGCACCGGCAACTTCGTGGGTGAGTTCCTGATCCTGATCGGCAGCTTCGTGCACGTGCCTTGGATCACCGTCATCGCCACTACCGGCCTGGTATTCGGCTCGGTCTACTCGCTGATCATGATTCACCGCGCCTACTTCGGCCCGAGCAAATCGGACACCGTACTGGCCGGCATGGACACCCGCGAGCTGGTCATGGTGCTGGGCCTGGCGGTACTGCTGGTGCTGCTGGGCGTGTATCCACAGCCGTTCCTCGACACCTCTGCCGCCACCATGAGTGGTGTGCAGCAGTGGCTCGGTTCCGCTTTCACTCAACTCGCTTCGGCCCGGTAAGAGCGCTATGGAATTCACCACTCAACACTTCATCGCATTGGCGCCGATGCTGATCACCACCATCACCACTGTGGTGGTGATGCTGGCGATCGCCTGGAAGCGCAATCACTCGCAGACGTTCCTGCTGTCCACCGTGGGGCTGAACCTGGCCCTGCTTTCGATCCTGCCAGCATTGAAGGTCGCGCCACTGGCGGTCACGTCGCTGATCACCATCGACAAGTTCGCCTGCCTGTACATGGCAATCATGTTGGTCGCGACCCTGGCATGCGTAACGCTCGCCCATGCCTACCTGGGCGAAGGCGCCAAGGGTTTCCCGGGCAACCGCGAAGAGCTGTACCTGCTGCTGCTGATGTCGGCACTGGGCGGGCTGGTGCTGGTCAGCGCCAACCACCTGGCGGGCCTGTTCATTGGCCTGGAGTTGCTGTCGGTACCGGTCTACGGCCTGGTGGCGTATGCGTTCTTCAACAAGCGCTCGCTTGAAGCCGGCATCAAGTACATGGTGCTGTCGGCAGCAGGTTCTGCCTTCCTGCTGTTCGGCATGGCGCTGCTGTACGCCGACGCCGGCAGCTTGACCTTCGACCAGTTGGGCAAGGCATTGGCTGCCACCAGCATGCCGAGCCTGCTGGCTCAACTGGGTCTGGGCATGATGTTGGTCGGCCTGGCGTTCAAACTGTCGCTGGTACCGTTCCACCTGTGGACGCCCGATGTGTACGAAGGTGCTCCGGCCCCGGTCGCCGCGTTCCTCGCCACGGCCAGCAAGGTTGCGGTGTTCGCGGTGGTCATCCGCCTGTTCATGCTCTCCCCTGCCGCCAGCAGCGGTGTGCTGAGCACGGTGCTTGCCATCATCGCCGTGGCGTCGATCCTGGTCGGTAACCTGCTGGCGCTGACCCAGAGCAACCTCAAGCGCCTGCTGGGTTACTCGTCCATCGCCCACTTCGGCTACCTGCTGATCGCGCTGGTGGCCAGTAAGGGCCTGGCGCTGGAGGCCATGGGCGTCTACCTGGTCACCTACGTGCTCACAAGCCTTGGGGCATTCGGTGTCATCACCTTGATGTCCTCGCCCTACGGTGGCCGCGATGCTGACGCGCTGTACGAGTACCGCGGTCTGTTCTGGCGTCGCCCCTACCTGACCGCCGTGCTGACCGTGATGATGCTGTCGCTGGCCGGTATCCCGCTCACCGCTGGTTTCATCGGCAAGTTCTACATCATTGCCACCGGTGTCGAGTCGCAGCTGTGGTGGTTGGTGGGCGCGCTGGTCATCGGTAGTGCCATCGGTGTGTACTACTACCTGCGTGTGATGGTCACCCTGTACCTGGTCGAGCCTAACCTGCGCCGTCACGACGCACCGTTGAAGTGGGAACAGCGCACCGGTGGCGTCATGCTGCTGGCTGTCGCCCTGCTCGTCTTCGTACTGGGTGTGTACCCGCAGCCGCTGCTGGACCTGGTGCAGCATGCAGGTTTGTACCTGATCGGCTAACCCGCCTGGCAATCCCAGACACCCCGCTTACGCGGGGTGTTTTTGTTTGTGCCTGGCGAATGCTGGACTCGCCCTCAGGCCTATCGGTCGCCCGATCTGGCGTGTGGGTGAAAGCGTTGGGGCAGTGTCAGCATTTTTACCCTGCTGTGGGTGATCTGGGCGCGGGTTCGTACGTCATACCGCTGTTGCCTCACTGCTGGTCGTCTGGAGCCCTACGATGCGTCGCGTTTTGTTGCTGTCCCCCCGCCTTGGCCTGCTTGGCGCCATCATTGCGAGCCCGCCTGCCTGGTCAGCAAGCCCGATCGAACTTGGCCAGGTGCTGATCACCGACCAGGCGCAAGGGGACCTGGAGGCCGCAGCGCAGCGCCTGCGCAGTGCCCCAGGTGGCACCAACCTGGTGGACATGCAAAAGGTGGGTCAAGGCCGTGTGGCCAGCAACCAGGATGTCCTTGCCTACCAGCCGGGGGTGTTCGCCCAGTCGGCGGGCAACGACGGCATCAAGTTGTCGATTCGCGGCTCCGGCCTCAACCGGGCCCCAGGCGCGCACGGCTCAGGGGTCTACACGCAGTTCGACGGCCTGCCGCTGACCGGCCCCGGGGGCACGCCCTACGAGCTGTTCGAGCCGTTGTGGCTCAACCGCGCCGAAGTGCTGCGCGGTGCCAACGGGTTTGATCAGGGATCGCTGGCGTTGGGCGGTGCCATCAATTACGTCACCCACACCGGCTACGATGCAGCGCCCCTGCACGTGCGCTATGAAGTCGGCAGCCGTGGCTATCAGCGCCGCCACATCAGCTCCGGCCAGGTACTCGGTAACCTTGACTACTACGTTGCGCTGACCGATGCGCACTACGACGGCTACCAGCAGCACAGCAGCGGCAGCGCCAAGGGCATCGCGGCCAACGTCGGCTATCGCTTCAACCCCAACCTTGAAACACGGCTGTACCTGCGCTACCGGGAAACGGAGAACGACCTGGCCGGACGTTTGACCAAAGACCAGATCAAGCATCACCCTACCTCGGCGAACCCTGCCTACCTGGCACGTGATGACAGCCGTCCGCAGCCGGGCAGTACCTGGGTTGGCAGCAAGACCACGTTCTACCTCGACGATGATGCCCGCGTCGAAGCCGGCCTGGTCTACCACGATTACCCCATGGACCTGCGCGAGGGCCCGATGCGCCTGAAGGTGGCTTACACCGACGTCAGTGGCACGCTGAACTATCAGCGGCGCGACACGGTGTTTGGCCGTGAGAGCAAGACGACCGTGGGCTGGCGCACCACCAAGCACCTGCCCAACAGCGGCGCCTCACAATTTGCGCGCAACGGCCAGGTGATCGGCACTCGGACACGTGACTTCACCTATCAAGGCTCCGATACCGTGTTGCATCTAGGTAATGACCTGGAGCTCATACCGAACCTGTGGCTGACAACCGGGCTGGCCGCTATCTATACGCGACGCGAGAGCGACGTGACCTACCCCGCCGAAGGCGGCAAGGTGTCGATGCATGATTGGGATTATGCGCCGCGCATCGGACTGCGCTACGACGCACGCCCGGACCTGCAGGTGTACGGCAACCTCAGCCGCTCGGTGGAACCGCCCCACCCATGGTCGCTGATCTGGAGCTCGCCAAGCGTGGGCGGCAAGCAGATTCAACCGATCGAAATGCAGAACCAGACAGCCACCACGCTGGAAGTAGGTGCGCGCGGCGAGTCGGCATTCGGGCGGTGGGACCTTGCCTGGTACTACGCCCAAGTACGCCACGAACTGCTCGCGGTCGAGGTGGTGCCGAACTTCACCTCGGAATTCAATGCCAGCGCCACGGTGCACCAGGGCGTGGAGGCCGGGCTGGACAGCACGCTCTGGGAGCAGTCAGGCCTGGGTCGCCTGAGCCTGCGTCAGGCCTACACCTTCAGTGACTTCCATTACCGCGACGACGAAAGGTTCGGCGACAACCGCCTGCCGGGCATCCCCATGCACTACTATCAGGCCGAGTTGCGCTTCGACTGGCCCAGCGGCTTCTACGCCGGGATCAACACGCAGATGGCGTCCAAGGTGCAAGTGGACTATGCCAACAGCTACCATGCCGACGATTACGCCACCCTCGGCGCCCGTCTCGGTTGGGACTCGCCGCAGCGTGACTGGCAGACCTGGCTGGATCTACGCAACCTGACCAACAAGCGCTACGCAGCGACCGTAACCCCAGGCTTCAATGACGCAGGGCGGGACATTGCCCGCTCCACTCCGGGCGAAGGCGCTGCGGTCTATGCGGGAGTGTCCTACACATTCCGCTGACTGCCACGATCGGGCAGCCCTTGGCTGACAAACATTGCGCGGGCCGACTGGCCCGCACAATGTGGCGCCGCTCAGGCCACGGTCATACAGAGCGATTCAGCTTCACCCAAGACGCGAACTTGTCGATGAAGCCTTGCAAAAACGGCCGGGTCTTGTCGTTGAGTTTGCCTGCCTCGTCGAACAGGCTGGCAGCGCCGCCAATGTAGGCCTCCGGCATCTGCATGCATGGCATGTCCAGGAACACCAGGGACTGGCGCACTGAATGGTTGGCACCGAAGCCGCCGATCGCACCTGGCGACACACTCGCCACGGCTGCCGGCTTGCCGCCCCACGCGCTTTGCCCGTAAGGCCTTGAACCCACATCGATGGCATTCTTCAGGCAGCCTGGCATGGTCCGGTTGTACTCCGGCGTGACGAAGAGCACCGCATCGCTGCCCTTGATGTCGTTCCGAAAGCGTGTCCAGGCAGCTGGCGGGGCATCGGTTTCCAGGTCTTCGTTGTACAGGGGTAAGTCGCCGATCTCGACGATCTTCAGTGCCAGGCTCGACGGGGCCAGCTCAGACAGCGCGCGGGCCACCTTGCGGTTATAGGAATCCTTGCGCAGGCTACCGACGACGACGGCAACCGAATAGACCTGGGTCATGGCAATCTCCAACTTCATGTTTTCAGGGACGATGTAGTTATAGATGACCGTTTTGCGTTGCTTTGGTTTTTTTTCCCGGCCGCGAAAACTTCCCCTGCCCTTGGAAGGTCTACTGCTACAGACATTTCCTACGCAATTCAGAGGGTTCCACCCAAATGGCAGCAGTAATGGTCGGCCAATTCCATGCCCGCGACGCCGAAGGCCGTATCTATCCCGTGCACGAGTTTCAGGAATCTACCCTGCAACACGACGGCAGCACGACCGGCGCACCTATCACCACCTACCGCCTTGCCATCGGCGATCGCGTCAACTACCTGGGTGAAAATCGATTCGAGCTTGCCCGCACCGGTGTCGAAATCATCCGTATCCCATGACACGAAGAGGCACTGGCCTGTTACTGCTCGATGAGGGTGAGACCGCTTGCGGTCTTGATTGACCAGCAGCAGGCCGTCGCTTTTTTAGTCCGCTGACCGCTCAGCCAGTGCCTGCCAGAGCGATGGGCCGCCAGCGGACTTGGCAATCGCTGCAAGGCGTTCGGCATGAGCTTCGAGCTCATCCGGTGCGGCCAGAATGACCCGGCCGGGCGCGCGACCGCTGATGCGACGAATGTCAGCTCCTCCGCTACCCTGCCCGTTTTCGTCCGAATCGCTGCCATGCCCTGCCAACGAGAGGCTGGTCTGCCCCCCGGTCATTGCCAGGTAGACATCCGCCAGCAGCTCGGCGTCGAGCAACGCGCCGTGCAGTTCGCGCCCCGAGTTGTCGATATCGTAGCGTTTGCACAAGGCATCCAGGCTGTTGCGTTGCCCCGGATGACGCGCCCGCGCCAGCAACAAGGTGTCGAGAATGGTGCAGTGCTGGGACAGGTCAGCACGGTCCTGCTGGCCCAGCAGCGCGAACTCGTTGTTGATGAACCCGACGTCGAATGCCGCGTTGTGGATGACCAGCGTAGCGCCCTGGATGAACGCGAAGAACTCCTCGGCGACGTCGCCGAAGCGCGGCTTGCCAATCAGGAAGGCGTCAGTGATGCCGTGGACGTTGATCGCGCCCTCGTCACTTTCGCGGTCAGGCTGCAAGTAGACGTGGAAATGCCTGCCTGTCAGGCGCCTGCCGACCACCTCGACGCAGCCAATCTCGATGATGCGGTGCCCCTCGCTGACCGGCATACCCGTGGTTTCGGTATCGAGGATAACGAACCGCTTGTCTTGCTGTTGCTCCACTTGGGGGACTCCAACTTGCATCGTTTACAAAGGTGCGCAGTATAACAGCAGGGCGAGCGCTGAGCCCCCTTCGCCCCTGGCATCGGGTTCAGCGCGTCACGCCCGGGCGCGCACTTCGTCCACGCCACGGTTGGCCAGCTGGTCCGCACGCTCGTTGCCGGGGTGGCCAATGTGGCCGCGGACCCATTTCCAGGTCACCTTGTGGCGGTTGACCTGTTCGTCGAGCAACTGCCACAGGTCGGCATTCTTCACAGGTTCCTTGGCCGCGGTTTTCCAGCCACGCTTTTTCCAGTTGACCATCCATTCGTTGATGCCTTTCATCACGTACTGCGAGTCAGTCGTCAGCACGACCTCGCATTCACGCTTGAGCGCCATCAGCCCCTGGATGGCGGCCATTAACTCCATGCGGTTGTTGGTGGTCTCGCGCTCGCCCCCCCACAACTCTTTTTCAACGCCTTTGAAAATCATCAGCACACCCCAGCCGCCGGGGCCAGGATTGCCCTTGCAGGCACCATCGGTAAACATTTCGACGCTATCGCTCATGTACCACTCGTATTCACTGCTTATCGGGATCGGGGGTCGCCGAGGTGCGGTTGACCTTGGCCAATGGCAACGGCAGCAACTTGCCCATCGGCTCGCGACGCTGGGGCCGCAGCGGCCGCAGGCCCACGACCATCTTGCGCGCCACCAGCACATAGACACCGCCGCCAGCGCTTTGCCACCCGCCCGCCATGCGCTCCCACCCTTCCAGGCGCTGCTGCCAGGCAGGCGAAGCAAGCGGCGGACGATAGCACCCGAAGCGGCGTTTCTCCAAGGCAAAGCCCAGCAGGTTGAGCCAGTCACCCAGTCGCGAAGGCGAGATGCAGCGGGCCTTGCGCAAAGCGCCACGGCTAAACAGGTGACGCACCCCCCAACTGCTCCACGGATTGATTCCGACGATCAGCAGATGACCGCCTGGGCGCACGGCGCTGGCGGCCTCACGCAGCAGCCCGTGGGGCGACAGGCTGAAATCCAGCCCATGTTGCAACACCACCACATCGGCCGCGTGCTCGCTCAACGGCCAGGCCTGTTCCTCGCAGACGATCTCCACCCCCGGCAGCGGCGCGCCGAGGCGCACGTTGCGCTGGACCTTCGGCGCACTGGGTGGGGCGTCGGCGCAGGGGCCATAGTGCACCAGGTAGCCACCGAAGAAGCGACCCAGCTCTTCCTCCAGCAGCTTCTGTTCTTCTTGCAGCATCAATTGGCCGAGCGGGCCCTGAAACCACTCACGGGCCAGGCTGATCAGCTTGATCCAGTCCGGGTCGGCCTGGGCAAAGGCTTGGTCGGTCATTGTGCAATTCCTCGAAAGGTTCTCCCACCGCGCCATCGCGGCTAAGATGCCTTCATGTGCCAAGCAAGGCGAATCGGATTCCCACCATGATACAGATCGAAGCGTTGCCCGCTTTCTCGGACAATTACATCTGGTTGTTACAGGATACTGCCAAACGCCGCTGCGCGGTGGTCGACCCTGGCGATGCCGGCCCGGTGGAACGGTGGCTTGCCGCGCATCCTGGTTGGCAGCTTACCGACATGCTCATCACTCACCATCACAACGACCATGTAGGCGGTGTGGCGCGGCTCAAGGCGTTGACGGGCGCGCAAGTGCACGGCCCAGCCAACGAGGATATCCCTTGCAGGGATGTGGCACTGGACGATGGCGACCAGGTCACAGTGCTGGGTGAGGTCTATGAGGTGCTTGCCGTGCCGGGCCATACACTGGGGCACATCGCGTTCTTCAACGCTGGCGCGGCCACGCCTGTACTGCTCAGTGGCGATACCCTGTTCGCAGCCGGATGCGGACGCATGTTCGAGGGCACTGCCGAGCAGATGCAACCGGCCCTGGCACGCCTGGCAGCCCTGCCAGCCGAGACCCAGGTCTACTGCGCACATGAATACACCTTGAGCAATTTGCGTTTTGCCAAGGCCGTGGAACCTGACAATGAAGATGTAGTGAAGCGCTTCGAAACGGTCTCCCGGCTGCGTGCGCAAGACTGCATCACACTGCCCTCCACCATTGGTCTGGAACGGCTGACAAACCCCTTCCTGCGCACCGCTGAAACATCTGTTAAACAAAAAGCAGACGAATGGAAGGGACATTCCAACACCTCGCATGTCGCTGTTTTTGCTGCCTTGAGGTCTTGGAAAGACAGCTTCTGATAACCCCAAGATATATCGCAAGTGGCGGTCAAAGGTTGACCCGGTCCGGAGCGGTTCCTAGAATCGCCGAAATTTTTTGCCCGGATACCTGTGCCCGCCGATGTCTTCCCGAAGCCGCAGAACCTCTCATTCCGTCGCGCTGACGCGCCTGGCCCAGGTCAGTGCGCTCGCTCTGGCCGCCACCTTGGTGGGTTGCCAGAGCACCCATCAGCTCGACGAAGCCGATAGCGTCCGTGCGCACAGCCAGCAAGCGCGAATCAAACCAAGGCCGGCGCCATTGCTGGTCAAGCCGGTCGAGCAAGCGCCTCGGGATGTCTGGGAACGCATGCGCCAGGGCTTCGTGCTCCAGGAGTACCGCGACGTCAACCCGCGCATCGATCAACAGCGCCTGTGGTTTGCCAGCAACCCCACGTTCATCGAAAGCGCCGGGGAGCGCGGCAGTCTCTACCTGCACTACATCGTCGAACGCCTCGAGGAGCGCGGCATGCCGCTGGAGCTGGCCCTGCTGCCGGCGATCGAGAGCGCCTACAACCCCATGGCGTACTCCCGCGCCAGTGCAGCCGGCATGTGGCAGTTCATGCCAGCCACCGGTCGACACTTCAACCTGCGCCAGACCAACTTCTATGACGGCCGTCGGGATGTCACCGCCTCGACCAACGCCGCGCTCGACTACCTGACCCGCCTGCACGACATGTTCAACGGCGACTGGCTGCTGGCACTGGCGGCCTACAATGCTGGCGAAGGCACGGTCAGCCGCGCGATGGAGCGCAACGAGAAGCTGGGCTTGCCCACCGACTACTGGAACCTGCCACTGCCTCAGGAAACCCGCGACTACGTGCCCAAGCTGCTGGCCTTGTCACAGGTGGTCTCCACACCTGAAGCCTACGGCGTGAACCTGACGCCGATCGCCAATGAGCCCTACTTCGAGGCCGTCGCGATCAACGACCGGCTCGACCTGACGCGGGTGGCCGCTTTCGCCGACATCGACGAAGACGAACTCATCCAGCTGAACCCAGCCTTCAAGAAGCGCATGACGGTCGATGGCCCGAAGCAGTTGCTGGTGCCCACGGCCAAGGCGCAGTTGCTCTCTGCCAGCCTCTCCAACCTCAACCCCGAGCAGTTGGTCACCCTGCAGCCACCCAAGGCCGCTTTCGCTCGCGCCGTGGCCGAAGCCCAGGCGCCTGTGGCCGCGCGCAGCTACAAGGTCAGGCGTGGTGACAACCTGGGGACCATCGCCAAGGCCAACCGTGTATCCATTGCGGACATCAAGCGCTGGAACCGCCTGTCGGGCAGCAGCCTGCGCGCCGGCCAGGTGCTAGCCTTGCGCGGCGGCAAAGCCTCCAGTGGCGCCGCTAACCGGGTCGCCAGCTCGGCAAAACGCACAACCCAATACAAGGTGCGCAAGGGCGATTCGCTGTATCTGGTGGCCAAACGCTTCAATGTCGAGATGACCCACCTCAAGCGCTGGAATCCGCGCAGTGGCCATGCGCTCAAACCCGGCCAGACCCTGACCGTCTACGTCGGCCACTGACCCCAGGCGGCAAGCGGACACCTGTGCGTGCGCGTACCTGTGTTTTCTTGCCGTTTGGCGCTTGCTGCGCCAGTGCAAACTGTTACTGTAGCCCGATCAAAGCCCAATGCCTTTGGATCGGATGCCGACTTGATACGTCCCCTCCTTCTTACACTCAGCCTGGCCTTGAGCTTTCCCGCAGTCGCAACCGTGAGCGAAAGCCACGGTTACGCGCAGTTCGGCACGCTCAAGTACCCGGCCTCGTTCACCCATTTCGACTGGGTCAACCCGCAAGCCCCCAAAGGTGGCACGTTGCGGGCGATGGCCTTCGGTACGTTCGACACGCTCAACCCCTATACCTTCAAGGGTACGAGCCCGGTGAGCACGCCCAACTTTCAACAGTATGGGGTCAATGAACTCAACGAGACCCTCATGGTGGGTACCGGCCAGTACGACCCCTCGGGCGATGAGCCGACCTCCAGTTACGGGTTGATTGCCCGCTCGGTCGAATACAGCCAGGACCGCAGCTGGGTAGTGTTCAACCTGCGCCCGCAAGCCCGCTGGCACGATGGCAAGCCCATCACGTCGGCAGACGTGGCCTTCTCCTTCCGCACACTGCTCAAGGAAGGTCATCCGCTTTACCGGACCAACCTGCAGGAAGTGCAGCGGGTGGACATTCTCGGGCCGCTGCGTATTCGCTTCGTGTTCAAGCGAGCCGGCAACCCGTTATTGATCCTGCGCCTTGGGGAAATGCCCGTCCTGCCCCAGCATTACTGGCGTACGCGCGACTTCAAGGCCACTACCTTCGAACCCCCGCTGGGCAGTGGGCCTTACCGGGTGACCCAGGTACAGCCAGGCCGGCGCCTGGTGTTCGAGCGCGTCAAAAACTACTGGGGCAAAGACCTGGCGGTGAATCGAGGCAAGTACAACTTCGACCGTGTCGAGTACGAGTTCTACCGCGACTCCACCGTTGCCTTCGAAGCCTTCAAGGCAGGTGAGTTCGACATCTACATCGAGCATCAGGCCAAGAACTGGGCCAACGGCTACACGTTCCCCGCCGTGCGACGCGGCGAGGTGATCAAGGCGCAGATCCCCCACCGCATCCCTACCCAGACCCAGGGCCTGTTCATGAACAGCCGTCGCGCCACCTTCAGCGATCCACGGGTGCGCCAGGCACTGGGCTTGATGTTCGATTTCGAGTGGACCAACCGTGCCCTGTTCAGCAGCGCCTACCGGCGCTCGACCAGTTATTACCCCAATAGCGAGTTCGCGGCCGCTGGCCTGCCCCAAGGCAAGGAATGGTTGTTGCTGGCCCCGTTTCGCGACCAGCTCGCGGCCAAGCTGTTCACTGAACCCTACCAGGTCAGCCGTACGGACGGGCGCGGGATTGACCGGCAGACGTTGCGCAAGGCCCTGGCTTTGCTGGCTGAGGCCGGGTGGACACTCAAGGGCCAGCGTCTGGTCGACAGCAAGGGCCAACCGCTGCGCATGGAAGTGCTACTGGTAAACCCCAACCTGGAACGCATCCTGCAGCCGTATGTCGAAAACCTCTCCAGCATCGGTGTAGACGCGCGCTTGCGAACCGTGGACCGCGCTCAGTACAAACAGCGACTGGACCAGTTTGACTTCGACATGATTCTGATGACCCTGAACCAGACCCTGAGCCCGGGCCTCGAGCAATGGCTGTACTTCCATTCAAGCCAGGCGGCCATCAAGGGCAGCAAGAACTACGCCGGGGTCGACGACCCCGTGGTCGATCACCTGCTAGACACCTTGCTGGCGGCGCGCACTCGCGATGATCAGGTCGCAGCGGCGCGAGCGCTGGACCGCGTGCTCTCATGGCAGCACTACATGATTCCCAACTGGTACCTCGACAATCACCGCCTGGCCTACCGCAATCGGTTCGGCTTCGTCACCACGCCGCCCTATACCCTCGGGCTGAACAGCTGGTGGATCAAGACTTCGGAGAAAGCCCAATGACGCCCACGCATTCCTTGCGCCGGCTGGCTGGCAGCCTGTTGCTGGCCTGCCTGAGCCTTCCCTCGCTGGCAGCGCCGCAGCACGCACTCACGCTGTACGACGAGCCGCCCAAGTACCCGGCGGATTTCAAGCACTTCGACTACGTGAACCCGGACGCCCCCAAGGGCGGCACCTTCCGCCAGTCCAGCTTTGGCGGGTTCGACAGCCTCAACCCCTTCATCAACAAAGGGGTATCTGCCGAAAACATCAGCATCATCTACGACACCTTGATGCGCCAGAGCCTGGACGAGCCTTTCACCGAGTACGGCCTGGTCGCTCGACAGATCGAGAAGGCGCCTGACAACAGCTGGGTGCGCTTCTACCTGCGCCCCGAGGCGCGGTTCCACGATGGCCATCCCATGCGTGCCGAAGACGTGGTGTTCACCTTCAATGCGCTGATGAAGGACGGTGCTCCCCTGTACCGCCAATACTATGCGGACGTGGCCGAGGTGGTCGCCGAAGACCCGCTCAAGGTCGTGTTCAAGTTCAAGCACAAGGGCAACCGTGAACTGCCGCTGATCCTCGGCCAGTTGCCCGTGCTGCCCAAGCACTGGTACGCCCAGCGCGACTTCAACCGCGGCAATCTGGAAATCCCACTGGGCAGCGGCCCGTACAAGGTGGCCGAGGTCAAGGCCGGGCGTTCGGTCCGTTATGAGCGGGTCAAGGACTACTGGGCCAAGGACTTGCCCATCAACCGTGGCTTCTACAATTTCGACGCCATGACCTTCGACGCCTACCGCGACACCACGGTCGCGTTGGAGGCACTGAAGGCGGGCGCCTTCGATTATGCGCTGGAAGTCAGCGCCAAGAACTGGGCCACGGCTTACAACGTGCCTGCTGTGCGCGACGGCCGCCTGATCAAGGAGGAGCTGCCCAATGGCAACCCCACAGGCATGCAGGGCTTCATCTTCAACATTCGCCGGCCGGTATTCCAGGATATCCGCGTGCGCAAGGCGCTGAGCCTGCTGCTGGACTATGAATGGACCAACAAGCAGCTGTTCAACGGCGCCTACACACGCACCGGCAGTTACTTCGAGAACTCCGAGATGGCGGCCCGCGGCCTACCCGGCCCTGGCGAACTTCAAATCCTCGAACCGGTGCGCAGCCAGGTGCCAGAACAGGTCTTCACCCAGGCCTTCCATAACCCGGTCAGCGACGGCAGCGGCATGATCCGGGAGCAGCAGCGCCAAGCCTACAAGTTGCTGCAGGAGGCGGGCTGGAAAATCGTCGACGACAAGATGGTCGACACCAACGGCCAGCCGGTCAGCATCGAGTTCCTGCTCGCCCAGACCGAGTTCGAACGCATTTTGCTGCCGTTCAAGCGCAACCTCGCGGACCTGGGTATCGAACTCAACATCCGCCGGGTCGATGTGTCCCAGTACATCACCCGCCTGCGCTCGCGCGATTACGACATGATCGTGGGCGGCTACCCCCAGTCCAACTCTCCTGGCAACGAACAGAGGGAATTCTGGTCCAGCGCGGCCGCCGACAACCCCGGGAGCCGCAATTTCATCGGCCTGCGTGACCCCGCCATCGACCAACTGGTCGATGGCCTGATCAACGCCGAGTCGCGTCAGAGCCTGATCGACCACTGCCGTGCCCTGGACCGGGTATTGCTGTGGGGCTACTACGTGATCCCGAACTGGCACATCAAGACCTGGCGCGTGGCCTATTGGAACCACATCGGTCACCCCAAGGTTTCGCCCAAGTACGACATCGGCATCGACACCTGGTGGATCAAGCCCGGCTCAACGCCCAAGGCAACCCAGGCCACTGCTGGCGAGGCCAACTGACATGCTGGCCTATATCCTGCGGCGACTGCTGCTGATCATCCCTACACTGTTCGGCATCCTGATCATCAACTTCATCATCGTCCAGGCCGCACCTGGCGGGCCGGTGGAACAGATGATCGCCAAGCTCGAAGGCTTCGAAGGCGCCACCAGCCGGATCGCAGGTGGCGGTGCCGAGGTGTCGGTGGCCGGCTCCAACTACCGGGGTGCACAGGGCCTGGACCCTGCGCTGGTGGCGGAGATCGAGCGCATGTACGGCTTCGACAAATCGCCGCCCGAACGCCTGTGGATCATGATCAAGAACTACGCCCAGCTGGATTTTGGCGACAGTTTCTTCCGTGACGCCAAGGTCATCGACCTGATTCTGGAGAAGATGCCCGTATCGATCTCACTGGGGCTGTGGAGCACGCTGATCATGTACCTGATCTCGATCCCCCTGGGGATCGCCAAGGCGGTTCGCCACGGCAGTCACTTCGATGTGTGGACCAGCTCGGCGATCATCGTGGGCTATGCCATCCCGGCGTTCCTGTTCGCCATCTTGCTGATCGTCCTGTTCGCCGGCGGCAGCTACTTCGACTGGTTCCCACTGCGCGGCCTGACCTCCAACGACTTCGATGAGCTGAGCACCACAGGCAAGGTCCTCGATTATTTCTGGCACCTGGTGTTGCCGATCACGGCCTTGGTGATCGGCAACTTCGCCACCATGACGCTGCTGACCAAGAACAGCTTTCTCGACGAGATCAACAAGCAGTATGTGGTCACCGCCAAGGCCAAGGGCCTGAGCCGGTCGCGGGTGCTGTATGGCCACGTGTTCCGTAATGCCATGCTGCTGGTGATCGCCGGCTTTCCTTCGGCCTTCATCGGCATCTTCTTCACAGGCTCGCTGCTGATCGAGGTGATCTTCAGCCTCGACGGGCTGGGCCTGATGAGTTTCGAAGCGGCCATCAACCGCGATTACCCGGTGGTCTTCGGCACCCTGTTCATCTTCACCCTCCTGGGGCTGGTGGTGAAACTGATCGGCGACCTGACCTACACCCTGGTCGATCCACGTATCGACTTTGCCAGCCGGGAGCACTGACATGGCCTTGTCCCCCCTGAACCGTCGTCGCTTCGAGCGTTTCAAGGCCAACCGCCGTGGCTGGTGGTCGCTGTGGCTGTTCCTGATCCTGTTCGGGTTGAGCCTGGGCGCCGAGCTCATCGCCAATGACAAGCCCATTGCCGTGCATTACGACGGCCAGTGGTACTTCCCTGCCTTCAAGCGCTACCCGGAAACCACCTTTGGCGGTGAGTTCCCGCTGGAAGCCAACTACAAAAGCCCCTACGTGCGTGACCTGCTGGCCAAGAAAGACAGCTTCGTGCTGTGGGCGCCCATACCCTTCAGCTACCAGAGCATCAACTACGACCTGCGCGTACCCGCCCCCGCCCCGCCCTCATCCGACAACTGGCTGGGCACCGATGATCAAGGGCGCGACGTGCTGGCACGGGTAATCTACGGGTTTCGCATTTCGGTACTGTTCGCCCTGACCCTGACCGTGCTCAGCTCGATCATCGGCGTGATCGCCGGTGCCTTGCAGGGTTTCTATGGTGGCTGGGTAGACCTGGCCGGGCAACGCTTCCTGGAAATCTGGTCCGGCCTGCCGGTGCTTTACCTGCTGATCATCCTGGCCAGCTTCGTGCAGCCCAATTTCTGGTGGTTGCTGGGCATCATGCTGTTGTTTTCCTGGATGAGCCTGGTGGACGTGGTCCGCGCCGAATTCCTGCGCGGACGCAACCTTGAGTACGTGCGCGCCGCGCGCGCTCTGGGCATGCGCAACGGCGCGATCATGTACCGGCATATCCTGCCCAATGCCATGATCTCGACCATGACGTTCATGCCGTTCATTCTCACCGGCGCGATCGGCACGCTGACCGCGTTGGACTTCCTCGGCTTCGGCCTGCCTCCGGGGGCCCCGTCGCTCGGTGAGTTGGTTGCGCAGGGCAAATCCAACCTGCAGGCGCCGTGGCTTGGCATCAGCGCGTTCGCCGTGCTGGCCGTGATGCTGAGCCTGCTGGTATTCATCGGCGAGTCCGCCCGCGACGCCTTCGACCCGAGGAAGTGACATGAGCGAAGAAAACCTGATCGAAGTGCGCGACCTGGCCGTCGAGTTCGTGAGTGGCGAGCACACCAACCGGGTGGTCGACGGCATCAGCTTCGACATCCGCAAGGGTGAAACGCTGGCGATCGTCGGAGAAAGCGGTTCGGGCAAGTCGGTGACTGCCCACTCGATCCTGCGCTTGCTGCCCTATCCCCTGGCGCGTCATCCCAGTGGCACCATCCGCTACCAAGGCAAGGACTTGCTGCAGCAGAACGAAAAGAGCATGCAGCGCATTCGCGGCGACCGCATCGCGATGATTTTCCAGGAGCCGATGACCTCGCTCAATCCGCTGCACTGCATCGAAAAGCAGATCAACGAGATCCTGCTCATCCACAAGGGGCTGACCGGCAAGCAGGCCACCGCTCGCACCCTTGAGTTGCTGGAGATGGTGGGTATCCCAGAGCCGCGCAAGCGCCTCAAGGCGCTACCCCACGAGCTCTCGGGCGGCCAACGCCAACGTGTGATGATCGCCATGGCGTTGGCCAACGAGCCAGAACTGCTGATTGCAGATGAACCGACCACCGCGCTGGACGTGACCGTACAGCTCAAGGTGCTCGACCTGCTCAAGGCGCTGCAGGCGCGCCTGGGCATGGCCCTGTTGTTGATCAGCCACGACCTGAATTTGGTACGGCGAATCGCGCACCGGGTGTGCGTGATGCAGCAGGGGCAGATCGTCGAACAAGCCGACTGCGCCACGCTGTTCGATGCCCCACAGCACCCGTATACGCAGATGCTGATCAACGCCGAGCCCAGCGGTTTGCCGGCTCACAACACACCCGGCTCGCCACTGCTGGCGGTGGACGACCTGAAAGTGTGGTTCCCGATCAAGAAAGGCTTGCTGCGCCGCACCGTTGACCACGTGAAAGCCGTGGACGGTATCAATTTCAGCCTGCCCCAGGGGCAGACCTTGGGCATTGTGGGCGAGTCGGGCTCAGGCAAGTCGACCCTGGGCCTGGCGATCCTGCGCTTGATCGGCAGCCAAGGCGGCATCCGCTTCCACGGCAAGGACCTGCAAGGGCTGAACCAGCAAGCCGTGCGTCCGCTGCGCCGGGAAATGCAGGTGGTATTCCAGGACCCGTTCGGCAGCCTCAGCCCCCGCATGAGCGTGGCCGAGATCGTGGGCGAAGGCCTGCGCATCCACCGTATCGGGACTGCCCAGGAACAGGAAGCAGCCATCATCGCAGCACTGCAGGAGGTCGGGCTGGACCCACAGACGCGCCATCGCTACCCCCATGAGTTCTCAGGCGGGCAGCGCCAGCGCATCGCGATCGCCAGGGCCCTGGTGCTCAAGCCGGCGCTGATCCTGCTGGACGAACCCACCTCCGCGCTGGACCGGACGGTGCAGCGCCAGGTGGTTGAGCTGCTGCGCAACCTGCAGCAAAAATACAACCTCACCTACTTGTTCATCAGTCACGACCTGGCGGTGGTCAAGGCCCTGAGCCATCAGCTGATGGTGATCAAGCAAGGTCATGTGGTCGAGCAAGGGGATGCTCAGGCCATCTTTCAGGACCCGCAGCACCCCTACACCCAGCAACTGCTGGAGGCGGCGTTCTTGCAGCCTGAGGGCCGCTGACACCCACGGCGCGTTAGTCATGTCCCGGTCCGACGCGCTCATCCACAGGGCGCGTCGGGTTGGCACGCTGTCAGGCGGCGGCGGGCGTTCTACACAGCGTCTGGCGGCGCCCGGTGACGGGCATCAGTTGCAGGATCGCCCACACTACCTCCATCACCAAGATGCCCCAGATCAGCGCCGAGCCGCCGTGCATCAGCGCATACAGCTGCCAGCTACTGAACAGCACGCGACCGGCCGCATCATAACGACCGAACCGCACATGAGGATGACGTATGCGCAGCCACGCCCACACGCAGACGATCGAGCCCATGAGGTTGGCCATCAACATGTGCATCGGCTCGAACACCGGCAGTTCACCGTGAAGCCCCAGGGAGGCGTGCATATTACCCAGCCAGCCGTGCAACCAGACAAATGTCCATGGGGTCGCAAAACCGATGGTCATCAGCAAATCGTAATAACCAGTGATACGCACCAGCTTGCGGTAGTGGGGCTTGCTCCACATCGTCTTACACCTTCCTCAAGTAAAGAAGGCCCCAGGCTAGAGCCTGGAGTATGCTCCAGGGTCAAGCACCCTTAGAAGGAAATTACCGTGCGAATTGGTCGACTTGCCGCCTGCTGCGAGGTCAGCCGCGATACCCTGCGGTTCTATGAGGCCAAGGGTTTGATCAAGGCCCAGCGCTCGGCCAACGGTTATCGGGACTATGCCGATGACACCGTGCAGTTGGTCGCCTTCATCCGTACGGCGCAGCACCTTGGGTTCAGCCTCAGCGAAATTGGCAGCAACGTGCAGCAGTTGTGGAGCGCAACCGAACCGGCACAAGCCGTTGAAGCACTGTTGCGCGATAAACTGGCGCTTATCGAGCAGCGCATGGCCGACCTGCAGGCACTGCGTGCATCCTTGCTGCACCGCCTGGACCTGGCCTGCCCCCTGCGCCCGAACCTACAGGATGCTAACGCAGGTCCTTGCTGACCCGCTCGACAGCGCCGACCACGCGCTTGGCACCTTCCTGGATACTGCTGATCACATGCCCCGCATGGTCAGCGAGTTGCAGGCCGTTGGCTGCCTCGGCACGGCTGCTTTGCACTTCGCCCACGGCCTGGGTCACCAACGCCTGATTTCGTGCCACCACCGCGTCGATTTCCGCCGTGGCTGCGCTGGTGCGACCGGCCAGTTTGCGTACTTCGTCAGCGACCACAGCAAAGCCACGCCCCTGATCACCTGCTCGCGCCGCCTCGATGGCCGCATTGAGCGCCAGCAGATTGGTTTGCGATGCAATGGCGCCAATGGTCTGGACGATGGCGCTGATCACCGTCGATTGCTGGCCGAGCGCGCTGATGGTATCGCCAGCCGACTGCAGTTGACGCGCGACCCCCTGCATGGACTGCCCCACTTCCTGCATGACCACGACCCCTTCACTGGCGCTGCCATCGGTTTGCAGCGACACTTCAAGCGCCACCTGCGCTGCTTGCTTGACTGCCTCTTCACGCTGCACCTGGTCGGTCACCAAGGAAGCGAACTTGACCACCCTCACCAGCTTGCCGCTGGCATCGCTGACCGGGTTATAGCTGGCCTCGAGCCAGACCTCATGCCCGTGGCGGTCCAGGCGCTTGAAACGCCCGGTCACGTAGCGACCTGCGTTGAGCGTGCGCCAAAAATTGCTATAGGCCTCGCCTTTGACCTCATCAGGGCTGCAGAACATGCGGTGATGGTGTCCCACCACTTCGTCCAGGCGGTAACCCAACGCCGTCAGGAAATTGGAGTTGGCGGACACCACCTTGCCCTCAAGGTCGAACTGGATGATGGCGCTGGAGCGCAACAGGGCCTCCAGCAGCGCCTGGCTTTCCTGCGCCGGAGCGGCCAGCCAGTTTCCGAGTGGCTGCCCTACCACCTCTTCGGGCGAAACGCCCAAGGCAGTGGCGAACGCCGAACTGCATTCGAGGGCGCGACGTTGTGCATCAAGGCGCAGGAATGCGCCGCTTTCCAAGACGTCGAGGCGCTGGCGAAGCGCGGCCAGTTCGGTTTCGCGGGCGGCCAAGGTAGCTTTGAGTTGCCGATTGAACATAGGGGTCACCTGAGGGTGGGGTGCGTCAGCACCAGCGTCTTGTCACCGCTTACGTGTGACAGATCAGTCATTACTTGTACAGCCCCACGACACGGTCCAATGGAGTGCCTGGAGTCTGATCGTTACGTCCCTGATGCCGTTTCGACTAGAAGATACGGTGGTCGTTCCTATAGAAGGGCTTAATAAGTGTGATTGGCCGAAGCCAGTAGTCAGTCTGGGATGCCATCATTAAGGCATCGTATTTCTTGTACAGGAAATAATCGGTGTACATGATCGATACGCAGGCCTTCGCTCCACGCCGTAGACGCACTGCTTATGGGATTATCAGAAAAACTGAAGACAATCGTCTTTCCTCATCGCTCAGAACGGGCATTAATGGCGTCAGTCCCCTTCATGACCCGGTACGACCCCATGCCTGCACACCTTCATGATGCTGCCACCGCCCTTCGCCACATCGCAGAACGTGTGAGCCTGCCTGCGCCCTGTCTGGCACCCTCCCAGGCGCTTGCAATGCTTTGGGAGCATTACGGCCTGCGGGGTGACATACAGCCGCTTGGCAGTCAGCAGGATCTGAATGTGCTCATGGATACTGGCCAGGCCCAGTTCGTGCTCAAGGCGTGTCACGCCAGCTATGCCGAGCCCGAGTTGCATGCCCAGCATGCTGCGCTGGGCGTGCTGCGGGACCGGGGCTTGCCGGTGCCTTCGGTGCTTGCCGCAAAGGATGGCGATACCCTGCTGACACTGCCTATCGATGGGCAGGTGCTGAGGGTCCGGGTTTTGGAGTACTTGCAAGGACAACCCCTGACCCGATGCGGATGGCTTCCCGCCCCCGTGATGAGGGCGATGGGCACGCTCTGCGCGCAGGTCGACAGGGCCCTGGCCGATTTCGACCACGAGGGTCTAGAGCGAACGCTGCAGTGGGACCCCAGGCATGCCCCGGCATTGATTGACCGCCTGCTGTCACAGGTAGACGACCCCAGGCAACGCGAACGGCTGAGCGAGGCAGCACGCGCCGCGGCCTTGCGCCTGTCCCCCTTGATGGAGCAATTGCCCATCCAGGCCGTGCACCTGGACATCACCGATGACAATACCGTCTGGGCTCGCGATGCGCAGCGCGAGTGGCAACTGCAGGGGCTCATCGATTTCGGCGACTTGGTTCGCACCTGGCGCGTTGCCGACCTGTCGGTGACCTGCGCAGCCCTGCTGCATCATGCCGAAGGGGACCCCTTCAGGGTGCTCGCCGCAGTCAGTGCCTATCAGGCGGTCAATCCGCTGACCGAGGCAGAACTACGCGCGTTGTGGCCCTTGGTGCTCAACCGTGCAATTGTGCTGGTGCTCAGTAGTGCTCAACAGCAGGCCATCGACCCTGGTAACCAGTACATCCGCGATAACGCCGCCCACGAATGGCAGATTTTCGAGACTGCGCAGGCGACACCGCTGGCACTGATGGAAGTCGCCATTTTACAGGCAGCTGGCTTGGCGTCTTGTGTACCCAGCTTCGATGATTGCGCACCGCTGCTCCCTACCGTGGCTGGCCGCCCTGTCGCCCGCCTGGACTTGGGTGTACTGAGCGTGCACTGCGACGCCGGCAACTGGGAAGTGCCAGGGTTCGACCAGCGTCTGCTGGCAGCCCAGTCAGCGCCAGCATGCACGTTGCATGAGCAGTATCGCCTGTCTCAAACGCACATCGATCGCAGCGAAGAACCGGCAACCTGTGCGTTGGGCGTGGAGCTGAAACTGGAACCGGGCACGGTCGTGCAGGCGCCGCAGGACGGCACATGGCGGTCGGTGGGTGAACAGAGCGGATATCTGCGCACCCCCTCATGGAACCTGTGGATCGATGGCTTGGCCCACGCCCCCGTCGACGGCCAACGGTTGCAAAAAGGTGATGCATTGGGCAAAAGCGGCGAGAGGCTCAGCGTTCAGCTGTGCCTGGACAGCAGCCTGGAACCGCCATTCTTCGCGGTGCCCTCCCAGGCGCCAGCATGGCTGGCCCTGTGTCCTTCCCCTGCGGGCTTACTGGGTGTGGACTGCAACGCCGACGCCCTGCCAGATCCCCACGCGTTGCTGGCTCGGCGCGAGGCCAGTTTTGCCCGGTCGCAAAAGCACTATTACGCCGACCCACCACAGATCGAGCGTGGCTGGCGCAACTACCTGATCGATCTGCACGGTCGCTCGTACCTGGACATGCTCAACAACGTGGCCGTCCTGGGGCACGGTCATCCGCGCATGGCGGCCGAGTCGGCGCGGCAGTGGTCGCTGCTCAACACCAATTCGCGTTTTCACTACGCCGCCGTCACCGAATTTTCCGAACGCCTGCTGGCCCTGGCGCCCGACGGTTTCGACCGCGTGTTCATGGTCAACAGCGGTACCGAAGCCAATGACCTGGCTATCCGCCTGGCATGGGCCTACAGCGGTGGCCGCGACATGCTCAGCGTGCTGGAGGCCTACCATGGCTGGTCGGTGGCGACGGATGCAATCTCCACGTCCATCGCCGACAACCCGCAGGCCCTGGAAACTCGCCCCGCCTGGGTGCACCCGGTAGAAGCCCCCAACACGTTCCGCGGCCGTTTCCGAGGCGCGGACAGCGCCGCTGACTACCTGCGCGACGTCGATGCTCGCCTGGCCGAACTCGATACGAACGGGCGCCAGCTGGCCGGGATCATCTGCGAGCCTGTGTATGGCAATGCCGGCGGCATCGCTTTACCGCCGGGCTACCTGCAAGCGGCCTATGCCAAGGTGCGTGCACGCGGCGGGGTGTGCATCGCCGACGAAGTGCAGGTGGGCTATGGCCGTCTAGGAGAGCATTTCTGGGGTTTCGAAGAGCAAGGCGTGGTGCCGGATATCATCACCATGGCCAAGGGTATGGGCAATGGCCAGCCGCTGGGGGTAGTGATCACTCGTCGCGACATCGCCGAGGCGCTGGAGGCTGAGGGGTACTTCTTCTCCTCTGCCGGCGGTAGCCCGGTCAGTTGCCGCATTGGCATGGCGGTGCTGGATGTGTTGCAGCAGGAGGGCCTGTGGGACAATGCCCGCGAAACCGGGCGCTATTTCAAGGCCCAGCTTCAAGCGCTGGTCGACAAGCACCCATTGGCAGGCGCGGCGCATGGTTCGGGCTTTTATCTGGGGCTGGAACTGGTGCGCGACCGGGATACGCTGGAACCTGCGACCGAGGAAACCCGGGTGCTGTGTGATCGCCTGCGCGAGCTGGGGATTTTCATGCAGCCGACGGGCGATTACCTGAACATCCTGAAGATCAAACCGCCGATGTGCACCACGCGGGCGAGTGTGGATTATTTTGTCGACTGCATTGATCGGGTGCTTTCGCAGGGGGTGTGAAGTTTCGGTGTTTGAGCAATCTCATGAGACGACTGGGGTCGCTACGCGACCCATCGCGGCCGGTCCGACGCCCCGGCGAGGCCGCTCCCACACGGGCTGTATATAGGGGCGAGAGCAATGCACGACGGGAAGTTCTTAGGCTCTGGTAACAAAACCAGTCATAGCAGACGCAAATACTTAAAATCAAATAATAGCAACCAACAGCACTGAGATTCATCCATCAGCCAAACTGCCAAACTGCCATACTGCTGTTGCTGTTGCTGTT
>NZ_DIMK01000007.1:0-3703 GCF_002425525.1 Pseudomonas sp. UBA5568 | reverse complement strand
CAACGGCAACGGCAATGGCAACGGCAACGGCAACGGCAACGGCAACGGCAACGGCAACGGCAACGGCAACGGCATCTTGGGCTAAAACTCCAGCCCCATTTCAGGACGAATCTTATAGATGAACCCCGAAGACCCGTAAGGCGGTAGCAATCTCCCCGCCCCAGCATTACCCTCGACCCCCACCCCGCTCAGCATCAGGCACCCGCATGGCCTTCACCAGTGACTCCCTTACGATCTTCCTGGCCGTGCTGGAGGCAGGGTCCTTTTCCGCTGCAGCGCGCAAGCTAGGCCGGGTGCCATCCGCAATAAGCATGGCCATCGCGCAACTGGAGGCAGAACTGGACCTGCCGCTGTTCGACCGCACCACCCGCAAAGCCTTGCCCACCAGCGCAGCACTGGCGCTGGAGCCGCAGGCCAGGCAAGTGATCTGCCAGCTGAACCTGCTCGATGCCCAGGCCCTGCAACTGCACCAAGGCTTGGAAAAGCGCCTGACCCTCGCCATGGCACCCGAACTGCAAACCGGGCCCTGGAGCCAACCCCTACACGCCTTGGCGCAGGCCTTTCCCGGCCTGGAAGTGGAGGTGCGCTCGGCCAGCCAGCGCGAGGCCATCCGCTTGCTGCACGACGGCACCGTGCAACTGGCACTGGTCTTCGAACGCCCGGGTATCGATGAGCGAGAGTCGTTTCTCGAAGCCGGCAGTCAGCTACTGGTGGCCGTCGCCTCCCCGCGTCACCCTGCCGGCGTGCAGGGTGCCATGCCCCTGCCCGAAGAAGCCTTCGCCGAACAGCGGCAGATCATCGTCGCCTCCGGCAACCCCACCGGCTCTGACCCGCGCATGGTGCTGTCCCGACGCATCTGGCTGACCGACAGCTACCTGGCCACACTGGACCTGGTGCAATCAGGCCTTGGCTGGGCTTATTTGCCACAGCCCCTGGTAGAGCCGCTCATCGCGTCAGGCGCACTGGCAGAGGTGCGCATGGACAATATGGCCAGCCGCCTGCGCCTGTGGGTGGACATCATCTGGATCAAATCCAGACCCTTGGGCCTGGGCGCACGGCACTACCTGGACAGCGTCCGCACGCTGTTCGAGAAGGACCCGCCCAGAGCCTGAGCCAGGCCAGTCACTGCACTGGGGCGAGCAACCGGTACCCTACCCCTGCCTCGGTGGCAATGAAGCGCGGCGCCATTGGGTCGTCGCCAAGCTTTTGCCGCAGGTGCCCGACCACGATGCGCAAATAATGCGTGTCACCCACATGGGTTGGCCCCCAGATGTCCTTGAGCAGTTGCTGCTGAGTGATGACGCGCCCCGGATGGCTTGCAAGTTGCGCCAACAGTGCATATTCCTTGCGGGTCAAGGTCACTTCGGCGTCATCCAGGGTCACGCGTCGCAAGGCAAGATCGACGGTCAGCGGCCCAATGCTGAGGCAGGCTGGGGCACCGCCCGTCTGCGGTATCTGCCTGAGCAGCGCGCGAATACGTGCAAGAAACTCCTGAATGCCAAACGGCTTGGTCACATAGTCGTTGGCGCCGCTGTCCAAGGCGTCGACCTTCTGCGCTTCGCTGGCGCGTACCGACAAGACCACCACCGGCACCGTGCTCCACTGGCGCAGTTCGCGCAGCACCTGCTGCCCGTCCATGTCCGGCAGGCCCAGGTCCAGGACCACCAGGTCAGGCTTACCCAAGGCCGCCTGCGCCAGCCCCTGGGTGCCGTTCTCCGCTTCTAGGACTTTATAACCCTGGGAAGCCAGGCTGATGCGCAGGAATTTGCGGATCTGGGGCTCATCATCGATGACCAGCAAAGTGGCGGTCTGGCTCATGGCAGGTCGCTTCCGGTATCCGGTTGGGTAGGCAGCGGCAAGCATAAAGTCATGCAGGTGCCAACGCCATCGATGCCCTCGCCAACCCTGACCTGACCGCCATGTGCCCCGATCATCCCCTGGCAGATCGCCAAGCCCAGGCCGGTGCCCTGACCACCGCGATCACCGCGGGCAGCGGTGTAGAACATGTCGAAGACCTTGTCCCGATCTGCCAGGGCAATGCCAGGGCCTTCATCGCTGACGGCGATGTGCAGTTGCTGGTCGCGCGCCGTCACCTCGACGCGCAGCCGCCCCTGAGCAGGCGAAAACCGCGCGGCATTCTCGAGCACGTTGACCAGGGCCTGCTCGATCAACGCGGCATGCACGAACAGCAGCGGCAAGTTGGCCGGCACCTGAGTTTCCAGGTTCAGGGGTGCCAGCACGGCGCGCAGTCGATGCAACGCGCTGCCCACGATGTCGGCAGGCGCTACCCAGTCCCGTGCCAGCTTGAGACTGCCGTGTCCCAGGCGGGTCATGTCCAGCAGGTTCTGAATATAGCGGTCCAGCCGCTCGGCTTCGTCGCGGGTGCCTTCGAGCAGCTCACGCCGGTCCGACTCGGCAAGGGCCTCGCCCAACGCCAGCAAACTGTCGATGCTGCCGCGCATGGACGTCAGCGGCGTGCGCAAGTCGTGGGATACGGAGGCCAGCAACGCACTGCGCAGTTGTTCGGTCTCACCGTGCAGACGCGCCGCCTCCAACTGCTCGGACAACTGCGCCCGCGCCAGGGCCTGGGCCACAGGCTGCGCCAAGCCACGAAGCAATCGCCGGTCGGGGCCACTGAGTGCCTGGCCTGGGCGCTCAGACACACCCATCAAGGCCAGAGGCTGGCTGTCCACGGTCAAGGGCCACCACCACCAACGCCCTTCGGGCAGGGTGTCGCTGCTGCGCCCGGCCGCCTGGTCGTGCTGCCAGGCCCACTGGGCCGCGGCGCGCTCGTTATCGGTGAAAGCAATGGGACCGCCGCTGGCTATGTGCAGTTGGCCATGCTCGTCGCGCTGCAGGATGCAGACCTGCCAACCAAGCCGACCATCGAGGTGCTGGTGCGCAACCTCCAGCACCGCCTGACGGTCCGTGGCCCCGGTCAGGCGTCGAGACAGGTCCAACAACTGGATGGTTTGCGCCTGGGTTTCACGCAGGGCCTGCAACTGGCTGCGCTGGCGCGCGGCCAGGTTACCCGTGAGCGCGGCCATCAGCAGGAAGAACACCAGGGTCAGCACGTCCTCTTCGCGCTGGATACTCAGGGAAAAGTTGGGCGGAATGAACAGAAAATCGTACGCCAGGAATGAAAGCAGCGCACAGGCCAGGGCGGGGCCAAGGCTGGTGCGCACCGCCACCAGCAGGACCGCTGCCAGAAACACCAGGGAAATGTTGGGCAATGCCAGCACGCTGGCCACTGCCCAGGCCAGGCCCGCCGCCAGAGCGGTCGCTGCCAGCGCCAGCAGGTAATGTCGCCACACCCACGCATACCGGGCCGTTGGCTTGGGTGCCGAGCGCAGGACGTCGCGATCGAGCACATTGACCTCCAGACCCTGACTGGCCCGCAACAGCCGTGCAGCGACACCAGCGCCGAACAGGCGGCGGCGCCACCGGTCTCGGGACTGTCCGACCAGTACCACGCTGGCACGCCGCTCTCGGGCATGCTCGATCAGTGTACGGGCCACCTCCGCGGCGCGCAGCACGACCACGTCCCCACCCAGGCGCTCGGCCAGTTGCTGGGCGGCCTGTAACCGCTGGCGCCCGCTCTCGTCGCGCAGGCGACCGTTGTCCACGTGGACCAGGCTCCAGGGTAGGTGCCGGCGCTGCGCCACGCGGCTGGCATGACGCACCAAGCGCTCGGCCTGGTCAT
>NZ_DIMK01000017.1:0-3333 GCF_002425525.1 Pseudomonas sp. UBA5568 | reverse complement strand
GTATCCGGAGTTCTTCGTGGATCTCAAGTCCTGGCATTGAACATGCGACGCTGGGTGGCACCGCTTTCCCGGGCCAAACACCATGTGCTGGAAGCAGTGCTGGCGGTTGTTCCACAGGTCTATGCTCGCTGGTTTGATCGCAGTCGATCGCCCGCAACAGCGATCGAACAACGCGCGCCTGCTGTACAGCGTGGGCGTCGCGCTGTTTTGCTGGTGGATCACGACTTTCCAGAGGTCGACCGTGATGCGGGGTCGAGAGCGATTCTGTCGTTCGCCAAGCTCGTGGGCGAGGCAGGATTCGAGCTTTTGTTCTGGGCAGCATCGACCACGCCATCTGCAGCGGGAAGAGCAACGCTGCATCAGGCGGGTATCCATGCCTTCTGCCGCAGCGAAACGGGGCCGCTGGAAGAGTGGTTGCGCGGTCCCGGACGTGCCTGGAACCTGGGTGGAACCGTATTGAGTCGACCCTTGATCGCGGCCATGTACCTGCCGGTCATACGCCGCAGCCTGAGTGGCCCCTGCATCTACTACGGTCATGACATTCATTTCCGCCGCCTGCAGGCGATGCGGCGCATCGACGCCAACTCAAGCCGGGGCTTTTGTTGGCAGCAATGGGTGATGGGCAGGGTCGAGCGACGCTTGTGGCAGTGCGCTGATGCAGTGCTCTATCCCTCGCAGGAAGAAGCGGACGAGGTCAATACATTCCGTCGGGCACACGCACTGACCGACAACGCCGAAATGTTCCCGCTGTGGACTCTGGATGGTGAAGTCTGCGTTGCAGCACCCAGTGATCGGAAGGGCCTTCTGTTTGTTGGCAGCTACGCACACGCGCCGAATGTGGACGGACTGGATTGGTTCCTGCGGGAGGTCCAGCCCAAGCTGCAGCTACACGCGGGACAACGCACGCTGACCATCGTGGGTTCCGGAATGGAGGCCTACGTGCCGCCGTCAACCACGATGCAGGTCCGAGTTCTGGGGCGCGTTGACGATGCAACCCTGGATGCGTGCTACGGCCACGCCCGTGTGGTGATCGCGCCGCTGCGTTTCGGTGGTGGAGTCAAGGGCAAGGTCCTCGAAGCGATCGGCAAGGGAGTCCCCTGCGTGATGTCGACCGCTGGTGTCCAGGGACTGGCTGGTCTGGAAGCCTTCCTGCCCGTCAGCGATGATCCACAGGTGATCGTTTCCGCCATCCAGCGACTGGTGGAAGATGACGCTGCCTGGGTGGCGGCAGCGTCAGGGGCATCAGCTTATCTTCGGCAACGTTACGACGCCGGGCGGTTCCGCGAGCGCCTAAGGCAAATGCTGGATGCGTGAGCCGGGTTGGACCCGGCTCATGGAGTGTGCTGGCAGACTCGCACCAGGCGAATCCAGTAACCCCGATCGGCATCGCTGCCACAGTTGTCCGAACCCAAAGGCACGTACTGATACTGGACGCGGCCGATCTTCATTACTTCGCTGAAGTGATAGACCGCCGAAAAACCAACGAACTGAGGTGCCTGAACAATCAACGTACTGTCAGCGCGCCAGTGCTGGTTCACTACCGCGTCCACGTCGGCGGCAGATTCCACAGCAGCCTGGCGCGTATAGCGATGCACGCCCTGGCTGACAAGCCCAATATTGGCCACCAACACCAGCATCCCGGCAATGGACAGGCAGCGTGCAGGCAAAGATGGCGACCTCCAACTGCCAAGCAGTGCAAGCACCACCGCAATGTAAAGGAACGGTACGTAACGAGCCCACCAAGGGGCGGCGTGCACGAAGGTCAGCAGCATCAGGTATCCGATCAGCGCCAAGAGAACACGAGTGGGCTGATCAGTGCGCTCGCGAGGCTTGATCGTGGCAACCAGGATGGCCAGTGCGGCGATGCAGAATGCTAGGGAGAACAGTGGTCCAAAACCAGCATAACGGGTGTCAGGAATGCCGGCGGCCTCGACCTCGCCAGGGCCCACCTCACCCGGCAGCTTCAGGCCTGGGTGCACAAAAGTGTTGGAGGTATGGGCGAACAGCGATCGCGCCAGCGTTACCGCGCGATTTCCCTCGAGCATGCTTGGCTCGGCCTGATTCTCCATCACCTTGTTGTTGCCCGTGACCGGATAGGCGATGGGCAGGCCCGAGACGAGATGGTTCAGGTAGGGGTGAGACAGAACGAACGCGCCCAGCAGTGCCCATCCGAGGATTTCTTTCCAGTTGGGCCTGCGCAGAAACAGGAAGGGGAGAACCAAAAGCGCCCCATAAAGAGCTCCGGTGAATTTCAGTCCAGCCAGAACGATCAGGCTGCCCCATGCGACGATGTTGCCGGTGGGTCCCCGCTGCTCATCCAGGCAAGCCAGCACGCATAGAGCAACCGCGGCATAGGTCGCGCCATCAACGTAGTTGGTCGCTGCCTGTGCCATCAGCGTAGGTGCGATCGCCAGCAGTATCGCTCCCACAACCGCCCGCCGACGCTGGCCCAGCATTGGCGTCAGTACGGAGATCGAATACAGGAACAACGCGATGGCCAGTACCATGCCCAAGGCCTTGCCCGACTCCCACCCGAAGCCTGTGTCCATCAAAGCCGCGCCAAACAGCCAGGACAGGTTGGGGTAATGACTGACCCATTTGTTGTTGTCGTTGCCTTCCCAGATGCTGCCAGCGTAGTACGGTTCGTCCCGGGTCCGCGCCCAATCGATGAACTCCGGTGCGCTCCAAGGGTTCCAGCCCTCGTGCAATGCCACAGTGGCTGGCTTGTGATACATGTTCCCATCCCAGGTGGCATCCTGGAATTGATTGCCCGTCCAGGCTGCAAGTGCCACGAAGGCCACAGCAAGCACAGCAGGCAGTGCCCAGTTCCGGATGCCGGCCTGCTGCACGAGCAGAACTCCGACAGCGAAGGGCAGCACGATCCAGGCGTATGCCAGCCCGAGGTAGGTGCTGAGCGCCTTTCCTGTCACCATCAGTAGTACGAGCACGATCAGCGCTGCGGCTACGCGGCGCGGCGCAGCACTCTGCAATGGTGCAACTACGGGGCGGCGCTCGGAGCCCATCAACATTTCTTTCATCAGGCTACTCAACGTTGCTGGCGGTAGTGCTCGTAGGCTGCGACAAGCATGTCCTCGTCGTTCCGGCTCGGGTGCCAGCCCAGAATGTGCTCGGTAGGTGCAATGTCGACCACGTAATTGATGTCGGCAATCTGATACTGCTCCCGATGCAGAAGTGGTTTGCCCAGCTTTTCCAGCAACGACAGGGCCATCTTCAACGGCTTGGCTGGTACTGGCACTACAATCGAGCGCGAGCCGATGCGCTTGATCGTATTGCGCAGCAACTGGCGGACTGGCGGTGCATCGCCGGATCCCA
>NZ_DIMK01000006.1:0-123802 GCF_002425525.1 Pseudomonas sp. UBA5568 | reverse complement strand
CTGCACGCAGGCGGTAAGTTCGATGACAACTCCTACAAGGTATCCGGTGGATTGCACGGGGTAGGCGTTTCGGTCGTCAACGCGTTGTCCGAGCAACTGATACTGACGGTGCGTCGCAGCGGCAAGATCTGGGAACAGACGTACGTCCACGGTGTGCCTCAGGCGCCGATGGCCATCGTCGGTGAAAGTGAGACGACCGGTACTCACATTCACTTCAAGCCGTCCGCAGAGACATTCAAGAATATTCACTTCAGCTGGGACATCCTGGCCAAGCGTATTCGTGAGCTGTCTTTCCTGAACTCGGGCGTCGGCATTCTGCTGAAAGACGAGCGCAGTGGTAAGGAAGAGTTCTTCAAGTACGAAGGCGGCCTGCGGGCATTCGTCGAATACCTGAATACCAACAAGACGCCGGTGAACGCCCAGGTGTTCCACTTCAGCGTACAGCGCGAAGACGGTGTGGGTGTAGAAGTTGCTCTCCAGTGGAACGACAGCTTCAACGAGAACCTGCTGTGCTTTACCAACAACATCCCGCAGCGCGATGGCGGTACGCACCTGGTGGGTTTCCGTTCGTCTTTGACGCGCAGCCTGAACAGCTACATCGAGCAGGAAGGCCTAGCTAAGAAGAACAAGGTTTCCACCACTGGGGACGACGCACGCGAAGGCCTGACTGCGATCATTTCGGTCAAGGTGCCCGACCCCAAGTTCAGCTCGCAGACTAAAGACAAGCTGGTATCGTCAGAAGTAAAAACCGCTGTCGAGCAGGAGATGAACAAGTACTTCTCTGACTTCCTGCTGGAGAACCCGAACGAAGCTAAGGCTGTCGTCGGCAAGATGATCGATGCTGCGCGCGCCCGTGAAGCTGCACGCAAAGCGCGTGAGATGACTCGCCGTAAAGGCGCACTGGATATTGCGGGCTTGCCAGGCAAGCTGGCTGACTGCCAGGAGAAGGACCCTGCCCTGTCGGAACTCTACCTGGTGGAGGGTGACTCTGCAGGCGGCTCTGCGAAACAGGGGCGTAACCGTCGGACCCAGGCCATCTTGCCACTCAAAGGCAAGATCCTGAACGTAGAGAAAGCTCGGTTCGACAAGATGATTTCGTCCCAGGAAGTCGGGACTTTGATCACCGCGCTGGGCTGCGGCATTGGCCGGGAAGAGTACAACATCGAAAAGCTGCGGTATCACAACATCATCATCATGACCGATGCTGACGTTGACGGTTCGCACATTCGTACGTTGCTGCTGACCTTCTTCTTCCGTCAGTTGCCAGAGCTGGTCGAGCGCGGCTACATCTACATTGCTCAGCCACCGTTGTACAAGGTCAAGCGCGGCAAGCAAGAGCAGTACATCAAGGACGATGAGGCCATGGAAGAGTACATGACCCAATCTGCCCTGGAAGACGCCAGCCTGCACCTGGACGAATCCGCGCCGCCGGTATCCGGCGTGCAACTGGAAGCCCTGGTCAACGAGTTCCGCGGTGTGATGAAGACCCTCAAGCGTCTGTCGCGCCTGTACCCGCAGGAGCTCACCGAGCATTTCATCTACCTGCCTGAAGTCACTCTCGAGCAGCTGGGTGATCATGCGGTGATGGAAGCCTGGAAGAACCAGTTGCATGAGCGCCTGAATTCGACCCAGAAATCGGGCCTGGTCTACAAGGCCAGCCTGCGTGAAGACAAGGAACGTAATGTGTGGCTGCCTGAGGTGGAAATCACC
Source organism: Pseudomonas sp. UBA5568 (assembly GCF_002425525.1). Classification (NCBI taxonomy): domain Bacteria; kingdom Pseudomonadati; phylum Pseudomonadota; class Gammaproteobacteria; order Pseudomonadales; family Pseudomonadaceae; genus Pseudomonas; species Pseudomonas sp. UBA5568. Next base: position 122,092 of record NZ_DIMK01000006.1, on the reverse strand, counting down.
TCCCACGGGCTTGCCAGCTACATCACGTTCAACCGTGACTTCTTCGGCAGCAACGACTACCGCACCGTGGTCAACGTGGGTGCCAAGCTTTCCAGCCTGTTGGGTGAAGGCGCTTATGTGCAACGTGGTGAGCGTCGCAAGGCCATCGTCGAGTTCAAGGAAGGCTTGGACTGGTTGATGAACGAGACCACCAAGCGCCATACCATCCAGCGCTATAAAGGGCTGGGTGAGATGAACCCGGATCAGTTGTGGGAAACCACCATGGACCCAACTGTGCGCCGTATGCTGAAGGTCACCATCGAAGATGCAATCGCGGCTGACCAGATCTTCAACACCCTGATGGGTGACGCCGTTGAACCGCGCCGTGACTTTATCGAAAGCAATGCATTGTCGGTGTCCAACCTGGACTTCTGATCAGCCTTGACCGTTGCACGACCGGGCAGCTTCGAAATTCGAGCCTAACCGGTCATCATCAAGCCCGCGCTAGCGGGCTTTTTCATTTCCAATCTCCGGGTAGGCACGCTCACCCCGCATTAGCTCAAGGGTGTAATTCAGAATGGACTTGCAGTGGGTCATACGCCTCGACCTTGAGTGCTTCAAGTTTTGAAAGCAGCCAATCGCTGACATGATTCTGCAAGGGTGACGTGCGACGAGGGTAAGCAGTGGCCCAGATCGAGCTTGTGCGTAGGGGATCAATGGTCCTCGGCAATGCCCGCCGCTTTCAAACGCCGATACAACGTACGTTCGCTGATACCCAAGTGCTTGGCCAGCTCACTGCGCGACCCCCTGAACTGACTAAGCACCTGTAGGAGATCTGCTGGCCGACTTCCGTGGGCGCGCACTTGGGCAGGGAGCGACACCACGTCTTCGGGCAAGTGTTCTGGCTGAATGACGCCTTCATCGGCAAACAGCCGTGCCCGCTCCAGGATGTTGCGTAACTCGCGGATGTTCCCCGGAAACGGATACGTCATCAGTCGATCGAGAGCAGCATTACCGAGTGTGGGCGCGCTGGGCCCTGCGATTCTTTTCAGCAGGCTTTGGACCAGCAGAGGCAGATCCTCGATACGCTCGCGCAGTGCAGGCATCCGGATAGGGAACCCACTGATCCGGTAGTACAGGTCCTCCCTGAACGTGCCGTCGGCCACCATCTGCCTCAAGGGTTTATGGGTTGCCGACACCAGGCGGAAATCCGAATGCACGGTGCGCAGGCTGCCAACAGGCCGGAAGCTGCCGGTTTCGATCAAGCGCAGCAGCTTGACCTGCATGGCCAAGGGCACTTCACCGATCTCGTCCAGGAACAGCGTGCCGCCGTGGGCAGCTTCTGCCAGGCCGGTCTTGCGCTGGTGAGCACCGGTGAATGCACCCTTCTCGTAACCGAACAGTTCGCTCTCGAAAAGCGCCTCCGTTAGGCTCGTGCAATCGACCACGACCAAGGGGCCATCGGCCTTGGGGCTGCCCATGTGCAACGCGCGCGCAAACAGTTCCTTGCCCGTGCCGGACTCACCCTGGAGCAGGACAGGGATGTCAGCCGGCGCCGCACGTTGCAAGCTGGCCAATGCCGCCGTGAATGCAGGTGCCTGGCCAACGAGCCCTTGCTCTTGCGGCTGGGCAGATGCGATGACGATACGGGTGAGCCGTTCGACGAAAGCAATCACCCTGCCCTGCTCATCCAGGATCGGCCGAAGTTCGACATCCACATGTTCCGGTCCGCGAGGGGTGTGATGCACATGCAGCACGCGCTCGGGCACCTTGCTGGACCAGGCCTTGCGCATCGGGCAGTCCTCGCCGGCCTGGTCGCAGGGAACGTGGTAATGGTGTGAGACCTTGTGACATTTCTGCCCAAGCGGCGCCTGCTGGTCCTGACCGAACTGACGTCGATAAGCGGCGTTGGCGGCCAGAATGTTGTAGTCGGTGTCCAGTACGATGGCGGGCAGGACGTCGTGCTCCAGAAAAGACACCAAGGCAAGCACTGAGGGGTGAGGTTCGGACATGACGGCACCAGTCGGATAACGTGTTCGAGGGTAGCAAGGACTGCCAGCCGCTGCCATCGACTGACACCGCACTGCCACTCTTCACTGCCAACGAAGCGGCCATCTGCCCATGACCCGCCAATCCAGGGCCCCAGGCAGGCATCTGTGCGGTGGCATGTATCTTGATGGGGGGTAGATGTGGCGCCCCTGAAACCGTGCAGCAAACGGGGCTAGCCGAATGGGAGACTTGAATGATCATTGGCAAAAACCTTCACGTGGAAGCGTTCTTCGACAGCGCCACCTCAACCATCAGCTATCTGGTCATGGATGGCGAAACGCGCGCTTGCGCCTTGATCGACAGCGTTCTGGATTACGACCCGAAGGCCGGGCGCGTGACGACGTCCTCTGCGGACTGCCTGATCGAACGTGTGAAAGCGCTGGGTGCTCAGGTGCAATGGATACTGGAAACCCATGTGCATGCAGATCACCTGTCCGCTGCTGCCTACCTCAAAGACACGCTGGGGGGGCGCATTGCAATTGGAGCTTGCATCACCCAGGTCCAGAAAGTCTTCGGCAGCTTGTTCAACGCTGAACCTGGCTTCGCCCGTGATGGTAGCCAGTTCGACGTGCTGTTCGACGATGAAGAAATTTTCCACATAGGCAATCTGCAGGCTAAAGCCCTGCATACCCCTGGGCATACGCCTGCCTGCATGAGCTATCTCATCGAGCATGAAGGCCAGGCGGCAGTCTTCGTCGGCGACACGTTGTTCATGCCGGACTACGGGACTGCGCGATGCGACTTCCCTGGTGCCGATGCCCGGACCCTGTACCGCTCGATTCATCGCCTCCTGGCGCTAGGGGATGGCACCCGGCTGTTCATGTGTCACGACTACCTGCCCGAAGGGCGCGAGCTGCGCTACATGACCACCGTGGCCGAGCAGCGCACTCAGAACATTCACATCCATGAAGGTATCGACGAAGACAGCTTCGTGGCCATGCGCGAAGCGCGTGATCGAACGTTGGACATGCCTGTCCTGATCCTGCCCGCCGTCCAGGTGAACATGCGCAGTGGCCAGTTCCCAGCCCCTGAGGCCAATGGGGTGCGCTACCTGAAGATTCCCCTCAATACGTTGTAGTCAGGCACATCCCATAATCAGACAGTCAGGATCGACCATGCCCGCCGTGCCCTCCTCCGTTCCAGCGTTTCATCACCAAGTCATCATCATAGGCGCCGGTGCTGCCGGCATTGCTACGGCGTCCAGCCTCCTCCAGCGCGACCCCTCGCTGGACATCGCCCTGATAGACCCCGCCGAGGTTCATTACTACCAACCCGGCTGGACCATGGTCGGTGCCGGGGTCTTCGATGCCCCGAGCACGGCTCGGCCGATGTCGTCGGTCATCCCCCGCGCGGTGCGCTGGATCAAGTCACAGGTGCAAGGGTTCGATGCACAGTGTCGCAAGGTCCTGCTGGCAGATGGCAGGGCCTTTACCTTTGAACAGCTGGTGGTCTGCCCTGGGCTGAAGCTGGATTGGGCGGGCATCGAGGGGCTGGCAGACACCCTGGGCGAGAATGGCGTCACGTCCAATTACCGCTACGACCTGGCGCCCTATACCTGGGAGCTGGTGCAGGGCCTCAAGCAAGGCCGCGCCGTGTTCTGCCAGCCGCCCATGCCCATCAAATGCGCTGGCGCCCCGCAAAAAGCGCTGTACCTGTCCTGCGACCACTGGCTGCGCCAGGGCCGGCTGGGCGCCGTGCAAGCCAGCTTTTTCAATGCCGGCAATGCCTTGTTCGGGGTGCCCGCCTACGTGCCCGCCTTGATGGCTTACATCGACAAGTACTCGGTAGACCTCAACTTCGGCCATCGGCTGATCGCCGTGGATGGACCAAACCAGCAGGCTGTGTTCGCCCATACGCTTGCGGATGGCACCCAGCACCTTCGCACCGAGCCGTTCGACATGCTGCATGTGGTACCGCCACAGGTCGCCCCCGACTTCATTCGCCACAGCTGCCTCGCCGATGGCGCTGGTTGGGTGGACGTGGACCCCTCTACCCTGCGCCATCGTGTCTTCGCCCATGTGCACGCGCTTGGGGACGTGATCAATGCCAGCAACGCGAAGACGGCTGCCGCTGCACGCAAACAAGCGCCGGTGGTGGCAAACAATGTATTGGTGGCACTGGGTCGACGCACGGGCCTGGCGCACTATGATGGCTACGGCTCCTGTCCGCTGACCGTCGAGCGCGGCAAGATCGTGCTGGCCGAATTTGGCTATGGTGGCGCGCTCAAGCCGAGCTTCCCTCAGTGGCTCCTCGACGGCCGCAAACCCACCCGCTTGGCCTGGCTGCTCAAAGCTCGTCTGCTGCCGCCCTTGTATTGGCAAGGCATGCTCAAGGGCCGTGAGTGGCTGGCCAAGCCGGTTGCAAGAACGACCGAGGCAGCCCAGTGATCGATCAGACGTGGCTCAGCACAGGGCTGGGCACGATCATCGGCGCGGTCTTGGCGCTGACAGGTGCCGGCGGTGGCATCCTTGCGGTTCCGTTGCTGGTGTTTGGCCTGGGGCTTTCGATGGCGCAGGCTGCCCCGATCGGTTTGCTGGCTGTGGGGCTGTCGGCGGCGGTAGGTGCCGGCTTGGGCTTGCGCCAGGGCGTGGTGCGCTACCGTGCGGCCCTGTTCATCGCTGCGGTGGGTATCGTGTTCACGCCGCTGGGGCTGATGCTTGCGCATCGTTTGCCCAACGCACCGCTTCAGCTGATGTTTGCAGGCATCCTGATCTACGCGTGCGTGCGCACCTGGTTGAAGGCCCGTCAGCAATTGAGCGGCGCAAACCCAGGTGCACATCGCTTCATCGAGCCCTGTGTACTCAACCCCCTGCAGGGTCGTTTACGCTGGACGCTTCCGTGCGCGCGGGCGCTCGCCGGCACCGGGGCGTTGTCGGGGCTACTGTCAGGCCTGCTGGGCGTGGGCGGCGGCTTCGTCATCGTCCCTGCCCTGCGGCGCTACACCAACTTGCGTATGGGCAGTATCGTCTCTACCTCCCTGGCAGTCATCGCGCTGGTTGCCTTGGGCAGTGTTGCCACCGCCACCTTTGCAGGGAGCATGCGCTGGCAGGTGGGTGCGCCGTTTGCGCTGGGTGCGGTACTGGGCTTGCTGGTGGCCCGACCACTGGCGGCAAGGCTGGAGGGCCCGCGGCTGCAACAACTGTTCGCCATCGCAGGCTGGGCCGCGGCGGCATTGCTGATCAGCAAAGCGCTAGGGCGCTAGCAGCGCATCCTGCTCGGCAGCACACAGGTTCAGCAGGTAATCCCATACCACGCGCAGGCGTACGGATTTATGCAGTTCGCGCCGCGTGCAGATCCAGTAACTGCGCTGGATGGTTTCCCCTGGCAGCACCCGCACCAGCGTCGGGTCATGCCGCGCCATGTAGTTGGGTAGCACGGCGATACCCAACCCTGCACGCGCCGCCGCTTGCTGGGCTATCACGCTGGTACTGCGAAACACCACGTTCGGCGATCGGCAGAAGCTGTTGAGAAACAGCAGCTCCTGACTGAACAGCAAGTCGTCCACGTAGCCAATCCAACTGTGGCGCGCCAGGTCTTCGCGGTTGCGCAGGGGCGCGGCACGCTCCAGGTACGCTGCGCTGGCATAGAGGGCCAGCCGGTAGTCGGTGAGCTTGCGGGTGATCAGCAAGTCTGCACTTGGCCTTTCCAGGTGAATGCTGATTTCCGCTTCACGGTTGAGGATGCTGACAAAACGCGGCACCGCAACCAACTCCACTTCCAGGCCGGGGTAGCGCTCGAACAACTCATTCATCCGTGGCGTGAAGAACATGATGCCGATCCCCTCGGTCACACCGAGGCGGATCTTGCCAAGCGGCGTGATGGCTTGGGTGATTTCCTCCTGCGCCAGCAAGGCGGTGTTCTCCATGGCTTCGGCATGTTTGAGCAGCGCCTGTCCGGAAGGCGTCAGCTCATACCCTTGGGCATGCTGGACGAACAACGCAGTACCCAGGCTCTGCTCGATACGCTCGATGTGGCGCGCAACGGTGCTGTGGGTCGTCTCCAGACGCTTGGCAGCCGTCAACAAGCGCCCGCTGCGCTGCAGCTCCAGGAAAAACCGCAAATCATTCCAATCGAACATGCTGGTCCTTGCATATCTGTATCGAACACCCGGTTAGAGGCGCCGACGCTCCGAGAGGCATCGCTGTGCTTAAACGCACAACGGGTGCGCGAAATCGCGTGTTTCTTCCGCGAAATTACTCACTAAGCTGGTTGGGGACAAGAACAAAAACAGGCCCTGAGGTCCTCTATGTCATCAGTCGATTCTGCCTACGACTATGTGATCGTGGGCGCCGGCCCCGCTGGCTGCTTGCTGGCGAACCGGTTGTCTGCCGACCCGTCATGCCGGGTACTGCTACTCGAAGCCGGTGGGCGGGACAACTATCCCTGGATACACGTGCCGGTGGGCTACCTGTACTGCATTGGTAACCCCCGCACGGACTGGTGCTTCAAGACCGAGGCGCAGCCTGGGCTGCAAGGTCGGTCGCTGGGCTACCCCCGTGGCAAGGTCCTGGGCGGGTGCTCCTCCATCAACGGCATGATCTACATGCGTGGCCAGGCGGCTGACTACGATCACTGGGCTAGCCTAGGCAACCGAGGCTGGGCCTGGAAAGACGTGTTGCCGCTGTTCAAGCAAAGCGAAAGCCACCATGGCGGTGCCAGCGAATACCATGGTGCCAGCGGTGAATGGCGTGTAGAGCGCCAGCGCTACAGCTGGCCGATCCTCGACGCCTTCCGCGATGCAGCCGAGCAGGCGGGTGTTGCCAAAATCGATGACTTCAACACCGGCGACAACGAAGGCTGTGGATATTTTCAGGTCAACCAGCGTAGCGGTGTTCGCTGGAACGCATCCAAAGCGTTTCTGCGCCCCATCAAGCACCGCGCCAATCTGACTGTTATGACCGATGTGCAGGTGGATCAAGTGCTGCTAGGCAACACGCGCGCCCGCGCTGTCAAAACCCGTTGGCAGGGCCGCTGGCACGAGTTCTCGGCGCGACGAGAGATTGTGCTATGCGCAGGTGCAGTAGGCTCACCCGGCATCCTGCAACGCTCGGGCATTGGTCCGCAGCAGTTGCTGGAGGACTTGGGTATCGGGGTGCGCCATGCCATGCCGGGTGTAGGCAGCAATCTGCAGGATCACTTGCAGCTACGGCTGATCTACCAGATCGGCAACGCACGTACCCTCAACCAGATGGCCAATAGCCTGTGGGGCAAGATGGGCATGGGCCTGCGCTACCTGTACGATCGCAGCGGTCCGCTGGCCATGGCGCCAAGCCAGCTGGGCGCTTTCGTGCGTTCGAACCCCGACCAGGCCACTGCGAACTTGCAGTACCACGTGCAGCCTCTGTCCCTGGACCGTTTTGGCGAGCCGTTGCATCAGTTTCCAGCCTTCACGACTTCTGTATGCAACTTGCGGCCATTGAGCCGCGGGCGTATCGATATTCGCAGTGCAGACATGCACAGCGCGCCGCTCATCGACCCCAACTACCTCAGCGACCCCCAGGACCTGCGTGTCGCCGCCGACGCTATCCGTCTCACCCGGCGCATCGTGCAGGCCCCTGCCCTCGCAGCCTTTGCGCCCGAAGAATATCTGCCTGGACCTGCCCTACAAACTGAAGAACAGCTGCACGAAGCGGCGGCCAAGATAGGCACGACGATTTTCCATCCCGTAGGGACATGCCGCATGGGCAATGGCCCCATGGATGTGGTCGATGACCAGCTTCGTGTCCATGGCATCCCCGGCCTTCGTGTGGCAGACGCATCGATCATGCCCCAGATAACGTCGGGCAATACCTGTTCACCTACCCTGATGATCGCTGAAAAGGCGGCGCAGCTTATTTTGAAAGGAGCAGCCACAACGACCTTCCTCAACCAGGATGCACTACCAACACCCTGAAGGGGTGTGCAATACGGCAGCGCGTAGTCGGACGCTGTCGGCAGTGGAACAACAAGAATAATCACTGTGGCCTGCGGGCCGAGGACAGCAACGATGTCGGATTACATCCAAGAGCAGGATGCGGCCGCCAGCCGCCCCAGTCGTCGTGAAGAGCGCAAGATCATTTTCGCGTCATCGCTCGGTACGGTGTTCGAGTGGTACGACTTTTTCCTCTACGGCGCCCTGGCTGCCGTCATCAGCAAGCAGTTCTTCGCGGGCGTCAACGACACCACCGCGTTCATCTTCGCACTGATGGCGTTTGCCGCCGGCTTCCTGGTGCGACCGTTTGGTGCCCTGGTATTCGGCCGCTTGGGGGACATGATCGGTCGCAAGTACACCTTTCTCATCACCATCGTGCTGATGGGGCTGTCCACGTTCGCCGTTGGCCTTTTGCCCACCTATGCCAGCATTGGCATCGCGGCGCCGATCATCCTGGTCGTGTTGCGCATGCTGCAAGGCCTGGCGCTGGGCGGTGAGTACGGCGGTGCAGCCACCTACGTGGCCGAACATGCGCCACCTGGCAAGCGGGGCTTCCATACTGGGTTCATCCAGTCCACCGCCACCTTGGGACTGTTGCTGTCATTGCTGGTGGTACTGGGCAGCCGTTATGTAAGTGGCGATCAGTTCGAAACCTGGGGCTGGCGCCTGCCGTTTCTGCTGTCCATCGTGCTGCTGGGGATCTCGACCTGGATTCGAATGAGCATGCACGAGTCCCCGGCCTTCGTGAAAATGAAGGCACAGGGCAAGATCAGCAAATCGCCGATTCGTGAGTCGTTTACGTCTTGGCCTAACCTGAAGGTCGTGCTCACTGCGCTGTTCAGTATCAATGCGGGCCAGGCTGTCACCTTCTATACGGCACAGTTCTACGTGCTGTTCTTCATGACCCAGATGTTGAAGATGGACCCGGCCCAGGCCAACACCTTGCTGATCATCAGCGTCGTGATCGGCGCGCCGTTTTTCGTGTTCTTTGGCTGGCTGTCCGATCGGATCGGGCGCAAACCGATATTGATGCTGGGCCTGCTGTTGGCCACGGTGCTCTACTTCCCGTTGTTCAAGGCCCTTAGCTTCTACGCCAACCCGCAGATCGACACCGCCAGCCGCCAGGCCCCCATCGTCGTGACCGCTGACCCGAAAGGCTGCACCTTCCAGTTCGACCCTGTGGGCAAGGCGCGCTTTGATAGCCCCTGCGACAAAGTAAAGACCTTCCTGGTCAAGCAAGGCTTGCCCTATAGCTCGGTAAGCGTTGACGGCAGCGAAGTGGTCGTGAGCATCGGCGACAAGACCATCAATGGCTATGACGAGGCGGCCATGCGCGCGGCGGTCGAGCAGGCAGGGTACCCCGCCAAGGCTGACCCGGCCCAAGTCAACAGCGTGATGGTGGTGGTGTTGATCGTGGCCATGATCCTGATCGCCACGATGACCTACGGACCGCTGGCTGCCGTGATGGTCGAGCTGTTCCCTACGCGTATCCGGTACACCTCCATGTCCTTGCCGTATCACATCGGTAATGGCTGGTTCGGCGGTTTCCTGCCCACGGTATCGTTCGCCCTGGTGGTTTACACCGGCGATATCTTTTACGGGTTGTGGTACCCGGTACTGGTCACGGGCATCAGCCTGATAGTGGGCATCTTCTGTCTCAAAGAGACCAAGGACGTGGATATCGACAAGGTGTGATTCGCTGAACCACCCCACAAAAAAACCGGCTCTAAAAGCCGGTTTTTTTATGCCGTGAAAAAACTTATGCACGTTTTTAGGAAAAATCAACAAAGAGTAAATATGTAGCTAATTCATAGGGTTAGCTTATTTTTGCAACAGCTAATCCATAATTTGCTCACATGTTATCCACAAGCCGCTCAGGCCTCGGCTTGCGTGCTTTCTTCGACCTGCGCAAGCGAGCCCAGGGCCCGTTGGGTGGCTTCGTTCCAGGCCTGGGCGCGGTCATTGAGCTCGGCAATGGCGCGAGGGCCTGTGCCGTTGGCGTACATGGGTTCGCCGATCACCACTTCGATGGTGCCGGCGTGCTTGCCCCACCCATTCTTCGGCCAGTACTTGCCCGCATTATGGGCAATGGGCAACACCGGGAGCCCAGCGTTTACCGCCAGCGCCGTCCCGCCCCGGGAGAACTTGCCCACCGTGCCAAAGGGTACGCGTGTGCCCTCCGGGAAGATCAGAACCCAGGTTTTCTGCTTGAGCAGTTCATCGCCTTTCTTGGCCACTTGGCGCAATGCTTCCTTGGGGTTGTCGCGGTCGATGGCAATGGGACGCAGCATGGCCATGGCCCAGCCGAAGAACGGCACATACAGCAGCTCACGCTTGAGCACCTGGCTGAGCGGAGAGAAATACTGAGACAGGAAAAATGTCTCCCAGGTGCTCTGGTGATTCGACAAAATCACACAGGGCTCGGCTGGCACGTTTTCAGCGCCGGTAATCTTGTAATCGATGCCTACGATGACGCGTGCCAGGAAAATAGCGCAGCGGCACCAGTACACATTGATGAATTTGTAGCGCTTGGGGAACGACAGAAACGGCGCAATGAAGAAGCTCAGCGAGCACCAGAGCAGCGAACTGGTACCCAGCAGCAGGTAAAAAAGAAAGACTCTGATCGCCTGCAGGATCGACATAGTGGTTTGTACCATTGCGGGACCTGCCCGCTTTTAGAAAAGTGCGCCCAAGGGCGCACCGTTTAGATAAGTGCCCTGGCGATGGCAGCCAGATCGTCATAAATCAGGGTTGAAGCCGGAACGCCCTTCTCAAGGGTACGTTCGCCTTTGCCTGTCTTTACCAGAACAGGTTGTGCATCGACGGCCAGCGCAGCCTGTAGGTCACTTTGGCTATCGCCCACGAACCAGATGCCCTCAAGGCTTGCCTGGTAGTGCTCGGCGATGGCCCGCAACAGGCCCGGCTTGGGCTTGCGGCAATCGCAGCCTTCATCGGGGCCATGCGGGCAATACACGATATGCCCCACCTCACCGCCCTGCTCGGCCACCAGCATGCGCAAGCGCGCATGCATGGCCTCAAGGGTCGCGAGCGGGTAATAGCCACGGGCGATACCGGACTGGTTGGTGGCCACGGCCACCGTCCAGCCCGCTTTGCTCAACTGCGCGATCGCCTCGATGGCGCCAGGGATGGGCACCCATTCATCCAGCGACTTGATGTAGGCGTCGGAGTCCTGGTTGATGACCCCGTCACGATCGAGAATCAGCAGTTTCAAGGCTTACCCCAGCAACGAAATGTCGGCCACGCCGAGGAACAGCCCACGCAGACGGCTGAGCAGGGCATATCGGTTGGCACGTACCTTGGCGTCCTCGGCATTGACCATCACAGCCTCGAAGAAGGCATCGACCGGATCACGCAGGGCGGCAAGGCGCGCCAGCGACTCGCTGTACTGACGTGCAGCAGCCATCGGTTGCACAGCCTGATCGGCTTGCTGGATGGCCGAGTACAGCGAGAACTCGTTGGCATTGTCGAAGTACTTGGGCTCGACCTGTTCGGCGATGGCGCCTTCTGCCTTGCTCAACAGGTTCGACACGCGCTTGTTGACGGCGGCCAGTGCCTCGGCTTCGGGCAGCTTGCGGAAGGCCTGGACCGCCTGGACGCGCTGATCGAAGTCCAGTGCGGAACCTGGCTGAAGCGCGCGAACCGAGAGGTAAGTGGCGACGTCGATGCCTTCGTCTTCGTAACGGGCACGCAGCCTGTCGAAGATGAACTCCAGCACCTGGTCAGCCAACCCGGCAGCCTTGACCTTGGCCCCGTACTGCTTGACCGCGAACTGCACGGCACCGGTCAGGTCCAGGTCCAGCTGCTTCTCGATCAGGATGCGCAGCACGCCCAGTGCGGCGCGGCGCAGGGCGTACGGGTCCTTGCTGCCGGTGGGCAGCATGCCGATGCCGAAGATGCCCACCAGGGTATCGAGCTTGTCGGCGATGGCGACGGCAGCACCGGTCAGGGTCTGAGGCAATTCGGCGCCTGCACCGCGCGGCATGTATTGCTCGTTCAGCGCCAGCGCCACATCCTGCGGTTCGTCGTCGTTGAGCGCGTAGTAGTAGCCAGCGACGCCTTGCATCTCTGGGAACTCACCGACCATTTCCGTAGCCAGGTCGCACTTGGACAGCAAGCCGGCACGCGCGGCTCGTTGCGCATCGCCGCCAATCAAGGGCGCAATGAACGCTGCCAGTTTCGATACCCGCTCGGCCTTGTCATAGACCGTACCCAGCTGGGCCTGGAACACCACGTTCTTCAAGCGCTCGTTGAAGGTTTCCAGCGGTTGCTTCTTGTCCTGCTTGAAGAAGAACTCGGCGTCGGTCAGGCGTGGACGCACGACCTTTTCGTTACCCTGCACGATCTGCTTGGGGTCGCGGCTCTCGACGTTGGCCACGGTGATGAAGCGCGGCAGCAACTTGCCTTCGCTGTCGAGCAGGCAGAAGTACTTCTGGTTGTCCTGCATGGTGGTGATCAAGGCTTCTTGCGGCACCTCCAGGAAACGCTCTTCGAACGAGCACACCAGCGGTACCGGCCACTCCACCAGCGCGGTCACTTCGTCCAGCAACGCGGGTGGCACGATGGCGGTGCCTTCCTGCTGCATGGCCAGCTCGGCGGTACGTTTGGCGATCAGGTCGCGACGCTCGCTGAAATCGGCCAGCACATAGGCCTTGCGCATGTCCTCGACATAGTTGGCCGGGGCGCTGATGGTGACGCTTTCCGGATGGTGGAAGCGGTGCCCGCGCGATTGGCGGCCGGCCTTCTGGGACAAGAGGGTGCAGTCGACCACCTGATCGCCCAGCAGCATCACCAGCCATTGGGTCGGACGCACGAACTCTTCACGGCTTGCCGCCCAGCGCATGCGTTTAGGGATAGGCAGGTCGTTGAGCGAGTCTTCGACGATGGTCGGCAGCAGGCCCGCGGTCGCTTTGCCGGGGATGTGCTGGGAGAAGCGCAGCTTGGGGCCGCTACGGTCGATGTCGGCCAGCTCCACACCGCACTTCTTGGCAAAGCCCAGTGCAGCCTGGGTCGGCTCGCCTTCTGCGTTGAAGGCCGCCTGCTGGGGCGGGCCGTCGATGTTGATGCTGCGGTCAGGCTGCTGCACATCGAGTTGGCGGATCAGCACGGCCAGGCGGCGCGGCGCGGCGTAGACCGATTTGCCGGTGTAGTTCAGGCCTGCAGCTTGCAGGCCTTTTTCGATGCCGGCCAGGAACGCGTCGCCCAGGGTCGCAAGGGCCTTGGGTGGCAGCTCTTCGGTGCCCAGTTCTACCAGGAAATCTTGAGCACTCATTGTGCAGCCTCCAGCTTAGCCAACACTTCGTCACGCAGTTCGGGGGTCGCCATCGGGAAGCCCATGCGCGCACGGGCCTGCAGGTAGCTTTGCGCCACGTCGCGGGCCAGGGTGCGCACCCGCAGGATGTAACGCTGGCGCTCGGTCACCGAGATGGCACGGCGGGCATCGAGCAGGTTGAACGTATGGGATGCCTTGAGGACCATTTCATAGGTCGGCAATGGCAGTTCCAGCTTGATCAGGCGGTTGGCTTCACTTTCGTAGAAGTCGAACAACTCGAACAGTTTCTCGACGTTGGCGTGCTCGAAGTTGTAGGTCGACTGCTCCACTTCGTTCTGGTGGAACACGTCGCCGTAGCTGACCTTGCCGAACGGACCATCGGCCCATACCAGGTCGTAGACCGAGTCCACGCCCTGGATGTACATGGCCAGGCGCTCCAGACCATAGGTGATTTCACCGGTCACCGGGTAGCACTCGATACCACCGACCTGCTGGAAGTAGGTGAACTGAGTCACTTCCATGCCATTGAGCCAGATTTCCCAGCCCAGGCCCCAGGCCCCGAGGGTTGGCGATTCCCAGTTGTCTTCGACGAAGCGAATATCGTGCACCAGCGGGTCCAGACCGATGGCTTTCAGCGAGCCGAGGTACAGCTCCTGGAAGTTGGCCGGGTTGGGCTTGAGCACTACCTGGAATTGATAATAGTGCTGCAGGCGGTTGGGGTTTTCGCCGTACCGCCCGTCGGCAGGGCGACGGCTTGGCTGCACGTAGGCGGCGTTCCAGGTTTCTGGACCCACCGCGCGCAGGAAGGTGGCGGTGTGGAAAGTGCCGGCGCCTACTTCCATATCGTAGGGCTGAAGCACCACACAACCTTGCTCGGCCCAGTAGTTCTGCAGGGCGAGGATCAGGTCTTGGAAGGTACGCACGGCTGGCGTAGGCTGGCTCACGAAATTCACCTGTATCTGGGGATGCGGATGTAAAGAGCGGGAGTATAACCTGATTCGCCTCGCCCTCTACTCATTGGAGCCTTATGCCACGCTGCTTTTGGTGTACCGACGATCCGTTGTACCAGGCCTACCATGACCAGGAATGGGGAACGCCCCAGCGTGACCCGGCGTTGCTGTTCGAGATGCTTTTGCTCGAAGGGTTCCAGGCAGGCCTTTCCTGGATCACCGTGCTGCGCAAGCGCGAGCGCTATCGTGAAGTGCTGGAGGGTTTTGATCCTGCGAAACTCGCGGTGATGAGCGACGAGCGCATCGAGGCGTTAATGCAGGATGCCGGCATCATCCGCAATCGGCTCAAGCTCAAGGCTGCCAGGCGCAATGCCCAGGCCTGGCTGGCTGTGGATAACCCGGCCGAGTGGCTGTGGTCGTTCGTCGGTGGCGCCCCGAAGATCAACCATTTCAGCACCCGCAGCGAAGTCCCGGCGGTCACCGAACAAGCCCAAGCCATGAGCAAGGCGTTGCGCAAAGCCGGCTTCACCTTCGTCGGCCCGACCATCTGCTATGCCTTCATGCAGGCGACCGGCATGGTCATGGACCACACCACCGACTGTGATCGCTACGCCGACTTGTCCCACTGAAGGGTTACAATGCCCGTCTTGCTGAAATAAGGAACTCGCCTGTGGAAAAGTTCAAGGGCGCCCTGATGGTCGGGGTGCTGCGACTGTTCGCCAAGTTGCCTTGGGGTGCGGTGCAACGCGTCGGGGCCGGCATCGGCTGGCTGATGTGGAAAATACCCAATGGCTCGCGCAACGTGGTGCGCATCAACCTGGCCAAATGCTTCCCCGAGATGGACCCGGTTGCCCGTGAGCAACTGGTCGGCCAGGCCCTGCGGGACATCGGCAAATCCTTCGTCGAAAGCGCCTGCGCCTGGATCTGGCCTCCACACCGCTCGTTGGAGTTGGTCAAGGAAGTGCATGGGCTTGAAGTGCTGGAGCAGGCCCTGGCTTCTGGAAAGGGCGTTGTGGGCATCACCAGCCATTTGGGCAATTGGGAAGTGCTGAACCACTTCTACTGCAACCAGTGCAAGCCGATCATTTTCTACCGGCCCCCCAAACTCAAGGCGGTGGACGACCTGCTGCGCGAGCAGCGTGTGCAGATGGGCAACCGTGTGGCGCCTTCGACCAAGGAAGGCATCCTCAGCGTGATCAAGGAAGTTCGGCGCGGCGGCCAGGTCGGCATCCCGGCCGATCCCGAGCCGGCCGAATCGGCGGGTGTATTCGTTCCCTTCCTGGGCACTGAAGCGCTGACCAGCAAGTTCGTGCCGAACATGCTCGCCGGCGGCAAGGCAGTCGGGGTTTTCCTGCATGCTCTGCGCCTGCCTGACGGGTCAGGCTTCAAGGTGTTTCTGGAAGCCGCGCCGGAGGCGATGTACAGCACCGACGTGAACGAGTCGGCGGCCGCGATGAGCAAGGTGGTCGAGCGCTATGTGCGCGAGTATCCCAGCCAGTACATGTGGAGCATGAAGCGCTTCAAGAAGCGTCCGGCGGGTGAGGCGCGCTGGTATTGAGGCGCGCATCGCCGGCAGCGGCTGTCTGGCAGCCGACGTGTCGGCGACAGCGCACTCAGCGTTTGTCGAGTTTCTTGAGAAACACCGTCATTTCTTTCTCGGCCTGCTTGTCGCCATGGGCCTGCGCCGCCGCGATGCCATCTTCCCAGGCCTTGCGCGCCGCTGGCAGGTCCCCCAGTAACTGGTAGGCCTTGCCCAACAGCTTCCAGGCTGCCGAATAGGTGGGGTCCTGCTCGACACAGCGAGCCAGGTGCACGGCAGCCTGGGCACCATCGCCTTCGTCGAGCCACGCCTTGCCCAGGCCAAAGCGCAACAACGGGTTATCCACACCCTTGGCCAGCATCTTTTCCAACGATTGGCGCATGTCCCGCCTCCTAGAAGAAACTCAAGCCGACGTGGAACAGCTTCTCCACATCCCGAATGTGTTTCTTGTCCACAACGAACAGGATCACATGGTCACCTGATTCGATGACTGTCGTGTCGTGCGCGATCAGCACACTGTCGTGGCGAATGATGGCACCGATGGTCGTCCCCGGGGGCAGGGTAATGTCCTCGATCGCCTTGCCCACCACCTTGCTCGACTTCGCATCACCGTGGGCCACAGCCTCGATGGCTTCGGCTGCACCACGACGCAGCGAGTGCACGCTCACGATATCGCCACGGCGCACATGCGCCAGCAAGGTACCGATGGTGGCCAATTGCGGGCTGATGGCGATGTCGATTTCACCGCCCTGCACCAGGTCCACATAGGCCGGGTTGTTGATGATCGTCATGACCTTGCGCGCACCCAGGCGCTTGGCCAGCAGGGACGACATGATGTTGGCTTCGTCATCGTTGGTCAGGGCCAGGAAGATATCGGTGTCGGCGATGTTCTCTTCCAGCATCAGGTCTTTATCCGATGCGCTGCCCTGCAGCACCACGGTACTGTCCAGCGTATCGGACAGGTACCGGCAGCGTGCCGGGTTCATCTCGATGATCTTCACCTGGTAGCGGCTTTCGATGGCTTCGGCCAGGCGCTCGCCTATCTGCCCGCCGCCGGCGATGACGACACGCTTGTTGGTTTCATCGATACGGCGCAGCTCGCCCATGACCGCCCGGATGTCCTTCTTGGCGGCGATGAAGAACACCTCGTCATCGGCCTCGATCACCGTATCACCGCGCGGTGTGATCGAACGGTCACGGCGGAAGATCGCCGCCACCCGGGTTTCCACATTGGGCATGTGCGCGCGTATCTGGCGCAGCTGCTGGCCGACCAGCGGGCCGCCGTAATAGGCCTTCACGGCCACTAGCTGCGCCTTGCCCTGGGCGAAGTCGATCACCTGCAACGAACCGGGCTGTTCGATCAGGCGCTTGATGTAGTGGGTGACGACCTGCTCCGGGCTGATCAGCACATCGACCGGAATGTGGTCGTTGTCGAACAGCTCTTCACGGGTCAGGTAGGCCGACTCGCGCACCCGGGCGATCTTGGTCGGTGTGTGAAACAGCGAGTAGGCCACCTGGCACGCGACCATGTTGGTCTCGTCGCTGTTGGTCACGGCAACCAGCATGTCGGCGTCCTCGGCGCCGGCCTGGCGCAACACCGTCGGCAGCGACCCGCGCCCCTGCACGGTGCGGATATCCAGGCGATCACCCAGGTCGCGCAGGCGGTCGCCATCGGTGTCGACCACGGTGATGTCGTTGGCCTCGCTGGCCAGGTGCTCTGCAAGCGTCCCGCCCACCTGGCCGGCGCCCAGGATGATGATCTTCATCCGCTACTCTCCAGTGTGCTCAACCGCGCGAGGCGGCAATCTTGATCAGCTTGGCATAGTAGAAACCGTCGTGGCCGCCTTCCTGAGCCAACAACTGGCGTCCATGCGCCTGGCGCAGGCCCGCTTCGGTGGCCAGGTCCAGCTCGCGTGCGCCTGGCGTGCGTGCCAGGAACGCGCCGATGACCTCGGTATTCTCGGTCGGGAGGCTGGAGCAGGTGGCGTACAGGAGCATGCCGCCCACCTCCAATGTCGGCCACAGGGCATCGAGCAACTCGCCTTGCAAGGCCGCCAGCGGCGCGATGTCTTCGGCCTGGCGGGTGAGCTTGATGTCTGGATGACGACGGATTACGCCAGTCGCCGAGCAAGGCGCGTCCAGCAGGATGCGCTGGAACGGTTTGCCGTCCCACCAGCTGGCCGTGTCGCGGGCATCGCAGGCGATCAGCTCGGCGTCGAGCTTCAGGCGGTCGAGGTTTTCGCGCACGCGTACCAGGCGCTTGGCTTCAAGGTCGATGGCCACCACGTGAGAGAGCCCGGCTTGGGCTTCAAGCACATGGCAGGTCTTGCCCCCAGGGGCGCAGCATGCGTCGAGCACGCGTTGACCGGGCGCCAGGTCCAGCAGGTCGGCGGCCAGTTGCGCGGCTTCGTCCTGGACGCTGATCCAGCCCTCGGCAAAGCCTGGCAGACCGCGTACGTCCCGCGGTTCGGCCAGCACGATACCGTCACGGCTGTACGCGCAGGCCTGGGCCTGGACGCCTGCATCGGCGAGCAGCTTCAGATAGCCGTCGCGGCTGTGGTGGCGGCGGTTGACGCGCAGGATCATCGGCGGGTGCGCATTGTTGGCGGCGCAGATGGCTTCCCACTGATCCGGCCAGAAGGCCTTGAGCGCCTTCTGCAGCCAGCGTGGGTGCGCCGTGCGCACCACAGGGTCGCGCTCCATGTCGGCCAGCATCGCTTCGCCGTCGCGCTGAGCACGGCGCAGCACGGCGTTCAGCAGCCCCTTGGCCCAGGGTTTTTTCAGCTTGTCGGCGCAGCCCACGGTTTCACCAATGGCGGCGTGAGCCGGGATGCGTGTATAGAACAACTGGTACAAGCCAATCAGCAACAATGCCTGCACGTCGGCATCGGCGGCCTTGAAGGGCTTTTGCAACAGCTGCGCTGCCAGCAGGTCCAGGCGCGGCTGCCAACGCGCGGTACCAAAGGCCAGGTCTTGGGTCAGCCCGCGGTCGCGGTCCTCGACCTTGTCCAGTTGCGCGGGCAGAGAGCTGTTCAGGGAGGCCTTGCCGCTGAGCACAGCGGCAAGGGCACGGGCGGCAGCCAGGCGTGGGTTCATTGGCCGAGCACCTTGCCGGGCGTGAATTTCTCTTTGCGGCTGTTGAACAGGTCAGCGAAGGCCAAGGCTTTACCGCCAGGCAACTGCAGGCGGGTCAGGCTGAGCGCCTGCTCGCCGCAAGCCACCACCAGGCCGTCTTTGCTGGCCGCCAGGATTTCACCGGGTGCGCCCTGCCCTGTGGCCAGGCACGCACCCAGCACCTTCACGGTTTCCCCGTCGAGCGTGCTGTGGCAAATCGGCCAGGGGTTGAATGCCCGGATCAGGCGCTCCAGCTGTTCAGCGGGCAGCGACCAGTCCAGACGCGCCTCGTCCTTGTTCAGCTTGTGCGCATAGGTGGCCAGGGCATCGTCCTGTACCTCGCCGTGCAAGGTGCCATCGGCCAGCCCGGCGATGGCCTGGATGACGGCCGGCGGTCCCATTTGCGCCAGGCGATCGTGCAGGCTGCCGCCGGTATCAATGGCGTTGATCGGGGTGACGACCTTGAGCAGCATGGGGCCGGTGTCCAGGCCCGCTTCCATGCGCATGACGGTTACGCCGCTTTCGGCATCGCCCGCTTGCACGGCCCGCTGAATCGGGGCCGCCCCGCGCCAGCGTGGCAGCAGGGACGCATGGCTGTTGATGCAGCCAAGGCGCGGGATGTCGAGCACCGCCTGGGGCAGGATCAGGCCGTAGGCAACCACGACCATCAGGTCGGGTTCCAATGCTGCCAATTGTGCCTGGGCCTCGGCATTGCGCAGGCTCGGCGGCTGCATCACCGGGATGTCATGGGTTACGGCCAGCGCCTTGACGGCGCTGGGCATCAGCTTTTGACCGCGGCCTGCCGGGCGATCGGGCTGCGTGTAGACGGCCACGACTTCGTAAGGGCTGTCGAGCAGGGCCTTGAGGTGTTCGGCGGCAAACTCGGGAGTGCCTGCAAAGACGATGCGCATGGTGTTCTCGCTGCAAAAAGAAAAAGGCTTGCCGGAGCAAGCCTTCTGGAAGGTGGGAATCAGGCTTGCTGGCGGTGCTGTTTTTCCAGCTTCTTCTTGATTCGATCCCGCTTGAGCTGCGACAGGTAGTCGACGAACAGCTTGCCATTGAGGTGATCGAATTCGTGCTGCACGCACACCGCCAGCAGGCCTTCGCATTCCAGCTCGAACGGTGTGCCGTCGCGATCCTGGGCCTTGACCCTGACACGCAGGGGCCGGTCTACGTTCTCGTAGAAGCCCGGCACCGACAGGCAGCCTTCCTGGTACTGGCCCATGTCATCGGTCAGTTCCTCGACCGACGGGTTGATGAAGACGCGTGGCTCGCTGCGGTCTTCGCTGAGGTCCATCACCACGACTTGCTGGTGCACGTTGACCTGGGTCGCAGCCAGGCCGATGCCAGGGGCTTCGTACATGGTTTCAAACATGTCGTCGATCAGCTGGCGCAGGGCGTCGTCGAACGCCGTCACCGGTTTGGCGATGGTGCGCAGGCGCGGGTCCGGGAATTCGAGAATGTTCAAAATGGCCATAAGGTCAGGCAGTCACTGTGCGTTTGGTTGAAAACTGAACACACATAATAAAGGGAAACGCGGACTTCGGCACCTGGCAAGCTCGTCTAGGGTGACTATTGGCGTGATAGCCCCCAGCCAATGGACAGCTTTTCAAAGTGTTACTCACAGAGTTATCCACAGGCTGCGCAGCCTGAATCAACCGTTTTGCATCAAGGATGATTGCCGATGTCTGATTGCTCCTTATCCACTTGCCCACCTGCGGAACTGGAGGCGCGCTTGCGCCTGCATTGCCTTCCCGAGACCGGCTTGCGACGCTTTTCTACGCTGATCGAGGCCTTCGGAAGTGCCTCATCGGCGCTCAGTGCCCCCGGCTCGGCCTGGCGCGCACTGGGCATTCCCCATGCCAGTATCGATGCAAGGCGCAGCCCTGAAGTGCGGGATGCGGCCAGTGCCGCAATGCGCTGGCTAGAGCGTCCGGGCCAGCAATTGCTGATGTGGGACAGCCCAGACTACCCCCCGCTGCTCGCCGAAATCGACGACGCCCCGCCGCTGCTGTTCGTGACGGGGAACGCATCGCTGCTCAGCCGCCCGCAGTTGGCGATCGTGGGCAGCCGCCGCGCGACGCCGCCGGCGGTAGACACGGCCGGAGCGTTTGCCAGGTACCTTGCCCAGGCAGGCTTCGTCGTCACCAGCGGCCTGGCAGTAGGCATTGATGGCGCCGCTCACCGCGCTGCGCTGCAGGCTGGAGGGGCCACGATAGGCGTACTGGGCACAGGGCTCGAAAAACTTTATCCACAGCGGCACAAGCAGTTGGCCGAGGCGATGATCGACAACGGCAGTGCACTGGTGTCGGAGTACCCGCTCAACGCCGGGCCGCTGCCGGCTAACTTCCCCCGGCGCAACCGCATCATCAGCGGTCTTTCGTTGGGTGTGCTGGTGGTCGAGGCCAGCTTGGCCAGTGGCTCGCTGATCACGGCGCGGCTCGCCGCCGAGCAGGGCCGCGAGGTCTATGCCATTCCCGGCTCCATCCACCACCCCGGCGCCAAGGGCTGTCACCAGCTGATCCGCGACGGCGCACTGCTCGTCGAAAGCGTCGGGCAGATACTCGAAACCCTGCAAGGCTGGCAGAACCTGCCCCCGGCCCCTGCGGACACGTTCGATCACCCGCTGCTGGCGCTATTGCACGCTGCACCGCAGACCACCGAAAGCCTGGCCCATTGCAGTGAGCAGCCGCTGGCAGAGGTGCTGGCGCAGCTCACCGAACTGGAGCTCGATGGCCGGGTCAGCAATCAAACGGGGCGTTGGTTTGCCCGCTCGGGCTGAGTAAACTGCGCCCAGGCAACATTCCCAGTGGAGAAACATCAATGGTGAGCAGTTTTCGTGTGCAACAAGCCGCACGTGAGATCCGGGCAGGCGCAGTGATCGCCTACCCGACGGAGGCGGTCTGGGGCCTGGGCTGCGACCCATGGAACGAGGATGCGGTCTATCGGCTGCTGGCACTGAAGTCGCGGCCTGTGGATAAAGGGTTGATCCTGGTCGCCGACAACATCCGCCAGTTCGACTTCCTGTTCGAAGACTTCCCCGAAGACTGGATCGACCGAATGGCCAGCACCTGGCCTGGGCCCAACACCTGGCTGGTGCCGCATCAGGATCTACTGCCTGAATGGGTGACCGGGCAGCACGACACCGTAGCGCTTCGCGTCAGCGACCATCCGGTGGTACGCGAGCTGTGCGCCTTGGTCGGGCCGCTGATCTCCACGTCGTGCAACCCTGGCGGGCGCCCTGCGGCGAAGACCCGGCTGCGGGTGGAGCAGTACTTCCATGGGCAACTGGATCTGGTACTGGGCGGGGCATTGGGTGGGCGGAAGAACCCGAGCCTGATTCGCAATCTGGCTACCGGCGAGGTAGTACGGCCGGGTTGATGCACTTGCTGACCAGGCTTGGGCCGAGTGCCTGAGCCATCCCCCACATGACCCCTTGGTTTTTTCTGATTTTTGCCAAGGCGGTTGTTTGATATTCGGTTTGGGAAATATCCTACGAGCCGCGTCCCCTGCCATCACCTTTTCAGTAGGAACCGCTGCCCGTAGGCTTCAACCGTCGCTGAATAACTTGGCGATCGGGTGTGGTAACCCGGGTTCAGGGTGATCTTGGCAGTCCATGGCGGCTGTTCGCAGGAGGCTTCGTGCCTGCTGGGTTTTAGATCTCCCACCCGGTTTACCACCCTGCGTACAGCTGCCACCCATTCGTGTGGTAACGACTGGTTGGGGCCATGAAGCGAGATCTAATGATGAAGAAGATCGTCCCCGATCCACCCCTTCCCTCCACTTCCACCCATCCATTCGGCCGCTGCGACGCAGGCCACCAGCCGCTGTTTGCGGTTAACCCAAACATCTCAGCCGAAGACGCCCTGGTGCATGTCGCCCTGTATCTGCGCTGTGCGTACGAAGCCGGCTACAAGGCCCTGGACCACATGCGCGAAGAAGGTCGTGGCCTGTTCTGGTCCAATCTGCACGCCGTTGAAATGGCAGAAGGCGTGGTCGAGGCCATCTTGAATGGCATCGAGTCGAATCCGCCGTCGCAGAAGAAGGTGTGAGGGCTGACAGGTGTCCGCCTTTAGGTTTTTAGCGCCTGTGAAATCGAGCGCCGCCCGCGCGGCGCTTCGCGGGACAAGCCCGCTCCCACATTTGTTGCAACGTGCCGAACCTGTCAGGCCATGGTTGCCCGCCTTGGTGTATGGCTTGAGGCAGGCGGCGGCATCAATGCCCGCCTTGAAATCCAGTCATGCCAGCAAGGCTGACAACCATGGACTTACAGGCGTGGTCGCGTTGCAACGGATGTAGGAGCGGGCTTGTCCCGCGAAGCGCCGCGTGGGCGGCGCTCGATCTGCGCAACACTGCAAAAACCAAGGCAAGCATCTGGTCGCCATAACGCGACCTTCTGCCAATCAAGGCAACAAAATAGTAGACCCCACGGTCCGCCGCGCCGACAGCTCGCTCTGGGCCTTGGCCGCTTCGCTGAGCGGGTAGCGTTGCTGGATATCCACCGTCAGTTGGCCGCTGGCAATCATGGCAAAGAGGTCATCGGCCATGGCCTGGGTGTTCTCGGCGTTGTTGGCGTAAGTCGCCAGCGTCGGCCGAGTGACGTACAGCGAGCCCTTCTGCGCCAGAATCCCCAGGTTCACCCCACTCACCGCGCCCGAGGCATTGCCGAAGCTCACCATCAACCCCCGCGGTTGCAGGCAATCGAGCGACGTCAGCCAGGTGTCGGCACCCACGCCGTCATACACGACTGGGCATTTCTTGCCGTCGGTCAGCTCCAGCACCCGTTTGGCGACATCCTCGTGGCTGTAGTCGATGGTGGCCCACGCGCCCAAGGCCTTGGCCCGCTCGGCCTTTTCGGCAGAGCTCACGGTGCCGATGAGCTTGGCGCCCAGTGCCTTTGCCCACTGGCAGGCCAGCGAACCAACGCCGCCTGCGGCCGCATGGAACAGGATCACATCGCCAGGCTGCACAGCGTAGGTCTGCTTGAGCAGGTACTGCACGGTCATGCCCTTGAGCATGACGGCGGCAGCCTGCTCGAAGCTGATGGCCTCTGGCAATTTGACCAGGTTGGCCTCAGGCAGCGTGTGCACCTCGCCATAGGCGCCCAATGGGCCCCCGCCATACGCCACACGGTCGCCGACCTTCAACCGTGACACGCCTTGGCCCACGGCCTCGACCACCCCTGCGCCTTCGGTGCCCAGGCCCGAAGGCAGGGACGGCGGCGCGTACAACCCGCTGCGGAAATAGGTATCGATGAAGTTCAAGCCCACAGCATGGTTGCGCACGCGCACGTGCTGAGGCCCAAGGTCGGCGGGTTCGAAGTCCACCCACTGCAGCACTTCGGGGCCGCCGTGCTGGCTGAACTGGATACGCTTGGCCATCTCGTACTCCTGGATTGGGGATCGGGAAAGGGGCTTCTATCGGACGCCTTTGCTTGACTGCCGTCAACTGCGGGGCGCTGGCAGGCGGTGTTATGCTACGCGCCACTTGTTTCCTGCCCGCTCCTGGTGACCCGATGATTAGCCGCACCGAGGCTGTGAAAGCCTATCTGCTCGATTTGCAAGACCGCATCTGCTCAGCCCTGGAACGCGAAGACGGCGGCGCCCGCTTCGTCGAGGACGCCTGGGTGCGCGAAGCCGGTGGCGGGGGCCGTACGCGGGTGATCGGCGAAGGCACCGTCATCGAAAAAGGCGGGGTGAACTTCTCCCATGTGTTCGGCACCGGGTTGCCGCCTTCGGCCAGCGCCCATCGGCCGGAGTTGGCTGGGCGCGGTTTCCAGGCGCTCGGGGTGTCGCTGGTGATCCACCCGCACAACCCGCACGTGCCTACTTCCCACGCCAACGTTCGGTTTTTCATTGCCGAAAAGGAAGGCGAAGAGCCGGTCTGGTGGTTCGGCGGTGGCTTCGATCTGACGCCGTATTACGGCGTGGAGGAAGACTGCGTGCACTGGCATCGAATCGCTGAACAGGCCTGCGCCCCCTTCGGCGCCGATGTGTACCCACGCTACAAGGCCTGGTGCGACCGGTATTTCCATCTCAAGCACCGGGGTGAGCCCCGTGGCATCGGCGGGCTGTTCTTCGATGACTTGAACGAGTGGGACTTCGATACCTGCTTCGCCTTCATCCGTGCCATCGGCGACGCCTACATCGACGCGTACCTGCCCATCGTGCAGCGCCGAAAAGGGACGGCCTATACCCCACAGCAACGGGAATTCCAGGAGTTTCGCCGGGGCCGCTACGTCGAGTTCAACCTGGTCTATGACCGTGGCACGCTGTTCGGGCTGCAGTCTGGTGGGCGCACCGAGTCCATCCTCATGTCGCTGCCACCGCAGGTACGCTGGGGCTACGACTGGAAACCCGCGCCAGGCAGCGAAGAGGCACGGCTGACCGAGTACTTCCTGCAAGACCGTGACTGGCTCGGCCAGTAAGCCTGTAACCATTCAAGGAGCCGTCATGGACCAGTACGTCGTTTTTGGCAACCCGATCGGCCACAGCAAGTCGCCGCTGATTCATCGCCTGTTCGCCGAACAGACCGGCCAGGACCTGGAGTACGCCACGCTGCTGGCGCCGCTGGATGACTTCAGTGACTGCGCGCGCGGCTTCTTCAAGCAAGGCAGCGGTGGCAACGTTACCGTGCCATTCAAGGAAGAAGCCTATCGCCTGTGCGACAGCCTTACCCCGCGCGCACGTCGCGCAGGTGCGGTGAACACGCTCAGCAAGCTGGCCGACGGTACCTTGCAGGGTGACAACACCGACGGTGCGGGACTGGTCCGTGACCTCACCGTCAATGCCGGTGTTGAACTGGCAGGTAAACGCATCCTTGTCCTCGGTGCCGGCGGCGCCGTGCGCGGGGTGCTGGAGCCGCTGCTGGCACACAACCCGCAGTCACTGGTGATCGCCAACCGCACGGTGGAGAAGGCCGAACGCCTGGCCGAGGCGTTCGATGAACTGGGGCCGGTGGTGGCCAGTGGGTTCGCCTGGTTGCAAGAGCCAGTGGACCTGATCATCAATGCAACCTCGGCCAGCCTGGCCGGTGAGCTGCCACCGATTGCCAGCAGCCTGATCGAACCCGGGCGCACGGTGTGCTACGACATGATGTATGGCAAGGCGCCAACGCCGTTCTGCCAGTGGGCCGCCCAACATGGCGCCGCCAAGGTGCTGGACGGCCTGGGGATGCTGGCCGAACAAGCAGCCGAAGCCTTTTATGTGTGGCGCGGCGTGCGGCCGGACACTGCACCGGTTCTCGCTGAACTGCGCCGCCAACTGGCGCGGGGCTGACCGCCAGCAGGGCTACTGAGCGGCGCTGGGTGTGGCTGCTCAGTCCTCGAACCGGATTGGGCAACGCGCCGGGCCTTCGAGCTTATGCAGCTCTTCGATCACCTGTGGCCTGGCGCCGCGCAAGGTCAGGCTACCGCCTGTTCGCGCCAGCCGCCTCGCCTCGCGGTGCAGCATGTCCACCCCTGAATAGTCGATGAAGTTCACCTGCCGCGCATCCATGACCACCTGCGGGCCTTGGCAACCTTGCAGGCGTACTTGCAGGTAATGCGCAGCACCGAAGAAGATCGACCCGCCTACACGCAAGATGTCCGCATCGCCTTCGCGGCTCTGGTGGATCCGCGGGCGCGAGGTGCGCTTGAGGTAGAAGAACAGGGAAACCAGCACACCGGCATAGATGGCCGTCTGTAATTCCAAGAGCAAGGTGGCCGCTGCCGTCAGCGCCATGACTGCGAACTCGGCACGGCTGACACGCAGCAATGCGCCGATGGCCTTGCGATCAATCAGCCCCCAGCAAATCAACAGGATGCTGCCTGCCATCGCCGGAATCGGCAGATGCGCGATCAGGCCGGCACCGGCGACAGCGAACACCGCTACCCACAGCGCCGAGAACACGCCGGCCATGGGCGAGCGTGCGCCTGCGTCATAGTTCAGGCCCGATCGGGTGAACGAGCCCGATGAGAGGTAGCCGGAAAAGAACGCACCGACGATGTTGGAGAGCCCTTGGGCACGTATTTCCTGGTCGGCGTCAATCAGTTGCTCGGAGCGCGCAGACAACGAACGTGCGATGGACAAGCTGGTCACCAGCCCCAGCATGCCAACGGCCACGGCGCTGGGGAGCAGGCGCAGTATCAGGTCCACGTCCAGCAGCGGCACGGCACTCAAGGGGGGCAGGCGCCCCTCGAACGCCGGTACACGCGGCACGTGCCCGAACACGCCGGGCAGCAGCCACGCCAGCAGGCTGACGGCCAACAGGCTTATCAACAGGCTGGGCCAGCGGGGACGCCATAGTTTCAGCGCTATGCCCATTACCACGGTGAGCGCTCCCAGTATCAAGGACGGCACGTCCATCTCACCGGCATGGCTGGCCAGGTCTTGAGCCGTCTTCAAGGCGGTGGCCTGGCTGGGCAAGTCCAGCCCAAGCAGGTTGGGCAGCTGCCCCAGCGCGATGACCACGGCGGCCCCAAGGGTGAAGCCGATCACTACCGAATGCGAGACGAAATTGACCAGGGCCCCGAAACGCAAAAGCCCCAGCAGTAGCTGGAAGACTCCGCCCAGAAAGGTCAGCAGCAGCACAAGGGTGATGTAGTCATCGCTTCCTGCTACCGCCAACGGGCTGACACTGGCGTATAGCACGATGGAAATGGCCGCCGTCGGCCCGCAGATCAGGTGCCAGGAGGATCCCCACAGGCAGGCGACCAGCACGGGGACGATGGCCGCGTACAGCCCATATGCTGCTGGCAGGCCGGCGATCAGGGCGTACGCGATGGATTGCGGCAGCGCAAGG
The DNA here is from genome assembly GCF_002425525.1 of Pseudomonas sp. UBA5568. Classification (NCBI taxonomy): domain Bacteria; kingdom Pseudomonadati; phylum Pseudomonadota; class Gammaproteobacteria; order Pseudomonadales; family Pseudomonadaceae; genus Pseudomonas; species Pseudomonas sp. UBA5568. The sequence continues at coordinate 94,478 of NZ_DIMK01000006.1, read as the reverse complement.
ATGGCGCCGCTCAAACCCACCAGCAGGTCCTGACGCAAACTGTGGCGCGTCTGGCGCGGCAGCCAGCCCAGAAAGGGCAGCAGACGTATGAGGCGATGCATAGTGCGGTCAAAATCCCCCGAATGGGTCTGTTCTGGAGAAGCGATCTGTTTCACGAATCAACCGCAGACAGACCCGCTCTCCATTAACGCGTTACAGCGTTCTTCTTACGGCCGCAACGGCGTCCGCACCCTCTTTGGTGGTCACGCCGGTCAGCCAACCATCCAGTGCTTCGGGATGTGCTCTCACCCAGGCCTTGGCGGCATCGTCGAAGCTGATCTTCTTATCCACAACCTCGGCCATGATGGTGTTTTCCATGTCCAGCGTGAAGCTCAAGTTGCTCAGCAACTTTGCCGCGTTCGGGCAGGCTTGTGGATAACCCTTGCGTGTCAGCGTGAACACGTCGCCTTTGCTGCCGAACCACTTCTCTCCACCGGTCAAGTAATGCATGTTCAGCTTCACGTTCATGGGGTGAGGCGTCCAGCCGAGGAAGGCGATGTACTGCTGTTTCTTGACCGCTCGGTCCACCTGGGCCAGCATGGCCTGCTCACTGGACTCCACCAGCTTCCATTTGCCCAGGCCGAAGGCATCATCCTTGATGATCGCTTGTAGCGAGAGGTTGGCCGGCGCGCCTGAGCCAATGCCGTAGAGCTTCCTGCCAAACTGATCGGCGTGTTTGTTCAGGTCTGCGAAATCGCGTACCCCGCCATTCCACACGTAGTCCGGCACCGCCAGGGTGAATTCGGTTCCTTGCAGATTGCGCGAGAGCTGCTGCACATCCCCGTTGGCGACGAATTTGTCATGGAAGCCTTGGTGCGCAGGCATCCAGCTTCCAAGAAAGGCATCGACCTGGCCGTCCTTGAGCCCGCCATAGATGATCGGCACCGCCAGGCTGTCCACCTTGACCTGATACCCCAAGGGTTCAAGCAGCAGGCGGGCCACTGCGTTGGTGGTGGCGATGTCACTCCACCCAGGGTCGGCCAGCTTGACGGTTGAGCACTGCGCGTTGTCATCGGCGGCCTGGGCGCTCAGTGTGCCCAGGCTGACGGCTAGCGCGAACAAGGTAGCAGCGAACGTATGCATGGCGGGCTCTCTTTTCAATCCAGTGGGGCGGGCTGTGGATAACGTGCCTTGCGCTCAAGGTCATCAAGATCGATGTGGTTGCGCATGTACTGCTGACTGGCGTCCACCCAAGGTTGGTGGTCCCAGCTGCTCAACTTGCCAATGGCAAGTGCCTGGGCCACCAGACGGCGACGTCGCTGGCTGGCCAGCACTTGCTGGCGCAGGCCGGGTATGTCCCAGCGCTGGCGCGCCTCGGTGACGAACGCCTGCATCGATGCCTGATGATCCGGGCTGGTAGCCAGATTCTCCCGCTCGTACGGGTCGCGGCTCAGGTCATAGAGTAGACAGGGGTCGTCCTCGCTGTACACGAACTTGTAGGAACCACGGCGAATCATCATGAGCGGGCCGACGGTACCCTCGGCCATGTATTCACCAATGACCTCGTCGTGACCGCCCTGCCCTTGCAAATGACCAAGCAGAGAGCGGCCATCCAGGTGAAGGGATTTATCCACAGCCCCACCTGCCAACTCGACCAGGGTGGGCAGCAAGTCGCAGGTCGAGACGGACGCACTGACGCGTCCGGGCGCGAAGCGCTGCGGGGCATGGATCAGTAGCGGTACACGGGCTGACATCTCGAACCAGTGCATCTTGTACCAGAGGCCACGCTCACCCAGCATGTCGCCATGGTCGCCCGAGAACACGATCAAAGTATCGTCGGCGAGGTTGCATTCCTCGAGGGTTTGCAGCAATTGACCGATATTGTCGTCGATATAGCTGCATGCGCCGAAGTAGGCCCGCCGAGCATCGCGGATTTTGTCCACAGGAAGCGGTTTGTTCCAAAGGTCGTAGACCTTGAGCAATCGCTGGGAGTGGGGATCGAGTGACGCCTGGCTATCTGTGTGCCTGGGCAACGGAATATCCACACCTTCGTAGCGATCCCAGTAGCGTTTGGGAATGGTGTAAGGGTCGTGGGGGTGGGTCATGGACACTGTCAGACAGAACGGACGGCCGTCGTTTTCACGGACATGGTCATACAAATACTGACGCGCCTTGAACACCACTTCCTCGTCGAAATCCAGCTGGTTCGTACGCACGCATGGCCCTGCCTGCAGCACCGAGGACATGTTGTGGTACCAGCTTGGTCGCACGTCAGGCTCATCCCAGTTCACGGCCCAGCCGTAGTCGGCCGGGTAGATATCACTGGTCAGGCGTTCCTCGTAGCCGTGCAATTGATCAGGCCCACAGAAGTGCATCTTGCCTGACAGTGCCGTTCGGTAACCCAGGCGGCGCAGATAATGGGCGTAGGTGGGGATATCGGCGGGGAAATCTGCTGCATTGTCATAGGCCCCAATGCGGCTGGGGAGCTGACCGCTGACGAGGGTGAAGCGCGAGGGCGCGCACAGCGGGCTGTTGCAGTAAGCCGAATCGAACACCACGGCCTGAGCGGCCAGGCGAGTGAGGTGAGGCATTTGAAGGGGTGAGTCAGCGTAGATGGGCAGCAGCGGCGCTGCCATCTGGTCGGCCATGATGAACAGGATATTAGGGCGTTTCATGCAAGCTTCCATCGTTGAAGGTTATGCGGAATGCTTGCCTACCACGATGAGGCGGTGCATAACGGGGGTAAAGCCCCTGTCGGGCAATGTGTGGGATTAGCCAGGCTTATGTTCGAGCACCTTGCGGGATTGTCGTTGGATACGTTGCGCGTGTTCGAGGCCGCCGCGCGCTTGCGCAGCTTTACGGCAGCTGCCTTGGAGCTGGGCACCACGCAGCCGGCGATCAGTCAGCAGATAAAACGCCTGGAGGCGCAGCTGGGCACGCGGCTGTTCGACCGTATCTACCGGGGCATCGAGCTGACCGAAGCGGGCCAGGTGTTGTTGGAATATGTCGGCCAGGGGCTGCACACCATGGACGATGGCGTGGCCCGCGCAAGCGGGCGCACACAGCGTGAAGTCCTACAGGTGGCAACGGATTTTGCGTTCGCTGCGTTCTGGTTGATGCCCCGACTGCAGCGCTTTCATGAAGCGTATCCTCAGGTCGATGTGAGCCTGGTGACAGGTGAGCGAAGCCAAGGCATGTTGCGCCCGGATATCGACGTGGCGGTGCTGTTCGGCGATGGGCGTTTTCATCAAGGCGAGAGCCGTTGGCTGTTCGACGAGGAAGTTTTCCCGGTATGCAGCCCTCGTCTGATCCATGGCAAATCCTTGTCTGCTGCGGCCTTGCAGCGTTTGCCGCTGCTGCATCTCAAGGGTGAACAGGCCAGCCGGTGGTTCGACTGGGCAGGTGTATTTCGCGGCTTAGGGGTGACCAGCGCACCGCCTGCGGGGCAGCTACGATTCGACAACTACACGTTGTTGATCCAGGCTGCCATCGCGGGCCAGGGCATGGCGATTGGCTGGCGGCATCTGGTGGATGGGCTGGTCGATCAAGGGTTGTTGTGTCGACCGTTGGAGGGCAGCTTACGGTCGGCGCGTGGCTATTACGCCGTACTGCCGCCGCGCAAGCGTCGCGGGGCGTTGATCGGACGCTTCGTGGATTGGCTTGAGCACGAGCGTAGCCTCTGAGATGCTGGGCCCGCTTGTGGCATGTTGTCAGAATCGACGCACATCAGGAGTAGCTGTGCAGAGAATCAAGGGTTATCACGCCCACGTGTACTACGATGCCTCGACCCAGGAGCAGGCGCGAGCCTTGTGCGAGGAGGCAGCGGCGCTGTTCCCGGTCGTCATGGGGCGTATGCACACCAGGGCGGTAGGGCCGCATCCCGACTGGAGCTGCCAGCTGGCGTTCGAGCCGGAGCTCATTGGCGTGGTGCTGCCCTGGTTGGCGCTGCACCGCAAGGGGCTGGTGGTGTTTCTGCACCCGCTGACCGGGGATGAGCTGGCAGACCACCGCGATCATGCGATCTGGATGGGAGCGTTGCGGCCTCTGGACTTGTCGGGCTTTGGCGAAGGGCGTTGATTGGGCGATCCCAATCTCAGGAACGTTCTTGCCGGGGCGCCGGACTGGCGCCGATGAGTCGCGGAGCGTGTCCGGAAACCTCTGTGGAAAGTTGAAATCCTGGGACTGCAAGCAGTCCCAGGATAGCTTCGGGCACCGAGCAACCCTTGAAGCGACAACCATCGGTTAGCGCCGAGCGCCACGTACCCCTTCTGCCAAGGCCGAGCACAGGCTCAACACATCGTCTACCGCCTGACCGGGGTTCTGCGCGTGGGCAATCTTGTCGACCAGGGCCGAGCCTACCACCACACCGTCGGCAAGGCGGGCGATGTTGGCCGCTTGCTCGGGGGTGCGAATACCAAACCCGACACTGATCGGCAAATCCGTATGGCGACGCAAGCGTGCAATGGCTTCGGTCACATGTTCGGTAGTCGCCGAGCCTGCACCGGTCACACCGGCCACCGACACGTAGTAGACGAACCCGGAGCTACGCTGCAGCACGCGGGGCAGGCGCGCGTCGTCGGTGGTCGGGGTCGTCAGGCGAATGAAGTCGATACCCGCAGCCTGGGCCGGGCTGGCCAGTTCGTCGTCATGCTCAGGTGGCAGGTCGACGATGATCAGGCCATCGACACCGGCTTCGTTGGCCTGGGCCACGAACGCTTCCACGCCAAAGCGGTGGATCGGGTTGTAGTAACCCATCAGCACGATCGGCGTGGTCTGGTCATCCACTCGGAATTCGCGGACCATCTGGAGCGTCTTGGCCAAGGTCTGGCCAGCCTCAAGCGCGCGCAGGGTGGCCAGTTGGATCGCTACACCATCGGCCATGGGGTCGGTGAACGGCATGCCCAGTTCGATCACGTCGGCACCTGCCGCCGGCAGGCCCTTGAGAATCTGGAGCGAGGCGTCATAGCCTGGATCACCTGCGGTGACGAAGGTGACCAGTGCTGCGCGGCCTTCGGTTTTCAGCTCGGCGAAACGTTGTTCAAGACGGCTCATGCCTGTTTCTCCTGGGCGGCCATGTGGTTCATGACGGTGTGCATATCCTTGTCTCCGCGCCCCGACAGGCAGATCACCATCAGGTGGTCCTTGGGCAAGGACGGAGCGCGCTTGATGGCTTCGGCCAGCGCGTGGGCACTTTCCAGCGCTGGAATGATGCCTTCGAGTCGGCAGGATGCGTGGAAGGCATCCAGGGCCTCGTCATCGGTGATGCTGACGTATTCGACCCGCTTCACTTCGTGCAGGTAGGCGTGCTCGGGGCCGATGCCCGGATAGTCCAGGCCTGCAGAGATCGAATGGGCATCGGTGATCTGGCCGTCGGCATCCTGCAGCAAGTAGGTACGGTTGCCGTGCAGTACCCCAGGCACCCCGCCGTTCAGGCTGGCAGCGTGCTTGTCGGTCTGCACGCCGTGCCCGCCCGCCTCGACACCGATGATCTGAACGCTCGGCTCTTCGAGAAACTCGTGGAACAGGCCCATGGCATTGGACCCGCCACCCACGCATGCCACCAGGCTGTCCGGCAGGCGGCCTTCCTTTTCCTGCATCTGGGCGCGGGTTTCCTTGCCGATGATCGACTGGAAGTCCCGGACCATGGCTGGATAGGGGTGCGGGCCGGCCACGGTGCCGATCAGGTAGAAGGTGTCGTCGACATTGGTGACCCAGTCGCGCAGAGCCTCGTTCATGGCGTCTTTCAAGGTGCCGGTGCCAGCGGTGACCGGCACGATTTCAGCGCCCAGCAGTTTCATGCGGAACACGTTGGCCTGCTGCCGCTCGATGTCGGTAGCGCCCATGTAAATCACGCAAGGCAACCCGAAACGCGCCGCCACGGTGGCGGTCGCGACGCCATGCATGCCGGCACCGGTTTCAGCGATCAGGCGCTTCTTGCCCATGCGCTTGGCCAGCAATACCTGACCGATGCAATTGTTCACCTTGTGCGCGCCGGTGTGGTTGAGTTCCTCGCGCTTGAAGTAGATTTTGGCGCCACCGCAGTGCTCGGTCAGGCGCTCGGCGAAGTACAACGGGTTGGGACGGCCGATGTAGTCGCGTTGAAAATAAGCCAGCTCTTCGAGAAATGCAGGGTCTGCCTTGGCCGCTTCGTATTCACGGGCCAGGTCCAGTACCAGTGGCATCAGGGTTTCGGCCACGTAGCGGCCGCCGAACGAGCCGAACAGGCCATTGGCATCGGGGCCGGGGCGATATTGGGACTGGGTCATGAGACGCTCCAAGGCATAACGAATGAGTGATGGGCTTTACTGTAACCATGACCTGCCCCGATGAAAACCGATAAGATTGCTCTGACTTGTCAGGAAAACTCACACGTAATGGCCAGTGATCTCCCTCCTCTCAATGCGTTGCGCGCCTTCGAGGCAACTGCCCGGCTCAACAGCGTCAGCCAGGCAGCCGAGGCGCTGCACGTCACCCACGGCGCAGTTAGCCGGCAAATCAAAGCGCTCGAAGCGCACCTTGGCGTGGCCCTGTTCGCCAAGGATGGGCGAGGTGTCAAACTCACAGATGCAGGCGCCAGGTTGCGTGACGTCAGTGGTGAGGTCTTTGATCGGCTGCGTGGGGTATGCCGGGAGCTGACCCGCGAAGTGGAGCACGCCCCTTTCGTGCTTGGCTGTTCCGGAAGCTTGCTGGCGCGTTGGTTCATCCCGCGCCTGGGACGGCTGAATGCCGACTTGCCTGAGCTTCGCCTGCATCTTTCTGCCGGTGAGGGTGACCTGGACCCGCGTCGCCCTGGGCTGGATGCGTTGCTGGTCTATGCCGAACCGCCGTGGCCAGCGGACATGCAGGTTCATGTACTGGCGCAGGAACGTATCGGTCCAGTCGTCAGCCCGCACTTCGAGGGCGCTGGGCGACTGCGCAAAGCGGCTGTCAGCCAGCTATTGGAAGAATCCTTGCTGCACACCACCTCGCGCCCGCAAGCCTGGCCTACCTGGGCGTTGGCCAATGACCTCGATGCCCAGGCAGTAAAGTATGGGCAGTCGTTCGAGCACCTGTATTACTTGTTGGAAGCCGCAGTCGCAGGATTGGGGGTGGCCATCGCGCCGGAGCCACTGGTGGCCGATGACTTGCGTGCAGGGCGCCTGATCGCGCCATGGGGCTTTAGCGCAACGCCTGCAGCGTTGGCGCTGTGGGTGCCACGGCGCGCCGCGGATGGGCGCGCCGAGCAGCTGGCGCAGTGGTTACGCGCCGAGTTGGCTGGGCAGAGCGTTTAGTTGCGCTTGCACAGCAGGTAGGCAGCCAGCAGGCCCAGTGCGCCTACTGCCACGCCAGCGGTGGTGTAGGGGTGTTCCTGGGCATAGTCGCGAGTAGCGATGCTGGTCTTGACCGTGCGGTCTTTGACTTCTTCGTAAGCGTCGCTCAGTAGGCTGCGCGAGTGCTTCAGGGCCGTCTCGGCATTGCTGCGGATAGCCTTGAGGGACTTCTGGGATTCCTCGGAGGCATCGTTCTTGAGGCTTTCCAGGCTCTTCAGGAGGCTCTCGATCTCGGCTTCCATGCTTTCCAGTGATGTTTTACGCAGCGAGTTGCGGGGCATGTTGACTCTCCTTCGCGTTATGGGCTCTAGAGAGTGCGACTATCAAGCGAAGCGAAAGTGCGATCGAACTTTCTGCCGCTGCGCCTGCTCGCAGGTAAACCAGCACTGCGCTGCTAGGCTCAACGTTATCGCCATCCAAGGAGTCAACACATGTCCGATCACCACACGTACAAAATGCTCGAACTGGTAGGTTCTTCCACCACCGGTATCGAAGATGCAATCCAGAATGCCCTGGCCGAAGCCTCCAAAAGCGTGCAGATGATGGAGTGGTTCGAAGTCGTCAGCACCCGCGGCCATATTCGCGACAACAAAGTCGAGCACTTCCAGGTGACCCTGAAGGTCGGCTTCCGTATCACCAACAGCTGATACAGGTCCGGGCTGGATGTGCCTGGCGCGATGGGGTAAGACTTAGACGAGGCGCCTGATGGGCGCCTTTTGCGATTTCATCTGCACAAGGAAAGCAAGTGATGAACAAAGTGGTTCTGGCGTTGGGCCTGATGACCCTGGCGGGCGGCGCGATGGCGGCCGGCAAGCCGTGCGAAGAGCTGAAAGCGGAAATCGCTGCCAAGCTCGATGCCAAGGGCGTGCAAAATTACACGCTGACGGTCGTGGACAAGGGTGATCCCGCTGGCAAGGTGGTGGGCAGTTGTGAAGGCGGTACCAAGGAAATCGTTTACAGCCGCAACTAAGGGCCACCGAACCCCGTGGGTTGACCACGGGGTTCGGGCATACGGCCGTTTGCTCGGCTACCGGCCACCCATCAAGAGGCCAGCCCAGCCCAGTTTCGCTCCACGGCGCGCCCTGCTCAACCGCTAGGCTGGCTGCAGTGCCTGAGCCAGCAACTCGTAGGAGCGTATCCGGTCTGCGTGCTCGTACAGGTCGCAGGTAAAGATCAGTTCATCGGCCCCTGTCTGCTCCAGCAACACGTCGACCTTGGCACGGACCTTGTCTGGGCTCCCGATCATCGCCAGCCCCATGAAGCTGCCCACTGCATCGCGCTCATGCGGCAACCACAAGCCATTCATGGTTTCTACCGGGGGCTTCTGCATCAGGCTCTGACCGCGAATTAGGGCCAGGATGCGTTGATAAACCGACGTGGCCAGGTACTCGGCTTTCTCATCGGTCTCGGCCACTACCATGGGGATGCCGAGCATGACGTAGGGCTTGTCCAGCGTGGTAGAGGGCTTGAAGTGGTTGCGGTAGACCCGAATGGCCTCGTGCATGTAGCGCGGCGCAAAATGCGATGCGAAGGCATAGGGCATACCACGCATGCCGGCCAGCTGGGCACTGAACAAGCTAGAGCCCAGCAACCAGATAGGCACTTCGGTGTCGTATCCCGGTACGGCAATCACCTTCTGATCATCGGTGCGTGGGCCCAGGTAGCGCGACAACTCTTCGACGTCATCCGGGAAATCATCCGCACTGCCGGCGCGGTCGCGGCGCAGTGCATGGGCGGTCATCTGGTCGGACCCTGGAGCGCGGCCCAGGCCCAAGTCGATACGGCCGGGGTAGAGGCTGGCCAGGGTGCCAAACTGCTCGGCCACAACGAGCGGCGCGTGGTTGGGCAGCATGACGCCCCCGGAACCTACCCTGATACGCGATGTACCGCCTGCGAGGTAACCGATCAGCACTGAGGTGGCCGAGCTGGCGATGCCGTCCATGTTGTGGTGCTCGGCTACCCAGAAACGGTTGTAACCGAAACGCTCGACCTGTTGCGCCAGGTCCAGCGAATTGCGCAGTGATTGCGCGGGCCCTTGGTCGGCGCGCACTGGCACCAGATCAAGGGTGGATATTTTCAGATTTCGCAACTGCGTCATGAAGCCTCCGCAATGATGGTTGGCCTGAGGCCTTTTGACTCTGTATGGGCGCAATCGTTGGATTCAATGTCCCCTGTCGGATTGAGCTGAACTCTCATCAGGCTACCAGCCTCTGAATAGATAGGTACTTAACCAATGACCGGGAGGCATCATGAAGAAGACAGCATCGGCAATCTGGGAAGGTGGTCTCAAGGACGGCAAGGGCCAGATCTCCACTGAAAGCGGCGCGCTCAAGAACAATCCTTATGGGTTCAACACCCGTTTCGAAGATACGCCGGGCACCAACCCGGAAGAACTGATCGGCGCCGCCCACGCTGGGTGCTTCTCGATGGCGCTGTCGATGATGCTGGGCGAAGCCAAGCTGACGCCCGAGCGTATCGACACAGCGGCAGAAGTCACCTTGGACAAGCAAAGCGATGGTTTTGCCATCACCGCAGTGCACTTGGTGCTCCGCGCCAAGGTACCAGGGGCGAGCGAAGAGCAGTTCCAGGAAATCGCCAATAAGGCCAAGCAAGGCTGCCCCGTGTCCAAGGTGCTCAACGCCGACATTACCCTGGATGCCAAGCTGGTAAGCTGATCGCTCCAGCCGTGGGCGGTTTGCGGTAATCTGAAAACCCGGCAGCCTCGCTGCCTTTACTGGAGCCGCCCATGATTCGCATCGCTACAACTTTACTGGTCTCCCTGATGACAACTTCGGCACTGGCAGCAATCAAGCCATGCGAGGAGTTGAAGGCAGAAATCGAGGCCAAGATCCAGGCCCAGGGCGTGCCGTCCTATACCCTTGAAATCGTGCCCAACAGCGAAGTGCAGGACCCTAATATGGTGGTCGGCAGCTGCGATGGCGGTGCCCGCAAGATCATTTATCAGAAGAATGATCAGTAAGCCTGCCAACAGCGGGTCATTAAGGAAACCTAAGGAATGCAGAAGACCCTGCTAGGTTCGTTGACGACCACGGTCCTGGCTGAGTCATACAGCAGCACCTGTGGCTCCATCACCGGCGCTCTTGCCTCAAGCCGATAACGCTCCCCTGCCTCGAAGTGATCGTAACGCACCGTCAGGTAGCACGTACGGTCCCTGGGGTCGGTAGAGAACCCGCCCGCGTAGATCTCATAGTCGAAACGTACGATCAGTTCGTGCTTGCCGGGCGTCACCTGAAAATAACGGCCATCGTCCAGGCGCTTGCCATCGAGGCGATCGGCCATGATGACCCTGCCGGGTGTCATGGTGTATAGGTCTACCCAGGCCTGTTTGGGATCTTTGGGCGGTAGGGGGCTGGCACAAGCTCCCAGTGCACTGAGGGCGATCAGCATCATGGGCTGGCGCATGGCAGGGTTTTCCACTTGCAGTGAATATGTGACAAGCATAGCGCTGTTTTGGATGCTTTACGTCCGTTGGCAGCCTGCCGGTTCGCCCTGGCTGACCAGTTTCTGTTGCTGATCATAGAGCTTGATCCAGGGACGGAAGCCGATGCTGCCAGCCTGCAGTTGGTAACGCTCGCCAGCATCGAAGCCCTTGAAGGCTACCTTGACCTGGCAATCACGCCATAGCGGGGCGTCGACGGGACCGATGTTGCTGGGCGCCACCGGGAATTGATAGCGCACGGTCAGCTCATGGTTGCCAGGCGGTACCTGGAAATAACGGTTGTCGTCCCAGTCGCGTGCGTCGACTTTCACCGCGTCCAGGGAGGTCTGCTGGCCTGGTTCAAGGTCGACCCACGCCTGAGAGGGGTCGGGGTCGGGCAATGTCGAACAGGCCGTTGTCAGCAGCAAGGAACCGGTAACCCACAAGGCGCGCATGGCGAAACTCCCCTTCGGCACGATAATCGTTAGGCGAATGGGGTTGAGCGAATAAGACGGTAAACGATGCTTGGAATAGTGCTTGCGCAGCGCTCAGACCCTGGGGCACTCGACCGTGTTTTCACCCGGTTTGTTCCGCTACTGGTCGCCGCGCTGCTCAACGGTTGCAGCAGCGCTGGCTACTATGGCCAGCTGGCAGCCGGCCAGTGGGAGCTGCTGCAGGCGCGTCGGCCCGTGACGAAGGTGATGGCTGATCCTGCCACGTCTGTGCCATTGCGCGCTCGGCTGGAGTACGCCCAACAAGCGCGAGCGTTCGCCACCCAGCAGCTGAAATTGCCCGACAACCGAAGCTACACGATGTACGCCGACTTGGGCCGCCCCTACGTCGTGTGGAATGTTTTCGCCACCCCCGAGTTGTCGCTTCAGCCAGTCACCCACTGTTTTCCCATTGCCGGGTGCGTGGCTTACCGCGGCTATTATCGTCAGGGCGCAGCACGGGGTGCAGCGGCGTTGATGCGCCAGCAGCACCTTGACGTCTATGTGGGCGGCGTTGAAACCTATTCGACCCTGGGCTGGTTCGATGACCCCATCCTGTCATCGATGATGGGCTGGGGTGAAGAGCGCCTGGCCACACTGATCTTTCACGAGCTGGCTCATCAGCGTGTCTATGTGCAAGACGATACGGCCTTCAACGAGTCATTCGCGTCGTTCGTGGAGCAGCAAGGCACGCGGCAATGGCGGCTCAGCCGTGGGCTGGCGGCCACCGGCGACGACCATGGTCCGCAGCGCGAGCAGTTCATTCGCTTGGTGCTGGCCACGCGGGCACGGCTACAGGCCCTTTATGCGGCGCCCACCGATGATCAAACCAAGCGCTTGGCCAAGCGGGCCGAGTTCGAGCGGTTGCGGCGCGATTACCATTCGCTGCGCGATGGCCCATGGGGAGGCGACAGGCGTTACGACGCTTGGGTCTATGGGCCGATGAACAATGCGAAATTGCTGCCATTCGGACTGTACGACCAGTGGGTGCCTGCTTTTTCGGTTTTGTTTCGCCAGGTCGAAGGTGACTGGGAACGCTTTTATGAGCGCGTCGGGCAACTGGCTTCATTGCCCCTCGCAGCGCGTACTGCAGCCTTGCAAGGGTTGATGCCCAAGGGCTAGGTCGCGCTAGCCGGTTGCCCAGCCCTTCAGCGAGGTTGCCTGTTGAACGCCTCGTGCATCTCGGCCAGGGAGGCGAAATGGAACGCCGGCGTTTCTGCCATCAGTTCCTCGCGGCTTCCGAACCCATACCCTACTGCCACGGCCTGCAAACCGTTGCTACGGGCTCCGATCAGGTCATGCTTGCGATCGCCGATCATGAGCGTGTGCGCCGGGTCCAGCCCTTCTTCGTCCAGCAAGTGGCGAATCAGCTCGACCTTGTTGGTTCGCGTACCGTCCAGCTCGCTGCCGTAGATCATTTTGAAATGCTGATCGAAGGCGAAGTGGCGGGCAATTTCGCGCGCGAATTCCCACGGCTTGGAAGTCGCTATGTAGAGCGTGCGGCCTTGGCCATTGAGGGTCTCGAGCAGCTGCGGCACCCCGTCGAACACCAGGTTTTCGTACAGGCCCGTGACGCGAAAGCGCTCACGGTAGAAGTTGACCGCCTCCCAGGCCTTGGCTTCGTCGAAACCGTAGAACTGCATGAACGCTTGCAACAACGGCGGGCCGATGAAGTGTTCAAGGCGTGAGAGGTCTGGCTCGTCGATACCCAGTTTCGCCAAGGCGTACTGGATGGAGCGGGTGATACCCAGGCGTGGGTCGGTCAGGGTGCCATCAAGGTCGAACAGAATGTTTTGCTGGTGCATAGGGAAGGTTTCCGCTTGAGTGCTGCGCCGCATGCTGGCGGGCAAGCCGTGCCCGCATGGCTGTGGAAAAACGATCAGTCTGGCTGATCGAAGCCCTCGGCCAGGTGCTGGTCCTTGAGCTTCACATAGTTGCCAGCGCTGTAGGCGAAGAAGGCACGCTCCTGGTCGTTCAACAACCGGACCTGCCTGACTGGGCTGCCCATGTACAGGTAGCCACTGACCAGGCGCTTGCCCGGTGGCACCAGGCTGGCGGCGCCAATGATCACCTCGTCCTCGACGATGGCGCCGTCCATGACGGTACTGCCCATGCCGACCAGGATGCGGTTGCCCAATGTGCAGCCGTGCAGCATGACCTTGTGCCCGATGGTGACTTCGTCACCGATGATCAGCGCAAAGCCATCAGGGTTGAACGGGCTGGCGTGGGTGATGTGCAGCACACTGGCGTCCTGCACACTGGTCCGCGCGCCGATACGGATGCGGTGCATGTCGCCTCGCACGACCACCAATGGCCAGACCGAACTGTCTTCGCCGATCTCCACATCGCCCAGTACCACCGCCGAGCGGTCGACGAAGGCCCGCGCTCCGAGCTTGGGATGGTGTTGCTGGAAGCTTCGAATGGCCATGATAGTGTTCCTCATGTGTGCCGATAGGCTGGCTGCCTGCTGCGGTCGGCGTCGATTGTAATTAAGATGGGGCTGTGTTTCTTCTGCCAAGGTATCCAAACCGTGACTGCGAACAACCCGCTTCTGCAATCCCACGATCTGCCGCCCTTCTCGCAAATCCGTGCAGAGCACGTGCTGCCGGCGATCGAAGCGATCCTGGCCGACAACCGTAAAGCCATTGCCAGGATTCTTGAAGAACAAGGCGCAGCGCCTACATGGGCAGGCCTGGTGCTGGCGATGGACGAACTGAACGACCGCCTCGGGGCCGCCTGGAGCCCGGTGAGCCACCTCAATGCGGTGTGCAATAGCCCAGCGTTGCGTGAAGCCTATGAGGCCTGCCTGCCAGCGCTGAGTGCCTACTCCACGGAGCTTGGGCAGAACCGCGCGCTGTTCGATGCCTACCAGGCACTGGCTGCAAGCCCTGAAGCTGCCTCGTTCGATGTGGCGCAAAAGACCATCCTTGAACATGCATTGCGCGACTTCCGCCTGTCGGGCATCGACCTGCCCGCCGCAGAACAGCAGCGCTACGCTGAGGTGCAGAGCAAACTCAGCGAGCTGGGCAGCCGTTTCTCCAACCAGCTGTTGGATGCCACCCAGGCATGGAGCAAGCACGTCACCGACGAAACCACGCTCGACGGCCTGCCCGACTCGGCCAAGGCCCAGATGGCCGCCGCTGCCGCCGCCAAGGACCTCGAGGGCTGGCTGATCACGCTAGAGTTCCCCAGCTATTACGCGGTGATGACCTACGCCAGCGACCGCGCGCTGCGCGAAGAGCTGTATGCGGCCTACTGTACCCGCGCTTCGGATCAGGGCCCGAACGCGGGGCAGTTCGATAACGGTCCGGTGATGCAGCAGATTCTCGATCTGCGCCAGGAGCTTGCCGAATTACTGGGCTACAAGAACTACGCCGAGCTCAGCCTGGCGACCAAGATGGCCGAGTCCAGCGACCAGGTGTTGAGCTTCCTGCGCGATCTGGCCAAGCGCTCCAAGCCCTTCGCCGCCCGCGACCTGGCCCAGCTCAAGGCCTATGCTGCCGAACAGGGTTGTCCCGAGCTGGCCAGTTGGGATGCCGGCTACTTTGGCGAGAAGCTGCGAGAGCAGCGCTACAGCGTGTCCCAGGAAGCACTGCGCGCCTACTTCCCCATCGACAAGGTGCTAGGCGGCCTGTTCAGCATCGTGCAGCGCCTGTACGGCATCGAGATCAACGAGCTCAAGCAGTTCGATGCCTGGCACCCGGATGTACGCCTGTTCGAGATCAAGGAGAACGGCCAGCATGTGGGGCGTTTCTTCTTCGACCTCTATGCCCGCGCCAACAAGCGTGGCGGTGCCTGGATGGACGGTGCGCGTGACCGTCGCGTAACGGCTCAGGGCACACTGCAAAGCCCGGTGGCCAACCTGGTGTGCAACTTCACCCCTGCCGCGCCGGGCAAACCTGCCTTGCTGACCCATGACGAGGTCACGACGCTGTTCCATGAGTTCGGCCATGGCTTGCACCACCTGTTGACCCGCATCGACCACGCTGGAGTGTCCGGCATCAACGGCGTGGCATGGGATGCGGTAGAACTGCCCAGCCAGTTCATGGAGAACTGGTGCTGGGAGCCCGAAGGCCTTGCCTTGATCTCCGGCCATCACGAAACTGGCGAGGCACTGCCGAAGGACCTGCTGGACAAGATGCTGGCTGCGAAGAACTTCCAGTCGGGCATGATGATGGTGCGCCAGCTCGAGTTCTCGCTGTTCGACTTTGAGCTTCACGCCAGCCACGGTGACGGCCGTACGGTACTGCAGGTGCTCGAAGGGGTGCGCGATGAAGTGTCGGTCATGCGCCCACCGGCCTATAACCGCTTCCCCAACAGCTTTGCGCACATCTTCGCGGGCGGTTATGCCGCAGGCTACTACAGCTACAAATGGGCTGAAGTGTTGTCGGCCGATGCCTTCTCGCGGTTCGAGGAAGAAGGCGTGTTCAATGCCGAAACAGGCCGGGCGTTCCGCGAAGCGGTGCTGGCACGCGGCGGCTCGCGTGCGCCGATGGTATTGTTCGTCGACTTCCGCGGTCGCGAGCCGTCCATTGACGCCTTGCTGCGCCACAGCGGTCTGGCCGAAGAATCGGCAGCATGAGCGAGGATGCCGTGAACAAGACCAAGAAGCGCTTCATCGCCGGCGCGGTATGCCCGGCGTGCAGTGAAGCTGACAAGCTGACGATGTGGAACGAAGACGGTGTGCCGCACCGCGAGTGCGTGGCGTGTGGTTTTACCGATACGCTCAATGAGCAGGGCTTGTCGGTACCCAGTGAACTGGGCACGCGGGTCAACCAACAAGCGCCCAAGCCGGCAGCGGCGAAAGTGCAGACCGTGCAGTTCTTTCCCAATCCGAAGCTGAAGAAACCGGCCGATTGACCACCGCACCGCCCGGGTGCAAGGCCCGGGCGGTGGCGGCTGGTGGTAATTAAGAGCGACCTGCACGCTTGCGCAGTCGTCCACGCTTGCATGCTCCCATCATTGAGCAAGGTAACGCGTGATGAGCAACCCGCTTCTGCAAGACGGCAATGTGCCCGTCGACTACCCCTCCATTACAGTCGAAAGCATGCAGGATGCGTTCGACCAGGTCCTTGAGCAGTATGCACAGGGCATTGAGCGCGTGATCAACAGCCAGCCATCGATGCCAACATGGGATGACCTGGTGCTGGCCATGGATGATCTGGACGCCCAGGTGTACGCAGTGCTTTATGGGGTAATGCCCTTTCTGGGCAAAGGGCAGACCTGGAGTGACTCTATCCTGGCGTTTCATATCGCGGCCAGCGCTGCGTTGGACTCAAGGTTTAGCAACGAGCAGCTTCAGTCGCTGTATGAACAGCTGGCGCACAGCGATATCGGCCTTAACCTCGATGATCGCCAGCGGGCAACACTGCGCTGGCACTTGGAAAGGTTTCGCGTGAGTGGCGCTTCCCTGCCCACGAGCGACAAGACGCGGCTGCTCGACCTGCAACGTCGGATAACCGAGCTTGAAGAGCAGTATCTGATTAATCTCGACCAGCCGGACATGATCGTCGATGACGTCACTCAGCTGCGTGGTCTGTCCCAACGCAGTCTCGATGAGTTGAGCGAGCGAGCAAGGCAGCGTGGCAGTAACGGATGGTCCATACCTTGCGAAAGCTGGGCTGCCGAGCGTGTGCTGGAAGAGGCCGAGCTGGGTGCTCTCCGTGAGCAGGTGTATCAGGCTTTTCATGGACGTGGCGTCAATACCGACCTGTCGCAAGATAATGGTCAAGTGCTGCAGCAACTGGCCCTTCTGCGCCATGAACGAGCGACGCTATTGGCGTTCTCCGATCACATGACCCTGAGCTTGGCGCGTAAAAGTGCTGGTTCGCCAGACCAGGTTCGCGCCTTCCTGCAAAGCTTGGCTGCTGGCATGAAGCCCGTAGTGCTGCAGTGGCGCTCAGACTTTGAGCGTGACGCTCAGGCATTGGGTCTGGAAGACATGCAGCCCTGGGACCTACGCTTTGCCCAAAAGCAACTGCGAGACGCGGCCAAGATAGTGCCAAAGGACGCGCTGCGCGAATTTTTCCCGATGGCTGCCGTCATCGACGCGTTGGTCCAGCTGGCCAAGCGGCTCTTTGACCTGGAGTTGAGGCCCACCCCTGCCCCCGTATAGGCACCCTCGGTCCTGGTGTTCGAGGCATTCCAGGACGACGCACGGATTGGCTTGCTCTACCTCGATGCCGTGCAGCACGCCGGTAAGCAGGCAGAGGCGGTGTTCACAACGTATGTGCGTAACCGCCGGATCGACGCGGAAGGGATTTTCCAGCAAGCGGTGGTGATCGTCTTCAGCGATGTGCCCGAAGGTAGTGCAGGTGCGCAGCCACTGTTGGATCACCTCGCGTTGCGCAAGCTGTACCACGAGTTCGGCCATGCCTTGCACCACCTCTTGGTGCGCACGGACAATCAGATCCAGTCGGGCGTAGTCGAACTCGGTACGGACGGTACGGAGCTCTTCGGCAAGCTGTTCGAACGTTGGGTGTGGAACGCCGCCTATCTCGTCAGCATTTCCTCGCACTATTCGGATGGGCGTCAGATTGACAGGGCGCAGGTCGAGCAGTGCGTCGAGCGCTACAGACGCGAAGCCATCGGCGAAGCCGCGCTTGAGCTGAGCAAGGCCTTGTTCGATGTGGATCTGCACACGAACCCAGCTGACGGGAAAACCCTTCGCCAGCGATTTACTCGATCGCGCGAGCAATGTGGTTACTGGCCTTTGAACGCCCTAGAGCACCCAGCCCACGCCTTCGACCACCTGGTTACCGGCTATGACGCCGGTTATTACGCGTACCTCTGGGCAGATGTATGTGCTGTGGATATCTTCACCCGCTTCGAGCAAACAGGGCTACTTGATCGTGCACTTGGACAGGCGCTGTTCGAGTCATTGATTGCCCCCGGAGCATCGCGCCCATTGCGTGAAGGAGTGATGCAGTTTCTTGGCCGTGAGGCAAACCTACACCCCTACCTCCAGTGGCTTCAGGCCGTCGGATGATCGGGCTGGCAATTAGTCGCCAGGCCCTTTACTGTACATGCATACAGTAAAGGGTGTAGCCATGTCATATTCACCTCCGTTGAAGGGCCGCGGCACTGCGCATAACCCGCATAACCGCTTCGGCCCTACCCACTCTTCGCATGAGGACGATGGCTGGTACCAAGATGTACCGGTCACGCAAGGGACCGAAGTGCGGATCGAGACGGCCAAGACGGTTATCAGCCGCAATACCTCACCCGATTTGCCCTTCGACCGGTCGATAAACCCTTATCGCGGTTGCGAGCACGGGTGCATCTACTGCTATGCACGCCCTTCGCACGCCTATTGGGATTTGTCGCCTGGTCTGGATTTCGAAACCAAGCTGATTGCCAAGACCAATGCAGCCGATGTGCTGGCGCAGCAGCTGAGCAAACCTGGGTACGTGTGTGCGCCAATCAACCTGGGGGCGAACACCGACCCTTATCAGCCCATAGAGCGCGAATACATGCTGACCCGGCGTTTGCTGGAGGTGCTGCTGAAGTTTCGCCACCCAGTGACCATCGTTACCAAGGGCGCCTTGGTTCTGCGTGACCTTGACCTGTTGACCGAAATGGCCAGCTTGCGGCTCGTGCGCGTGATGATCAGCCATACCACCCTTGATGCCGGCCTCAAGCGCATTCTGGAGCCCCGTGCCGCTTCGCCTGCTGCACGCTTGCGGGCCATACGCCTGCTGCGCGATGCCGGCGTACCCGTAGGCGTCCTGTGCTCGCCGATCATTCCCATGATCAACGACTGTGAACTGGAGCAGTTGCTGGAGTCGGCGCAAGAGGCTGGGGCGCAAAGCGCAGCCTACATGATGCTTCGCTTACCGCTTGAGGTGGCCCCTCTGTTTGAGCAGTGGTTGCACGATCACTACCCGCAGCGTGCAGCCCATGTAATCAGCCTTATTCGGCAAAGCCGGGGTGGAGCGCTTTATGACAGCCGTTTCGGTGCTCGTATGCGGGGCGAGGGTATTTTTGCGCAGTTGTTGGCGCAGCGTTTTGACAGGGCTGTACGCAAGCTGAACCTGGAGGGCCGTGAATCTCTGCAACTTGATTGCTCATTGTTCAGCCCACCCGGCAGACAACTTCAATTGCTTTGAACCAATTAACGTAGATGCTGTCTGGCTTGCTCGTTGATATCTAAGTGCCATCATCGGATGGCTGTCTTATATCAACTCACAGCCAACAGAAGCGATGTTTGCGCGGGAGGCAATTGTGAACTGGGCCACAAAAAAAAGTTTTGGCTAATTGTGAATTGCCTCTCATTTTTTGTGAAAGGCGATCAGTCAGCGGTAGTGGCGTTTAGCTGCCAGCATTACTGGCGCTCATGGTAGAGACCAGCTACGGCGCGGGTTTCAGAGGCACGCGTGCGGTCAATTCGAAGAACGCTCGTACCAATTTTGTAGGAAAAGACTTACATGGCTGTAAGAGATTTACCATTTCGTTAGCAATTGTTGCTCCGGTAACCTCCGCGCCATTGTGGATCGCCTCTCGTAACTTGAAAGCATCTGGTCAGCCCAGGTGGATATTTCGAGCGAGGCGCGTTTTGCCCCTCATCAGTAGTTGAAGATCTGTAACACACGCTCGGTGGAATACCTTGCGATTGGGTCAGCGTTTAATTCATGGACGAATAGTGTGGATATTGCAGAAACTGTCAGCCTGAAAGATCGCGCCAAGAAAAAACTTGAACGCGATGCCGGCCCGCTGATTATCGACGCGCTCAACCATCCGCAGACCGTCGAGTTGATGTGTAACGGCGACGGTAAGCTGTGGCTCGAACAATTGGGCCAACCGATGAGGCACATTGGCGACCTGCGCCCGGCGCAGGCCGAGTCCATCATCAAGACCGTGGCCGGCTTCCATGGCAAGGAAGTGACCCGCAGCAAACCGCTGCTCGAAGGCGAATGGCCCCTCGACGGGTCGCGCTTCGCGGGCCAGCTTCCGCCAGTGGTGCGCGCCGCCACGTTTGCGATCCGAAAAAAAGCGGTCGCCATCTACACCCTGGACCAGTATGTGGAGTCGGCGATCATGACGCCGGCCCAGTGCGATGCCATCAAGCGGGCCATCCGCGATCACCGCAATATCCTCGTTATCGGCGGTACGGGTACCGGCAAGACCACCCTGGTCAACGCGGTCATCAACGAGATGGTCATCGAGTTTCCCAGTGAGCGGGTATTCATCATCGAGGACACCGGTGAGATTCAGTGCGCTGCCAAGAACTTCGTGCAGTACCACACCACCGTCGACGTAAGCATGACCCACCTGCTCAAGACCTCCTTGCGCATGCGGCCTGACCGCATCTTGGTCGGTGAGGTGCGTGGCGAAGAGGCACTCGACCTGATCGACGCCTGGAACACTGGTCACCCTGGCGGTGCTGCGACCCTGCATGCCAACAGCGCCAGTGAAGGGCTGACCCGTCTTAAATCCCTGGTTTCTCGCAACAAGTCGGCCCCGGCCGACATCGAGCCGCTGATTGGCGAAGCGGTTCACGTCGTCATCTCCATCGCCAGAACCCCAGAAGGCCGCCGCATCCAGGAAATCCTCGAGGTTTCCGGGTACGAAAACGGCCGTTACATCATGCGCAACCTCTAGGAAAACATCGCACATGCAAGCCAACATTTCTCTGTCCCGCATCAATGCCCAAACGTTTGGCTACCTGGCGCTCTGCCTGTTGATGCTCTACGTAATGGTCACCCCGGAAAATGCATTCGCCTCTACTGCCGGTAGCGGCAGCTTGCCCTACGAGAGCTGGTTGGAGTCTCTGCAGAAATCGGTGACTGGCCCAGTCGCCTTTGCCCTGTCGCTGATCGGCATCGTGGTCGCAGGCGGCGTGCTGATCTTCGGTGGCGACCTCAACGGCTTCTTCCGCACGCTGATCTTCCTGGTGCTGGTTATGGCACTGATCGTGGGCGCCAACAACATCATGCAGAAATTCTTCGGCACCTCGGCTGAACTGGCCCAATCGGTACCGATGATGACTGCCCACTCGGTACAAGGGCAGGTCTGAACCATGGCGCTGCGCACCATCCCTATTCGCCGTGCGGGAAACCGCGACAATCTGTTCATGGGTGGCGACCGCGAGCTGGTGATGTTCTCCGGCCTGCTGGCATTCGCCCTGATCTTCAGCGCCCAGGAATTGCGCGCCACGGTAGTCGGGCTGGTGCTGTGGTTTGCCGCACTTTTCATTCTGCGGGTCATGGCCAAGGCCGACCCGAAGATGCGCCCGGTGTACCTGCGTCATCGACGCTACAAGTCTTACTACCCGGCGCGTAGTACCCCGTACAGGGACAACCCGCCAAGTCAGGGAAATCAATACAAATGATCGAAGGTATTGCGTATGCCATCGCAGCCCTCGGTGCGTTGCTGGTCCTGCTGCTGGTCCAGCGTCTCCTGCAGGTCGATGCCGAGCTCAAGCTCAAAAAGCACCGCTCCAAAGATGCGGGCCTCTCAGATCTGCTGAACCATGCGGCGCTGGTCGACGACGGTGTGATCGTCGGCAAGAACGGCGCATTCATGGCTGCGTGGTTGTATCGAGGTGACGATAACGCCAGCAGCACCGACGCCCAGCGCGAGTTGGTATCGCTGCGTATCAACCAGGCCTTGGTTGGGTTGGGCAGTGGGTGGATGATCCACGTCGATGCCGTGCGGCGTCCTGCGGTCAATTATTCCAGCAAGGGTTTCTCGCATTTCCCGGATCGGCTCACCGAAGCGATGGACGAAGAGCGACGCAGCTTCTTCGAGTCATTGGGATCGTTGTATGAAGGTTATTTCGTCCTGACGCTGACTTACTTCCCGCCCATGCTGGCGCAGCAGAAGTTCGTCGAGCTGATGTTCGACGATGACACGCCGCCGCCAGACCACAAGGCGCGCACGCGTAACCTTATCGAGCAATTCAAGCGCGATTGCACCAGCGTCGAGGGCAGCCTGTCGTCGGTGCTCAAGATGACACGTTTGAAGGCCAATACGCTTGTGACAGAGGAAGGCGCACAGATCACCCATGAGGATCTGCTTAGCTGGGTCCAGTTCTGCGTGACCGGTATAAGCCAACCCGTACAGTTACCAAGCAACCCCATGTACCTGGATGCCATTCTTGGCGGCAAGGAACTGTGGGGGGGCGTGGTACCGAAGATCGGCCGCAACTTCATTCAGGTGGTGGCGATAGAGGGTTTTCCGCTGGAGTCTGCGCCCGGCATCCTGGCCGCGCTTGCCGAGCTGCCCTGCGAATACCGGTGGTCCAGTCGCTTCATATTCATGGATACCCATGAGGCCGTGCGACACCTGGATAAATACCGCAAGAAATGGAAGCAGAAGGTTCGTGGCTTTTTCGATCAAGTCTTCAACACCAACAGCGGCAATATCGACCAGGACGCGCTCTCGATGGTGCAGGATGCGGCTGACGCGATCGCCGAGGTCAACAGTGGCTTGATCGCTCAGGGCTATTACACCAGCGTCGTCGTCTTGATGGATGAGGACCGCCAGCAACTTGAAGAAGCCGCCCGTGGTGTGGAGAAGGCCATCGAGCGGCTTGGCTTTGCCGCTCGTATCGAGACCATCAATACGCTGGACGCGTATCTGGGAAGCCTGCCGGGCCATGGCGTTGAAAACGTCCGTCGCCCGTTGATGAATACGCTGAACCTGGCTGACATGCTGCCCACCAGCAGCATCTGGACAGGCAGCGCCGAAGCCCCCTGCCCACTCTACCCGCCGCTTTCGCCGGCGCTGATGCACTGTGTAACCAGCGGTGCCACGCCGTTCCGTCTGAATCTGCACGTGCGCGATCTGGGTCACACATTCATGTTCGGCCCCACGGGTGCGGGTAAGTCCACGCACCTGGCGCTGATCGCTGCACAACTGCGCCGCTACCAGGGCATGTCGATTTTCGCCTTCGACAAAGGCATGTCCATGTACCCCCTCGCAGCAGGTATCCGGGCAGAAAGTGCCGGGAGCTCCGGGCTTCACTTCACCGTAGCGGCCGACGACGAGCGTCTTGCCTTCTGCCCGCTGCAGTTCCTGGAAACCAAGGGTGACCGCGCGTGGGCGATGGAATGGCTCGATACCATCCTGGCGCTGAACGGCCTTGAGACCACCGCTGCACAGCGTAACGAAATTGGCCATGCGGTGATGAGCATGTACCGCGACGGTTCGCGCACCCTTTCCGAGTTCTGCCTGGTGGTGCAGGACGAGAACGTGCGTGAAACCCTGCGCCAGTACACCGTCGACGGAACCATGGGGCACCTGCTCGATGCCGATGAGGATGGTTTGACACTGTCCGACTTCACCGTCTTCGAGATCGAAGAACTGATGAACCTGGGCGACAAGTACGCCTTGCCAGTGCTGCTTTATCTGTTCCGCCGTATCGAACGCGCGCTCAAGGGGCAGCCGGCGGTGATCATTCTCGACGAAGCCTGGCTGATGCTTGGCCACCCCGCTTTCCGCGAGAAAATCCGTGAGTGGCTCAAAGTGTTGCGTAAGGCCAACTGCCTGGTACTGATGGCTACCCAGAGCCTGTCGGATGCCGCCAACTCCGGCATTCTCGATGTCATCGTCGAGTCGACGGCCACCAAGATCTTCCTGCCTAACGTCTATGCACGCGATGAAGACACTTCGTTGCTGTACCGGCGCATGGGCTTGAACGCCCGGCAGATCGAAATCCTCGCCACCGCCGTACCCAAGCGTCAGTACTACTACGTCTCGGAAAACGGCCGCCGGTTATATGACCTTGCCCTGGGTCCGCTCGCCCTGGCGTTCGTCGGCGCCTCCGACAAAGAGTCGGTGGCCGCCATCAAGCGACTGGAAGCCAAGTATGGCAACGGTTGGGTGGACGAATGGCTGGCCGCCCGTGGCCTCAGACTGAATGATTATGGAGTGGCCGCATGAGCTTCGCTGAACGCATGAAAGCGATGGTGCGCAAACGCCCCGCTGAATCTGTCGATACCGTTACCGGCGCCCCGTCGCCGCAAGGCGCAGTACTCGACAACCCCTACCTGACGGCCCGCCGTACCTGGAATGACCATGTCGGCAGCGTCGTGACCTCGCGCCTGATGTGGCAGGTGGTTGCGATCCTGTCGATGATGATCGCCCTGGCCTGTGTGGGCGGGCTGATTCATATCGGCAGCCAGTCCAAGTTCGTGCCCTACGTGGTTGAAGTGGACAAGCTTGGGCAGCCATTGGCGGTAGCGCCGGCGCAGGTGGCGCAGCCAGTCGATCAACGCGTTGTGAAATCGCAAATCGCCAGTTTCATTGCCGATGCCCGCACCGTCACGCCGGACGTGGCGCTGTTGCGCAAATCGATCTTCCGCATTTATGCGCTGCTCAGCCAGAACGATCCGGCTACGCAGAAAATGAACGAATGGCTCAACGGCACCAAGGACTCGAGCCCGTTCGTGCGCGCTGCAGAGGAAACCGTCAGCGTCGACATCCGTTCGGTCATGCAGCAGACCCCGGAGACATGGCAGGTGGACTGGGAAGAAGTCACTCGTGATCGGCAAGGCTTGGTCAAGAGCAAAGTCAACTGGCGTGCCCTGGTAACCACCTATACCGCCGAACCCACTACTCAAACCAGCGAAGAGCAACTGCGGATGAACCCGATCGGGACCTATGTGCGCGACTTCTCCTGGTCTAAGCAACTCTGAAGGACCGACCATGAACCGTTATCTTTGCGCTTTGCTCGCCGCCGCACTGCCTGCGTTCGTTCAGGCCGCGCCCGGCACCAGTCAGGCCGACCTGTACTTCTCGGACGCCAACCCCACCTTGACCCCGCAGGAAAAGGCCGCCCTGGCCATTTCCCAGCGTTGGCAGCAGGCCAGTGCCACTGGCATCAAGCCGGTCGATGGCGGCGATGGTACTGCCCGCTTCATCTTCGGTGCCCAGCAGCCGAGCATCGTCTGCGCCGTGTTGCAGGTGTGCGACATCGCCCTGCAAGCCGGTGAGCAGGTCAACTCGATCAACCTGGGTGACACTGCACGCTGGACCGTCGAGCCGGCCATCACCGGTGTGGGCCCGAGCGAAGTACAACACCTGATCATCAAGCCCATGGACGTGGGGCTGGAGACGTCGCTGGTGGTCACCACCAACCGCCGCACCTACCACTTCAAGCTCCGCTCGCACCGCACCCAGTACATGCCGCAGGTGGCCTTCACCTATCCGGAAGAAGCGCTGGCGAAGTGGAACATGATCAAGCAGCGCGAAACCACCGAGCGCAAGCGCGCGACCATCCCCGAAACCGGCGAATACCTGGGTAACCTGAGCTTCGACTACACCGTCGAAGGCGACACTGCCTGGAAACCCGTGCGGGTTTATAACGATGGCAGCAAGACCATCATCCAGATGCCGCAAACCGTAGCCCAGACCGAGGCCCCGTCGCTGATGGTGGTGCGCAAGGACGGCGGCTGGTTCCGGGATGATGAGACCGTGATGGTCAACTACCGCATCCAGGGCGACCGTTACATTGTTGACACCGTGTTCGACAAAGCCATCCTGATTGCCGGCGTGGGCAAGTCCCAGGACCGTGTCACCATCCAGCGGGGTAAATGAGCATGCGCGCTTGTCTAGCACTGTTCGCCACCCTGTGGCTGGCCGCCTGTGCCAACGGGCCTTATGGCAACTTCGCCGAGCGCACATCGCCTGCGGTCAACCAGCAGCTGGCGCAGGCCACCGTTCGCCAGTTGGCGGTGGTGCACCCGCCTGCCAGCACCCGCTTGCGGTTTGCTCAGGAAACCCGTGATGGCTTCGGTACTGCCCTGTTGAGCACTCTGCGCGCCTCGGGCTATTCCGTGCAGGAGTTCGACACCAAGGCGCAGCCAGCGCCTGCTGCGCGCGGCGTGGTACCTGCGCTGCCGCTGAACTACGTGGTCGACACCCCCAAAGACACCCAGCTACTGCGGGTGATCCTGCGGGTCGGCCCTGAAACCCTGAGCCGTGCCTATGGCGTACAGAACGATCGCCTGCTGGCTGCTGGCGTCTGGGTTCGCAAGGAGTGACATGGGATGAGTAAAGCTAACGATGCCATGTCCCCGGATGCCTCCCCTGGCAAGCTGAACCGCAGCAGCGGTGTGCGTCGCGTGAACAACTGGCCGATGTACATCATCGGTGCTGCGACCGCTATCTTCCTGCTGATCATGATGCTGGTGGCAGCGGATCGGTCGGGTGAGCAGAGCGAGCCGAAGGACAAGAAGAGTGAAAAAACGGGCAACAGTAGCCTGTTTGCCAGTCAGATCAGCGGTATGGACTCGGACGGGATCATCCCAAGCAAGGCAGAACCGCCAAAAGTGCCAGTGCTCGACAACGCGCCCGCGCGCGAACCTGAGCGGCTTCAGGTGGTGCGCCCGGACAACCTTGATGCGCCGCCATTGCCTCCGCGTGCGTCGCAGCCAGATGTGAATGCGGACGAGTTGCAACGCATTCGCGTAATGAAGGCGCAGCAGTTCCAGGAGGCAGTGCGGGCCAGGAGCACCGTTCAGGTGCAAGCACCGCGTAGCGCAGCATCCTCTCAACCGACTCATGGTCCGCTGGGCCCTCAGGACGCGCTCGCAAACATTGCGGCTGCACGCCAACGGTTGGATGAACAGGCGCGAAGTGATCCAAACAGCGCCTTCAAGGCCCGCATGGCCGAACTGCGTCGTGCAGGCATGGGCGGCGTCGGTGGTGGCGCTGACGGCGACGATGACTCGCCGTTTAGAGTAACGCCTTCATCCGCTCGCAATGCGGGCTACGACCAGTTCGCCGCAGGTGGGAGCGAAGACCGTTGGGCACTGAATTCGAAAGTGGAGGCACCGAGAAGCCCTTACGAGTTGCGCGCCGGCTTCATTATTCCCGCGATGCTGGTGTCTGGGATCAACTCCGACTTGCCAGGGCAGATCATTGGGCAGGTCACTCAGGGCGTCTATGACACTGCGACCGGCAAGCACTTGTTGGTGCCTCAGGGCGCGCGACTGGTGGGGTCGTACTCCAGCGAGGTGGCCTATGGTCAGGCGCGAGTGCTGGTTGCCTGGCAGCGCATCATTTTTCCAGATGGCAAGGCGATGGATATCGGCGCGATGCCTGGAGCGGACGGCCTGGGCTATTCCGGTCTGAGCGATCAAGTCAATAACCACTATGTGCGACTCTTCGGGTCTGCCTTCCTGATGTCCGGCGTAGTGGCCGGGATCAGCTTGAGCCAAGACCAGAACAACAGCAGCAGTTTTGGTGGCGGCAATCAGCGCGAGAGTGCCAGCAGCGCCATGAGCGAAGCACTGGGTCAGCAGTTGGGTCAGGTGACGGCCCAGATGATCGCCAAGAACCTGAATATCGCCCCCACCCTCGAGATTCGCCCTGGATTCCGTTTCAACGTGATGGTCACCAAAGACCTTACGTTTTCCAAGCCTTATCAATCGTTTGACTACTGATGGACTAAGTCAAGGAGAGGACTATGAACAGACCTACCGCGTTTAAATCGGCTCTGGGCTTAGTGGCTGGTATCGGGCTCGCCCTGCAAGCCCATGCTGGGATTCCAGTCTTTGATGGTGTGAGTGTGGCTGAGAGCGTTAAGCAGACATTGCAGCAGCTTGAAGACTATAAAATGCAGGTGAGCCAATACACGGCGCAACTTGATCAATACGAAAACATGCTCAAGAACACTGCCGCACCTGCAGCCTATATCTGGGATGAAGCAAACAACACGATCAACAAACTGATGCGTGCGCAAGACATGCTCGACTATTACACCAAACAGGCAGGTAGCTTCGACTCGTATCTGGATAAATTCCAGGACACTAGCTATTACAGAAACTCTCCCTGCTATGGGAGTGGTGGGTGCACAGCGGCAGACGAGGCGGCCATTCAGAAACAACAGGACATGGCCACTGCATCCCAGAAAAACGCAAACGATGGGATGTTCAAGAGCATCAAACAGCAGCAAGAAAACCTGAAAGCGGACGCTCGGCAGCTTGAGAGGCTCCAACAGGCCGCCACCACTGCCGATGGACAAGTGAAGGCCATTCAATATGCCAACCAACTGTCTAGCCAGCAGGCCAATCAGCTACTTCAACTGCGTACCTTGATGCTGGCGCAGCAAACCGCCGAAGCCAACCGTCATGCTGCAGAGCTCGATGAGCGAGCACGTGGCGAAGCCCAGAATCGCAGGCTCACCGATTGGACTTATAAAAAGAGCCCTAAAGATGATTTTTAATGGAGAAGTTATGAAAGTGTTTAGCGTAAAAGCTGCCCTCGTGCTGGTTACTGCCGGGTTGCTGGCAGGTTGCTTTGGCGAAGACGTACCGCAGGCTACGGCTGAAAACTGCTCGCCCGTTATGTACGAAAAAGTCCTTGCAGAACTTTCGAAAGAGGCCAGTAAAAATGAGTTCAAAGCCAACTGTGATAGTTTCTTGTCTTCCAAAAAAATGACGGATTGGGAATTTAAGAAAAGTCCGAAAGACGATTTCTAGTAAGGAATGAGTTTTATGCTTGGCAAACGTCGGGATTTGTTCGTAAACGCCTTGGCTATCCTCGCCATTCTGTCAATCCCGGCGGTGGCTCAAGCGGCGGGCCCCGGGTTAGGCAGCTCGGGAATCATGAACGAAGTGCTCCATCGCTTCCGTGATGCCACCCAGGAATGGTTGCCCGCCATTCAGGCTGCTGCTGAACGGCTGTTTTTGGCACTGACCGTGATTTCCATGGTGTGGACGTTTGGGCTCATGCTGCTCAAAAAAGCCGACATTGGCGAGTTTTTCGCAGAGCTGATCCGGTTTCTGGTGGTGTTCGGGTTGTTTTGGTGGTTACTGAGAAATGCCATGCAGGGCCTCCAATTGGCTGAGAGCATCGTGAGATCATTGAGCGAACTGGGATCGACAACCGGTAATATTGGTACTACTGATCTCCAGCCGTCTAC
This sequence comes from Pseudomonas sp. UBA5568, assembly GCF_002425525.1. Classification (NCBI taxonomy): domain Bacteria; kingdom Pseudomonadati; phylum Pseudomonadota; class Gammaproteobacteria; order Pseudomonadales; family Pseudomonadaceae; genus Pseudomonas; species Pseudomonas sp. UBA5568. The sequence continues at coordinate 65,387 of NZ_DIMK01000006.1, read as the reverse complement.
CATTGTCGACATAGGGTTCGAACTCTATGACCGGACAGTTAAAGCGACTGATAAGCTGAGCTGGTACCAAATGGGCCGGCAGATCACTATGGAACTAATGGCAATCGTTGTTCTGGTCGTCCTGGCCGTAGTGGGTATCAACCTGCTAATACTTCTGGCATCGAGTTGGTTCTTATTGTATGCCGGTGTGTTTTTCTTGGGCTTCGGCGGCTCGCGATGGACTTCTGATATCGCCTTGAACTATTACCGAGCGGTATTAGGTGTCGGGGCCCAGCTGTTTTCGATGGTCCTTCTTGTCGCCATTGGCAAACGTTTCATTGAAGACTTCGCTAACCGCATCAGCGACAAAATGGCAGTGCAAGAGCTGGCTGTGATGCTCGTAGTCTCTGTGCTGCTACTTTTACTTGTTCACAAAATTCCGCCCATGATTGCAGCGCTGGTAGGTGGCGCAGGCAGTGCTTCATCGGGCATCGGAAACTTTAGCGCAGGCGCGGTAGTGGGTGCGGCAACTACCGCTGTTTCGATGGCTGGAAAGGGTGCATCTGCAGTCGCCAGCGGCGGGGCAAACCTGATAGGTGGTGCGCAGGCTGTGCATGCCGCATTCAAAGGAGCGCAATCAAGCGTCGCATCTGGCTCCGACATTGGCTCGCGCATGGCTAGCGGTCTTTCCGGCATGTTGGGTGGCGGCACCAATGGGGGCCAAGCGGGTTCACCTGGCGGCAAAAGTAGTAGTTCGGAATCAAGTCCTCTCAGCTCAGTGATGGGCTTGTCCTCCTCATCGAGTGCGGGAAGCGTACAAAGCGCCTCCTCTAGCGGAGGCGAACAGTCCTTGACCAGTGCAGGTGCAGAGTCGTCTGGTTCATCTGCTGGCGGGGCGCAAGAGAGTGTCGCTGACGCTGGAGGTGGAAGCACAGCAGGGGGCAGTAACGACTCTGCAACCGCCGCTGGCGCTGCGGGTGCTCAGGGGGGTAGCACCTCTTCCGCCTCAAAAGACGCTGCAGGCAGCACCGCTGGCAGCGGTTCAGCTCAGACCTCCTCAAGTAAGTTGGGTAATGCGGGACGTGTCGCTTTGCAAACAACAGCGAATCTAATCTCAGGTTCAGGCCGTGTGGCGCAGGCGCGCGTAGACAAAAGCTCGGGCGGTAAGCTGGCTCAGGCAGTGAGCAATAGCGGCCAGCGTACATCAGGCAACTTGGACACGCAGTCAAAAAGCCGTGACTTCAACCCCGACGCAGAAGTGAAGAGCTTCAGCGAGCGCAAACAAGATTTGTCCTGACCTGGAGGTCGTTGTGAAGAACTCAATACGCTCAACTCAAATACTGTTGGCCGCCACGCTTGCACTGGCTGTTGTGAGCCCAGCCCAAGCCGGTGACCCATGCGCCACAGTACTGTGCATGTTCGGCAAGCTCAAAGGCGCCGGTGTCGTTGAAGGCTGCGAGGGTCCAGTAGCCGACTATTTCAATATCGTTAAGAGAAAAAAGCATGGTGGTATCAAGTGGAACGATACCGCTAACGCCAGGCAGTCTTTCCTGGATAGCTGCCCAGCAGCTGACTCGGATAAGACCAAAGAAATTAACAACAAATTTGGCAAAGTGATCTAGGCCTACGCGCATGCCCATCGACGCCCCGCCTCCGCTCCCGCCACTCGAAGAGCCGATCGTGTGCTCGGTCATGGCCGCCGTTAAGTACGAGCTGCCCGTGAACATCGTGCTCGCGGTGGCAGCTCAGGAAGGCGGCAAGCCGGGCCAATGGGTGCGCAATACCAATGGCACCTACGACGTAGGCCCCATGCAGTTCAACACCAGCTACCTACGCGAGCTCGCCCGTTACGGCATCACTGCCCAGGATGTGGAGCAAGGTGGCTGCTATGCCTACGACTTGGCGGCTTGGCGCTTGCGCGGCCATGTGCGCAACGACCGTGGCGACTTGTGGACGCGGGTCGCCAACTACCACTCGCGCACCCCCGCCATCAATGCCCGCTATCGCCAGCAATTGATGCGTCGGGCGGCCTGGTGGGCCGATTGGCTGGATGAGCGCTTCGCCACGCAGCAAGTAGCACAAGGCGCCGTCTTGTCTACTGCCCCGGGCCAAGCGCCTGTCGTTGCGGCGAGCACCTCTTTTGAAGCGACGCCGGTCGTTGAAACGCAGCCAGCCGTGGCCCAGCCTAAGGCAGCGACCGCGTATGTGCCGCGAGGTCTGGTGCTGGGCGGCAAATGATAGTGAATGTACTGTGCGGTGACATTTCAATCAGCGCAAACCGTGAGTTGTTCACGTTGTTGGATACGCGTGTAGTGGCCCCAATCTCGGGATTTATCAGTATTCTTCGATCAACTTAGCCGGATGACCCATGCGAATACAACCTGTCAAGAGCCATCCGGAGACGGAGGTCACGGAGGATAAATGAGTAGAACCGACAACCTGAGTACATGGGTTCCCGCCGCTGCAAATAGCGCCATTCAAGGCTGCTGGTCTCGCCTGCGTCTGAGCCGGCTCGCCACGCTGGTCCTGGGAGCGTTCGTGCTCCTGCCGGCTACTTCCTCTGCACTCCAAGCCAAGGAGATTTCCATGCAAGACAATCAAGGCCAATACCAACCCTACACACCTGGCATGAAGCTACCAGAGGGTGTGTTCCCACCTATGCAGGGTTATACACACGAAGATTTGGTAGGCGCTGCCGCCAAGCGTGCCGAGGCCGTGCTCAAGCGTGGTGGCGTGGATCCAACACTCATACGCGAATCGTTGATAGCGCTAGCCAAGCACTTTAACCAGGCGCTTGAAGCCCAGAATGTCGAGTACCAGATATCGACCTGGTATCAGAAACCTTATGCAAACCCTGCCGATCGCGACAAAAGCGTCGCTGACATGGCGGAGACCTTCGGCGCACTGGCCGTCCGGGCCGCAACTGAATCTCTCAAGGGGTCGCCGTTGCTGGACCAAGACAGGGAGCTGCTTGGTGAATACATCAGCAGTGCCGGGGATGGCGTTCACGATTTGATCGCTGGCCTGGAAAAGCCAGGCGCCTGATCGTTATCCAGAGCGGTACCGAGAGCCCGTACCGCGCTACGAGCACCATAGGGACATGAAATGAGTGATGCCAAGCGCTTTACGGTGTACTTCGATGGCACCGGGAATAACAAAGACCTGAATACGCCGGAAGGTACGCAGACTAACGTCGCGCGCCTTTTTGAACTTGATACGGCCAAGGGCACCAACTTGGCACGCAACTCAGGGCATGTTCCGCAGCAGTACGACACGCAGGAGCGTTCGGGCCAGTCTGAGAAAATCTATTTCGATGGCGTGGGCAGCCAAGGCCAGACATCAGGGCGCTCGCTCATCGAAGGCGCTACCGGGCGCGGCGCACAGGAGCGCGTTGACCAGGCCTACGACGCTATCGTGGCCTTTCATAACAAGTATCCCGGTGAGCAGGTTGACGTAAATATCGTTGGCTTCAGCAGGGGTGCATCGCAGTCCAGGGCGCTCGCTAACAAATTCATTGAAAGCGGCGTGCCTAAGCTCGACGGGCAAGGCAAGCCTACTGGGGATTTTCTGATTCCCCCAGGGCAAGCGCACGTCAACAAGCTGGGGATCTTCGACACTGTGGCCACCGATGGCCTGTCCATTACAGACACGCACCTGGGCAAGAATCTCGAAATCGGCAAGAACGTCGATTCGACTACCCACTTGGTGGCCATGAACGAATACCGAGATACGTTCAGGTTGACCAGTGCGCTGCGCAATGACAATAACGGCAAAATCGAGGAGCTGAAGTTCGCAGGCGCCCACTCGCAGGTCGGTGGTGGCTATCAGAATGACGTGCTGGCCGCGGGTCCTCTTGCCGTGATGTACGATCGCTTGCAGTCGGCAGGCATCGAACTCAAACCGATGCACCAGGAAGATGTGCAACGCGTCGAGCAGTACAATGAATTGATAAAGGATCCGCAGAAGGTCCAAGCAGCGCTCATTGATTCACGCCTGATAAAAGGTGAAAAGGCATTTTCCCAAGACGAGAACGGCGCCTACAAAACCCTCGACAATCAGCCCTTTCCTCTGGAAAGAGGGACGCTCAATGTCTTTGATCGCCAAAGCCGGCCTTTCGATCACGAACCCGATGGCAGGGGCGTGATTTTCGAGAACGACGACAGCCTGAGCCGCAGCAGCGTCACCCGTGGCCTGGAAGGGCTTGGTGGCAGTCTTAAGGCGTTGGGCCAGAATGCGCTGGAAGCCACATCGCGTTTTGTCGGGCTTGATACGCGCAAGCAGGCCAAGCAAGACGGGCTTGACGTCATTGATCAGCTGCAGGCGGAAAGAGCAGCGGCTGCGCAGAAGCAAGTTTCTGATTTGACGGGCGACCTGAAGGCATCGCGCCCCAACGCGACTTACATCGAAGGCATAAAATTACAACCTGTCCCAATTCCCAAAACTGCTTCGCACGCCCAGGAACTGGATCCTCTCTCGCAGCCACGTAACGAGTCGTTCAAAGCGATGGAAGATAAGGCTCGTGCCATGAGCCCATCCGCAACTATCAATGAGGCATCCCAATCCGGGCGCAAGGCTACCAGCGGTATGGTCGTTGGCATGGACGAACACCATATCCTTCAAAAGGTCGGTCAGACTGATCAATTCGTGATCCATGACCGGCGTGACGTCGACCCTAACCGAAACTTCCAGGTAGGCAAAAGTACAGCCATCGTCAACGAGAAAGGTATTGGTGAGCTGGGGCGTAGTACCCCACCCAAGATCGAACTTGATGTGGGGCTAGGTCAGGCGATGCGTAGATAAATCCATCTCGACCTGCAGACCTTGCCAGTTCACGTGTTGTACGCGTCGCTCGGCAGTCAGTTGCCGGCCTGATCGCAGGCGCTACCCCACAAACCTGAGAGTCCAAAATGACTGAAAAAAACGATGCCTATTCGTGCGATACACGCGGCATGAAGCTGCCCGATGGGGTCTTCCCCCCTATGCAGGGATATACCCATGAGGACTTGATAAGCGCGGCGGCAGTCCGTGCCGAAGCGGTACTGACCAAGGATGGTATGGACCCCACGCTGATTCGGGAGTCGCTATTGGCAATGGCAAACTACCTCAAGCCAGCATTCGAGGCCCAAAACGTCGAGTACCAGATCTCGACGTGGTACCAAAAACCATATGCGGACCCGGCGGATCGTGGCAGAAGCGTTGCTGACATGGCCGAAACCTTTGGCGCTCTCGCGGTGCGAGCCACCACCGAATCTCTGCGAGGCTCTGCGTTATTGGACAAAGACTGGGATTTTATCCGTGAGTACATCAGCAACGCGGGGGACGGCGTGCACGACCTGATCGCTGGCTTGGAACGGCCAGACGCCACACCGGATGTGTAGGGTCACCAGGCCGAGTGAATGAGGACACCAAGCTCTTCGAACGTTCTCTCACGACTTAGTCGAGATAGGCACCCTGTTCTGGTGCAACATTGGTCTGCTGAGCCTCATAACTTCTCGGCTTCGCCTGTCTTGTGAGGCCAACGCATCAACAGAAAAACACTTCAGAAGGACGCAGGCCACTCAACGACCAAACTTCAACCATGGAAAATACCATTGAATTTCATTCCTCATTATGGAGGAGAGTGATGAACCAAAAAAAACGTTGGCCTCAAGGACGCTGTGGACTAATGCGCGGCGGCCTACTGGGCTTTGCACTGACTACCAGTCTGGTAGCGCTGCTGATCAATTCCCCTGTTCAAGCAAAGGAGCCAACCATGGCTGATAAAGACTACACCTACCACCCCTACACCCCTGGCATGAAGCTCCCCGACGGTGTCTTCCCGCCCATGGAGGGTTACACCCATGGTGACCTGATCGCAGCCGCTCAGGTCCGCGTTGAGGCGTACATGAAAGCGCACGATATCGACCCGACGCTGATACGTGAGTCGTTGATCGCACTGGCGGCGCACATGAATGAAAAGTTCGAACGTGAAGGCGTCGAATACCAAGTGTCGAGCTGGTATCAGAAACCCTACGACGATCCTGCCGCACGAGCGCGCAGTGTCGAGGCGATGAGCGAAGAGTACGGTTCTGCGACCGTCGAAGCCGCCGCAGAATCGATGGACGGTTCGCCATTACTGCATCAGGGCAGGGAGTTCTACAAAGGTTACATCGGGGCGGCAGGTGATGCAGTTCGTGATCTCATCATCACGCTGAACAAACGAGACGCCTGACCGCGTACCGGCGTGGTATGCACGCCGGCTCGCGAACACTCAAGCCTTACAACTGCATAGGGACGTGACATGAGCGACGCTCTGCGATTTTCGGTCTTTTTTGATGGCACCGGTAATAACAAAGACCTGGACCAACCTAAAGGCATGCACACGAACGTGGCTCGCCTGTACGACCTGGATAATGCCCAAGGTACCAACTTGGCCAGAAACTCCGGTCACGAGCCCGCTCAGTACGACAGTACCTTGCGTACGGGACAGTCCGAGAAGGTGTACTTCGACGGCGTCGGCAGTCAGGCACAGACGTCCGTTCGCTCGGCACTGGAAGGTGGGACGGGCCTGGGCGGGCAGGAGCGGGTTGAGCAGGCGTACAACGCCATCGTGGCGTTCCACAACAAATACCCGGATCAGAAAGTCGATGTAAACATCGTCGGTTTCAGCCGTGGTGCTGCCCAGTCGCGTGCCTTGGCCAACGAGTTCATTGATCGTGGTGTGCCCAAGCTCGATGACCAAGGCAAAAGCACGGGCGAATATCTGATTCCTCCCGGACAAGCTCACGTTCACAAGTTGGCGATCTTCGATACCGTTGCTTCCTATGGGAACGCCTTGTCCGACGAGCACTTGGGCAAGAACCTGGAAATCAGCAAGAACGTCGACTCCACCACTCATCTGGTGGCCAGTAACGAATACCGCGGTACGTTCCGGTTGACCAGTGCACTGCGCAATGATGACAACTCCAAGATCGAAGAGGTGAAATTCCCTGGTGCGCATTCGCAGGTGGGTGGCGGGTACAAGGATGACGACCTAGCGGCTGGGCCACTTGCCCATATGTACAACAGCCTTGAGGACGCCGGCTTTGATCTCAAGCCAATGTTGCAAGAGGACCTCCAGCGCGTCGGACGCTATAACGACATTATTCAAGATCCTGCCAAGGTTCAGGAGGCCCTGATCGATTCTCGACTCAAGGATGGGAATCTGGCATTCGGACGGGGTGAAGACGGCTCGTATATTGTCTTGGACAATACGCCGTTCATCGGTGAGCGAGGCACGGTGCTGAGCTCTAATCGCCAGACTCGGCCGTTCGATCACGAGACGAATGGTCGAGGCGTGATTTTTGAAAACGACGACTCGCTGAGCAAAACGCGGATCCAGCGTGGCGTGGAGACGGTCGGGACATGGTTTGAGAAAGCCGGCGATCAACTCAAGAACCGGGCTGCGGAATTCGTGGGTAAGCGTCCCGAAGTCAGTCAAACTGTCGACAAGATGGGCGACGACCTCTTCGACAAGCAGCTCAAGCAGTTGAATGCGCAGTCTACGGCGCAGAGCCAAGCCATGAAGGCTGCGATGACGCAGTCCAGGCCCGACCAGGCCTACATCTCTAGCCTGAACCTGCAACCTGTTCCCATACCCGGTCAGAAAAACCGCCCGGGCGAGGAAGATACTCAGGCCCGCCAACGTGGTGAATCCCACAAAGCAATGGAGGAAAAGGCTAAGTCGCTAAACCCTGGGGCCAGTATTCGCGACGCTGGGCAAGAGGGCCGCTCTGCCACCAGTGGCATGGTCGTGGACATGGATGATCACCACATCTTGCAGAAGGTGGGGCGCTCCGATCAATTCGTGATTCACGACCGTCGTGATGTGGACCCCAACCGTAATTTCCAGATTGGTAAAAGCACGGCCATCGTCAACGAGAAGGGGCTCGGCGAGGTCGCGCGCGACATGACACCCAAACTCTCCCTCGAAACAGGACTAGGCCAGGCGATGCGCAGATGACGCACACCAGCGCACATTGCGCCCCTGCACCTGCCGATCAGGTGGCAGCGCCGGGCGTTCGATTTCAGACCGGTGCGCTTGAAGCGTTGAAGTGGCTGGCATTGTTGTTGATGACCGGCGATCACGTGAACAAGTACCTGTTCAACGAGACGCTCCCCTATCTGTTCGAGGCTGGCCGTGTCGCGATGCCGCTGTTCGTGATGGTGCTGAGCTACAACCTGGCGCGCCCGACGACTTGGCACAAGGGCGGCCACCGGCGTACCGCCTGGCGCCTGCTGGGCGCCGGCCTGCTCGCCACGCCGCCGTTCATCGCCTTGGGCGGGCTGTGGTATGGCTACTACCCGTTGAACATCCTCTTCACCCTGCTGGTCATCACGCTTACCCTGGCCGCCTGCGAGCGCGCCTTGGCAGGCCAACGCTGGGCGTGGTTCGTGGCACTGATGGTGTTCGTGCTCGGCGGCGCACTGGTGGAGTTCTGGTGGCCGGCGGTACTGCTGGGGCTGTGTACGACTTGGTTCGTCCGTCGTCCCAATCCGATAGCCGCACTGGGCGCAGTGCTCTCGTTGGCATCGCTTACCTATGTCAATGGCAATGCCTGGGCCATGGCTGCCCTGCCCATCGTGCTGCTGGCGCGCGGCCTGTCACTGAACGTACCGCGGTGGCGCTGGCTGTTCTATGCCTATTACCCCCTGCACCTTGCGGCGCTTTGGCTGATCCGTATCCCCATGGCCAAGGCCGGTTACCTGTTCCTGATTTGAGGAGTGCTTGATGAAAATGCCCACCCCCATCAACCCGCCGGCGGATGATGCTGGCCAAGGTATCGAGGCGCAGGCCCAGGCATTGGCCGCCGAGCAGGCTGCGCTGCTGCAGGGCAGTTCGGTACAGGCCCGCTACGATCAGGCCCTCGGCGAACTGGTGGAGCAGAAAGCCGATCAGGCGGGTGCGCTGGAACAGCGGCTGGAGAACATGCTCGATCGTCAGCAGGCGCAATTGCAGCAGAACATGGCCTCACGCCCAGGCATGATCGCCCTGCCCTCCACACGTGCTGCCTGGGAACAGGCGAACCAGCGCTGCCAGGCACGGTTGCAACAGTTGCAGGCGCGCCTGGAACGGGTACAGGACCTGCACCATGGCATGGGTCTGTACTCTCCGCGTATCGAGGAGATGGCGGCGCGCCAGTTGCGAGCCGAGCAACCTGAACTGGTCGAGCAATGGAGCCTGCAACGCCAGGCCGAGCGCAGCTTGACCGAAACACAGCGCCGCAGCCTCACCCAAGAGCTGAGCCGTGGTCGGACGCCATCACCATGACGCCAACCCTTTTTCCCACTCACTTCATCCTTTCCGGAGCCCATCCATGAAGCACAACAACGCCGTTGGGCCGCAAATTCGCGGCGAGAGGCGCGGCGGCGCCAGCCGTTGGCAAGCTTTGCTGGCGCTGGCGTTTTTGCTCGCCGGGTTGGCCACTGCCACGCAATATTTCGCCTATCTGTTCAACTATCACGCCGCCCTTGGGCCTAACCTCAACGGGGTCTATGCCCCTTGGATGATCCTGGTGTGGGCCGCTCGCTGGTCGACCGAACAGCAGGACGCGCTGATGACCGCAGGCTCCGTCGGGGTATTGGTCACAGGGGTTGGCCTGATTGCCGTGGTGGTGGTGCGCATGATCACCAACAACAGTGCCCAGGCCAACGCCTTCCTGCACGGTTCGGCGCGCTGGGGTGGGCACAAGGACATCCAGAGCGCGGGTTTGCTGGCCGATGAAGGCGTGTACGTCGGCGCCTGGCTCGACAAGCGCAACAAGCTGCATTACCTGCGTCACAACGGGCCGGAACACATCCTCACCTTTGCCCCCACGCGCAGTGGTAAGGGCGTGGGGCTGGTGATTCCTACCTTGCTGTCGTGGAAGCACAGCGCCGTGATCACTGACTTGAAGGGTGAGCTGTGGGCGTTGACCGCAGGGTGGCGTCAACAGCATGCGGGCAACCGCGTGCTACGGTTCGAACCGGCAACCGCCAATGGCTGTGTGGGTTGGAACCCGCTGGAAGAGATCCGCCTGGGCACCGAGTTCGAGGTGGGTGATGTGCAGAACCTGGCCACGCTGATCGTCGACCCTGACGGCAAGGGCCTGAACGACCACTGGCAGAAGACCTCCCAGGCCATGCTGGTCGGCTGCATCCTGCACCTGTGCTACCGCGCCCAGGATGAAGGGGGCGTGGCCAGCCTGCCGATGCTCGATGCCATGCTGGCCGATCCCTCCCGGCCCATTGCGGAGTTGTGGGAAGAGATGACCCATTACGGTCACCTGGACGGCGAAAACCACCCGCTGGTGGGCTCTGCCGCGCGCGACATGCTCGATCGGCCGGCCGAGGAAGCCGGCTCGGTGCTGTCTACCGCCAAGTCCTACCTGTCGCTGTTCCGCGACCCGATCGTGGCCCGCAACGTGGCGCGCTCGGAGTTCAAGATCCGCGACCTGATGAACCACGACGACCCGGTCAGCCTGTTCATCATCACCCAGCCCAACGACAAGGCGCGCCTGCGCCCGCTGGTGCGAATCCTGGTGAACATGATCGTGCGGCTGCTGGCCGACAAGATGGACTTCGAGGACGGCCGGCCCAAGGCCCATTACAAGCACCGCCTGTTGATGATGCTCGATGAGTTCCCAAGCCTGGGCAAGCTGGACATCATGCAGGAGTCGTTGGCGTTCGTGGCCGGTTACGGCATCAAGTGCTACCTGATCATCCAGGACTTGTCGCAGTTGCAGGAGTTCTACGGGCAGAACGAGAGCATCACCTCCAACTGCCATATCCAGAACGCCTACCCGCCTAACCGCGTGGAAACGGCCGAGCACCTGTCCAAGCTGACAGGCCAGACCACCATCGTGAAAGAGCAGATCACCACCAGCGGGCGCCGCTCCAGTGCGTTGCTCGGGCAGGTTTCGCGCACCATCCAGGAGGTCCAGCGCCCCTTGCTCACCACCGACGAAGCCCTGCGCATGCCCGGCCCGCGCAAGGACAGCCAAGGCAACATTCAGGAAGCCGGGGACATGGTGGTGTACTGCGCAGGTTACCCAGCCTTCTATGGCAAGCAGCCGTTGTACTTCCAGGACCCGATCTTCCTGGCCCGCGCCAAGGTGCCTGCGCCGCGCGAGAGCGATCGCACCATCGATCTACGGGACACTGTGACCCCGGCATGAAACGTCCGCTGAGCGTGGCCGCCGCCTTGGCCATCCTGTGTTTCCTGTTGCTGCCCCTGGCGCTGCACTGCGGCGCCAGGATCAATGTGACCAGCAGTTTCCCGCCCGGTATCTATTGGGTAGTCGACAAGACGCCGGCCAAGGGCGACTTGGTGATGTTCTGCCCGCCAGAGCAGCCCTTGTTCGATTTGGCCCATAGCCGTGGCTATGTGGGCAGCGGGACATGCCCTGGCGGCTACATGCACATGCTCAAGCGCCTTGTGGCCGTGGCGGATGACGAGGTGGACTTCGCCGAGACGGGCGTGCGGGTCAATGGTCAGTTGCAGGTGCGCAGCCAGCCGCTGGCCAAGGACCCCAGTGGGCGGAGCCTGCCACGCCCGCCTCAGGCTCACCTGCGCCTGGCGGGCAGCGAGGTGCTTCTGCTCTCCGACTACAGCAGCCTGTCGTTCGACGGTCGCTATTTCGGTGTCTTGCCACGCAAGCAAGTGAACGAAGTGGTCAGGCCTTGGCTGGTATGGCAGCGCGAGCCACGTTGAGCGCTGGGGCCTTAATCCCCAGCCTCACTAATCCGAGCAAATAATTGCAGTCATGGTACTTGGCAATTGATGCTTTTTTGCTACTATTGAAACTCCCTCCTGATCATCTGGAACGCCCGTTCTAGAGCCTCCGAATTAAGTTTCAGTTAAGTTTTCCCGGCTAGCGTAGGAAATCAGTCCACACCGACTGTGATTTATGCTCAATGCCTGTCATCTAAATCCCAGCATTGCCAGAATCTTTCACCGGTAAAATGGATTTGCCTACTCACCGTCAAGAGGATGAATCATGCCCGTAAAGGACCCATCCAAGGTCGTGCCGCAGGTCCCTGCGGAGAGCGCCGATGCCGCCCTGAAGCACATTGTCGACGGCTTCCTGCGCTTTCATCATGACGTTTTTCCTGAGCAGCAAGAGCTGTTCAAGAAGCTCGCCACGGCGCAAACGCCGCGCGCCATGTTCATTACCTGCGCCGACTCGCGCATCGTGCCGGAGCTGATCACGCAAAGCTCGCCGGGCGATCTGTTCGTTACTCGCAACGTCGGCAACGTGGTCCCGCCTTATGGCCAGATGAACGGCGGCGTTTCCAGCGCCATCGAATACGCCGTCATGGCGTTGAAGGTGCATCACATCATCGTGTGCGGTCACTCCGACTGCGGCGCCATGCGCGCCGTGCTCAACCCGCAGTCGCTGGCCAAGATGCCGACCGTCAGCGCATGGCTGCGTCATGCCGAAGTAGCCCGCACCGTGGTCGAGAACAACTGCACGTGCGAAACCGAGCACGAGAACATGCAGGTGCTGACCAAGGAAAACGTCATCGCCCAGCTGCATCACCTGCGTACGCACCCCTCCGTTGCTTCGCGCCTTGCCGCTGGCGAGCTGTATATCCATGGTTGGGTGTACGACATCGAGACGAGCAAGATCGAAGCCTACGACGCCTTGAGCGACAGCTTCCTGCCGTTGTCGGCAGACCAGCCAGTGCCCTGCGCTACTCCGAGAGGCCGCTACTAAGCGACCCGACCACCGCTGAACCTTGATGGCCGGCTACACCCCGCTGGGGTGTGGCGTGGCCGTCTGCTGCCCTGAATTCCCTGACTGGTGTGCCGGCTTCTGCGCTGGCGGCTTGCTGCCGCGCGCCTGTCGGGGCTAAACGTGCCCGCGGCCAGAGGAATGGCCGTGCGATAGAGAAAGGAGTAATACGGTGAACATTACACAGCTGAAAGCGGCCCTGCCGCGTGAGTTGCTGGCCTCGGTAGTGGTCTTTCTGGTGGCCCTGCCCTTGTGCATGGGCATTGCGATCGCCTCCGGTATGCCGCCGGCCAAGGGACTGATCACCGGTATCATCGGCGGCATTGTCGTCGGTTTTCTTGCCGGTTCCCCGTTGCAGGTCAGCGGACCGGCAGCTGGGCTGGCGGTGTTGGTCTTTGAGTTGGTGCGCCAGCACGGCATGGCCATGCTCGGGCCGATTCTGCTCCTGGCAGGGATACTGCAGTTGCTGGCCGGGCGCCTGCGCCTGGGCTGCTGGTTTCGAGTGACGGCGCCTGCGGTGGTGTACGGCATGCTGGCGGGTATCGGGGTACTGATCGTGCTGTCGCAGGTCCATGTGATGTTCGACACGGCGCCTCAGCCGTCGGGCATGCAGAACCTGCTGGCGTTCCCGGCAACCGTCGCTGGGGCATTGCCACTGGAAAGCGCAGGCATGGGTTGGCAGGCCGGTGCATTGGGGTTGGGTACCATGGTCATCATGTGGGGCTGGGAACGGTTGCGGCCACAGCGTTTGCGCTTCATTCCGGGGGCATTGCTGGGCGTGACAGCCATGACTGCCATCAGCCTGTGGCTGGCGCTGCCGGTGAACCGCGTGGAGGTACCGGCGGACTTGTCCGAGGCCATTGACTGGATTCGGCTCGATGACCTGATGAAACTGACCGACCCTAGCCTGCTGGTGGCTGCCTTCGCACTGGCATTCATCGCCAGCGCCGAAACCTTGTTGTCCGCCGCAGCGGTGGACCGCATGCACAGTGGCCAGCGCTCGAATTTCGACCGGGAACTCTCGGCCCAAGGCATCGGCAACATGCTGTGTGGCGTACTGGGCGCGCTGCCCATGACCGGCGTGATCGTGCGTAGCTCGGCCAACGTTCAGGCCGGCGCACAAACCCGGGCTTCGGCGATTCTGCATGGCGTGTGGCTGTTGGCGTTCGTGGTGGTGCTCAGCAGCATCTTGCAGCAGATCCCGATTGCAAGCCTGGCCGGGGTGCTGGTGTTTACCGGGATAAAACTGGTCGATCTCAAAGCCTTCCGGGGCCTTGGACGCTATGGCCGGATGCCGATGTTCACCTATGCGGCCACCGCCTTGGCGATCATCTTCACCGACCTGCTCACGGGCGTCTTGCTGGGCTTTGCCCTGACGTTGCTCAAGCTCGCCTTCAAGGCAGCACGCCTGAAGATCAACCTGGTGGACCTGCCCAAGGCCGGGCACATGGAACTTCGCCTGAGCGGCGCGGCCACCTTCCTCAAGGTGCCGGCGCTGACCAAGGTGCTCGACGGCGTACCGGCCGGCACCACCTTGCATGTGCCGCTGGGCAACCTCAGTTACATCGACCACGCCTGCCTGGAATTGCTCGAAGACTGGAGCCGCAGCAATGCAGCCAATGGCTCCAAGCTTCGCGTCGAGCACAAGCGCTTGAAACGGCGGGTAGAGGGACGGTTACGTACCACGTCCGGCGTCGGCGCCTGACAGCGGGCCGTGGCCCAGGCCGGCCATCGCAAGAACAGCCAGCCTGGCCCTGCTCAGGCTGGCTGGCCGAGCTCCACGCCCAGCTGACGTGACAAGCAAGGCCAACGTTTCCAGGCGGCGCCGGTTTCAGGGCTGCTCAGCTTCTCGCGGTAGGCCTCTACGGATTCGGCGGCGAAGCTCTCGTCGTCGAGCATTTCATCGACCGAATGGTGCACCACTTCGTCGAGCTGATTGGCGAACGCCTCGCCGATCAGCTGGTGAGCGATCAGGTTGGCAACGGTGGTATCGACGGGGATGAGCGGCTGCTGGAAGTGCCGGATGTACAGGTCGTTCACCTCCTCCACCAGGCGATGGGCCAGATAGGCCTCATCCAACAGGCAGTCCAGGCCGACATGCCCTTGCATCACGCTGGGCGGCTGCAGGAAGTAAGCCTCGGCAATTTTCAGCACCGGCGTGATCTGCGATTCGATGCCGGCTTCACGCGCCACCTCATGAGCCGCTTCGAGCAGTTCCGGCACTTGATCGATGTAGGCACCCACAAAGCGCGCCAGCGTGTCCTGAGCACCCTGCTCCGGCAGTTGAATGGACGGGTGCAGGTGCGGCAGTTGCAGCGCGAGACGTTTTTTCAGCTGGCCGGTCTGGCCTTCATGTTGATGGGCTTGATTCACCTGCTCGCGTACAGCAGCGATGTTCATGACAACTCCAAGGACAAAACATTTCAAACGGAAGACACTAACTTAGCTGGATATTCAATTAAGTTAAGATCCATTTGTTATAAACGGATCCAATCCCTGTGGCATCCAGCATATATGGCGTTCCCTGGCTGACGGTTTTCCTTCAATTACACCGGTTTAGAGCCTTGAGGCGGCGGATGAAGTTCATTTCATGAAGAGCCTCGCCCACCGTGCTGATCCTTCCGGGCAGCCTGAAAAGGCCAGTGCAGGCCGTGGCGCCGAGCCGCATGCGCAGCATGTCGGCATCGCGTACCCTACTGCCTACCTTGTGCGCTGTTCGTCACAGCGATCGTCGACCTCAACCTGTTACCGAGCCCATGACCCGAACCCAGAAAGCCGTCTTCATCATCGCTGCCCTGATCGTTGTGATCATGGGCCTGATCCTCAACAATGTGCTCAACGCCAAACGCGCCCCGAGCGCCACCGAGCTTATCGATGCTGGCATCATCCTGCTGCCGCAAAGCCGGACGGTGGCTGGGGTGACCATGACCAACCAGGATGGCCAGCCGGTGCAGCTGGACCAGCTGAAAGGCAAGTGGTCGCTGCTGTTCTTCGGCTATACCTACTGCCCGGACATCTGCCCCACCACGTTGGCGCAGCTGCGGCAGGTAAAGAGTGAACTGCCCAAGCAGGCGCTGGACCGCTTGCAGGTGGTATTGGTGAGCGTGGACCCCAACCGCGACACGCCGAACCAGCTCAAGCAGTACCTGGGTTATTTCGACAAGGATTTCATGGGGCTGGCCGGTTCCGTGGAAGACACTCAGAAGCTGGCCAATGCGCTCAGCATTCCCTTCATCCCAGCCGATACCAGCAAGCCCGGTTACACCGTGGACCACAGCGGCAACCTGGCCATCGTCGGCCCGGACGGCCGTCAGCGTGGCTTCATTCGTGCGCCGTTCGACAGCCAGAAATTGGTGGCCCGCCTACCTGGTCTGGTCCAGGGCGACTGAGCATCGCTCAGGGCCCTGCGCGGGCCCTGGTCTCTGGGGCGATAGCACAGGCGCATTGCCCCCGTGCTTGCGTCACGCGCCAGTAGCAACCTCACCCTGGGTCGCCAGGCGACCCAGGGCGCAGGCTCAGAACGCGGGTACTACAGCGCCTTTGTACTTCTCGGTGATGAACTGCTTCACCTCAGGCGAATGCAGGGCGGCTGCCAGCTTCTTCATGTCCTCGCTGTCCTTGTTGTCCGGACGCGCGACGAGGATGTTCACGTAAGGCGAATCGCTGCCCTCGATGGCCAGCGCATCCTTTTCCGGGTTCAGCTTGGCTTCCAGTGCATAGTTGGTGTTGATCAGGGCGGCATCGACCTGGGTCAGCACGCGCGGGATGGTGGCCGCTTCAAGTTCGCGGAACTTGACGTTCTTCGGGTTCTCGGCAACGTCTTTCACGGTGGAGAGGATGTTGGTGTTGTCCTTGAGCTTGATGACACCAGCCTTGTCCAGCAGCAGCAGAGCACGGCCACCGTTGGTGGCATCGTTGGGGATGACTACGGTGGCGCCGGACGGGAGTTCGTTGAGCTGCTTGATCTTGGTGGAGTAAACGCCCAGCGGCTCGATGTGCACGCCAGTCACGCTCACCAAGTCAGTGCCCTTGGCCTTGTTGAACTCATCGAGGTAAGGCTGGTGCTGGAAGAAGTTGGCGTCCAGACGCTTTTCCGCCACCTGTACGTTTGGCTGAACGTAGTCGGTGAATTCCTTCACCTTCAGCTCCACCCCTTGCTTGGCCAGCAGCGGCTTGACCACGTTGAGAATCTCGGCATGCGGCACCGGCGTAGCGGCGACGGTGAGGGTATCGGCCTGGGCCGAGAAGGCCGCGATGGCGGCAGCGACAGCAAGCAGCTTCTTCATTGATCACTCCTTGTGAGGGCCGCGACGGCCCCCGAACGGGTCGGTCGAGCCGACCCCATTGGGGTTACTTACGGGAAAAATGCACAACCAGCCGGTCGCCGACACTTTGCAGGACCTGCACCAGCACCAGCAGCAGCACCACGGTCACGACCATGACGTCGGTCTGGAAGCGCTGGTAGCCGAAACGAATCGCCAGGTCCCCCAGGCCACCGGCACCCACGACACCGGCCATGGCGGTATAGGAAACCAACGTGATGGCCGTGACGGTGATCGCGGCGAAGATCCCTGGCCGGGCCTCAGGCAACAGCGCGCTGGTGATGATCTGGCGCGTGGTGGCGCCCATCGACTGGGTAGCTTCGATGATGCCGCGGTCCACTTCGCGCAGGGCGGTTTCGACCAGACGTGCAAAGAACGGGGTAGCACCCACCACCAGCGGCGGGATCGCACCTGCCACGCCTAGCGATGTACCCGTGATCAGCACGGTGATAGGGATCATTACGATCAGCAGGATGATGAACGGCAGCGAGCGCAGGATGTTGACCACCAGCGACAGCAACGCGTACACGCCCTTTTGTTCGAACATTTGCCGCGGGCCGCACAGGAACAACAGCACACCGAGTGGCAGGCCGAGCAGTACGGTGAAGAACAGCGAGCCGAACAGCATGATCATGGTATCGACGGTTGCCAGCCAGATTTCGGCCCAGTCGACGTTAGCGAAGAAACTCAGGGCGTCCATCAACGCAATACCTCCATATGAACATCAGCAGCCTTGAAGCAGGCAAAGGCCGCTTCCATGTCGCCGCCGATCAGGGCAAGCGTGAGCTGGCCGTAGGGGACGTCCTTGATGCGATCGATACGCCCGGCAAGGATGCTGTAGTCGACGCCGGTTTCACGGGCGACGGTGCCCAGCAGCGGTGCATAGGTCGCGTCACCCTGGAAGGTCAGTCGCACGATGCGGCCTGGCACATGGGCGAAATCGTCGCGCTGCTCGCCTTCGTCGACTTGCTCGTCTTCCTGCACGAAACGTTTGGTGGTGGGGTGCTGCGGATGGAGGAACACGTCCGCCACCGAGCCCTGCTCGACGATCTGGCCGGCGTCCATTACTGCCACCCGGTCGCAGACACGGCGGATCACGTCCATTTCATGGGTGATCAGCACAATGGTGAGCTTCAGCTCACGGTTGATCTCGGCCAGCAGCTGCAGTACCGAGGCGGTGGTCTGCGGGTCCAGGGCGCTGGTTGCTTCGTCACACAGCAGAATCTTCGGGTTGGTGGACAAAGCACGGGCAATGCCGACGCGCTGCTTTTGACCGCCCGACAACTGCGCAGGGTACTTGCGCGCATGGTCCGACAGACCGACCCTGGCCAGAAGCTCGACCACGCGTTTGTCGATCTCGGCGCGCGACAATTGGCCAGCGAGGGTGAGTGGCAGGGCGACATTGTCGGCGACGGTCTTGGACGCCAGCAGGTTGAAATGCTGGAAAATCATGCCGACCTGCTGGCGAAAGCCGCGCAATTGGGTGGCATTGAACGCGGTCACTTCTTCACCGTCGACGATGATCTTGCCGCCGGAAGGCTCTTCCAGGCGGTTGATCAGGCGCAGCATGGTGCTCTTGCCGGCCCCGGAGTGGCCGATCAGGCCAAACACCTGGCCATCCTCGATCGTCAGGGTCGTCGGATTCAGGGCGGGAATTTCTCTACCGGCAACGCGGTAAGTTTTGTGTACCTGTTGGAACTCGATCACGTAGCGAACCTTGTGGGGCGCATGGAAATTGATTCAGCGGTGGGCTGGGGGCCGCATTTTAGCCTTTTATAACCGCTGTTCTTAGCATTTATTTTGCCTCTGACCAATCAGAACGCTATATGGCGACAGCTGGTCATCCCGATGGAACGCTCGCTCTTGTGCCCGGGTCACTAACTGGACAAGCCCGATCGGGCGCCCGAAGACTGATGAGGAAAGCCAACCATGCCCAGCAAGAACAAGGATGCGCCGAAGCACAGCGAGGCCGCAGGTACTCAGACCCCGGATCGGGCCAATACCAATGCCAAGTTGCAGAGCCTGGAAGCAGACCGCAGCGATGCCACCGGGCAGGCGCTGCGCACCAACCAGGGTGTGCGCATTTCGGACAACCAGAACACCTTGAAGGCCGGCGACCGCGGCCCCTCGCTGCTTGAAGACTTCATCATGCGCGAGAAAATCACCCATTTTGACCATGAGCGCATCCCGGAGCGGATCGTCCATGCACGAGGCACCGGTGCCCATGGTTATTTCCAGAGCTATGGCTGCCACGCCGAACTGACCAAGGCCGGTTTCCTGCAAGATCCGGAGAAGATCACCCCGGTATTTGTGCGCTTTTCCACCGTTCAGGGGCCGCGCGGCTCCGGTGACACGGTGCGCGACGTGCGCGGCTTTGCCGTGAAGTTCTATACCGATGAAGGCAACTTCGACCTGGTCGGCAACAACATGCCGGTGTTCTTTATCCAGGACGCCATCAAGTTCCCGGACTTCGTACACGCCGTCAAGCCCGAGCCGCATAACGAGATCCCCACCGGCGGTTCGGCCCACGACACCTTCTGGGACTTTGTCTCGTTGGTGCCTGAATCGGCGCACATGGTCGTCTGGGCCATGTCGGACCGCGCCATCCCACGCAGCCTGCGCATGATGGAAGGCTTCGGCGTGCACACCTTCCGTCTGGTCAACGCCGTAGGCATGGCCCACTTCGTCAAGTTCCACTGGAAGCCCAGCGAGGGCGTGCATTCCGTGCTGTGGGACGAGGCGCAGAAACTGGCGGGCAAGGACACCGACTACCACCGTCGTGACCTGTGGGAAGCCATCGAAACCGGCGACTACCCGGAATGGGAACTCGGCGTGCAGATCGTGCCTGAGGCCGACGAGCACAAGTTCGACTTCGACCTACTGGACCCGACCAAGATCATCCCTGAAGAGCTGGTCCCGGTCACCCCGCTGGGCAAGATGGTGCTCAATCGCAACCCGGACAACTTCTTCTCCGAGGTCGAGCAGATCGCTTTCTGCCCAGGCCACATCGTGCCGGGCATCGACTTCACCAATGACCCGTTGCTGCAGGGTCGCCTGTTCTCCTACACCGATACTCAGATCAGCCGCCTGGGTGGCCCGAACTTCCACCAGATCCCGATCAATCGCCCGGTTGCCCCGAACCACAACAACCAGCGCGATGCGATGCACCAGCATATCGTGCACAAAGGCCGCGCCGCCTACGAGCCCAACTCCATCGACGGCGGCTGGCCGAAGGAAACCCCGCCCGGCCCACGCGACGGCGGTTTCGAGACGTATCAGGAGCGCGTCGATGCGCACAAGATTCGCCAGCGCAGCGACTCGTTCGGTGATCACTTCTCCCAGGCGCGCCTGTTCTTCCAGAGCATGAGCCCGACCGAGCAGCAGCACATCATCAAGGCCTACAGCTTCGAATTGGGCAAGGTTGAGCGTGAGCACATCCGTGCACGCCAGGTGAATGAGATTCTCGCCAACATCGACCTGAAGCTGGCAGCAGCCGTGGCGGAAAACCTGGGCCTGCCAGCCCCTAAAGCCGGCACCGTCAAGGTCAAGGGCAGCCAGCTGGCCGAATCGCCAGCCTTGAGCCAGATGAACCATCCGGGCAAGGTCGGGATCAAGGGTCGCAAGATCGCTGTACTGATCGCCAACGGCGTGGATGCCGCCAGCGTCGACAAGATGGTCAAGGCCCTGGAGGCGCAGAGCGCTCGCCCCATGCTGCTGGGCCCGACCTCGGCGCCTGTGAAGGCCGCCGACGGTACGCAACTGCCGGTAGATGCCTCCATGGAAGGCATGCCGTCGATCATGTTCGATGGCATCGTTGTACCCGCTGGCAAGGCGTCCACCGATGCCATGGCGGCCAGTGGTCTGGCCAAGCACTTCCTGCTTGAGGGCTACAAGCATCTCAAGGCGATGGTGCTGACCCAGGAACTGCTTGCAACGTTGGGCCTGAAGGAAGACAAGGGTCTGCTGACCGGCGACGACCAGAAGGCCATGGACGCGTTCGTCAAGGCAGTGGAAGGGCATCGCGTATGGGAGCGTGAAGCGGCTGCCGAAGCGGTTCCTGCTTAAACCCTCCGCGTGTCAGGGGCTGCATTGCAGCCCCTATCCACGGGCCTAGCGCTGGTGGGGGACCAGCACCACCTGAGCGGGCAACGCGCGCTGGATGTCGTGCTTTTGTTTCAGGTCGAAGGTGCTGTCGATCTTGCGAACACGCTTGGCCAGCAATGTCTTCAGCCACGGCGCATCCGCGCTGCGTGGCACCTGGAACACCACATCGCAACCATAATTGACCACGTCGGCGGCGATGTCATCGAGCTGCTGGCGCATGGCTTGGATGTCGGTGGTTTCCAACGCAATCACTGTACTGGGCGCACTGGGGTCGATCACTCGAGCCCTTGGCTTGGCTTCGGCAGCCTTGAGTGCGGCTTCGGCCTTGGCCAGCTCGGCCTTGCGCGCTTGTGAAACGGCATCACCGCCAGTGACCGCCGGTGCCTGTGGCATCAGCGCACGCGCACGCGCCAGGGCTGTGACCGCCGCATTCACGTCACCTTTTTGCAGCATGATCTGGCTGCGTTGCAGATAGGCTTCGGCCAGCTCGCGCTGGTATTGCTCGACGCGGCCGTCGCCAGGCGACTGCGCTTGCAAAGAGACCAGTTGGTCTTCTGCGGTGGCCAGCTCGTTGCTGGCGATATTTTGTTGCAACTGCTGCCATGCATCAGGCTGGGCAGGCGCGCTGGCCTGTTCGACCGGTGCATGGGAGCACGCGGCAAGGAACAGGGAAAATACGCCAACAAGCAGACAACGGGAGGCAAACGGCTTCATTCCTGCGGCTCTCTATTTGCGCAAAAAGCGAGCAAGTCTACACCCAGGTGCGCACGCTCGAAAACTGGTCTTACAGACCCTTTACTCCGCCGAAGGTTGCAAGACCGGGCTTGGAAGCCTGTCGCTCACCGTTTGGGTAGGGCCAGACTCAGCAAGAATAGCACCGCAGCGCACACCACAATGGATGGACCGGCAGGCGTGTCCTTGAACCATGACAAGGCCAGCCCGCCGCAGACCGCTACCACGCCTATGACGCTGGCGCCTACGGCCATCTGCTCCGGAGAGCGCGCATGCCGTTGGGCGGCTGCCGCCGGAATGATCAGCAAAGAGGTGATCAGCAAGACGCCGACGATCTTCATGGCTACCGCGATGACCACGGCGATGAGCAGCATCAGCGCCATGCGCAACGCTGCAACCGGTAGCCCTTCGACCGTTGCCAGTTCTTCGTGGACGGTGACGGCGAGCAAGGGGCGCCACAAGACGGCGATCAGTACGAGTACCAGGGCGCTGCCGCCCAAAATCCAGGCAAGATCGGTCGGGCTGATGGCCAGCAGATCCCCGAACAGGTAAGCCATCAGGTCGATGCGCACGTCGTGCATGAAGCTCAGCACCACCAGGCCCAAGGACAAGGTACTGGGTGCCAGGATACCGAGCAGCGTGTCGGATGCCAGAGGCTGGCGTTGCTGCAAGGTCACCAGCAGAATCGCCAGCAACAGGCAGCCCACGGTGACGGCCAATGTGGGGCTGACATCCAGCACGAAGCCTAGGGCCACACCCAGCAAAGCAGCATGGGACAGGGTGTCGCCAAAGTAGGCCATGCGCCGCCAGACGACGAACGAGCCAAGGGGGCCAGCTACCAGCGCGAGGGAAAGACCAGCGAGCAGGGCGTAGAGAAGAAAATCAGCCATGCTTGCAGTGCGCTCCGTGAACATGGGGGGC
Organism: Pseudomonas sp. UBA5568; assembly: GCF_002425525.1. Lineage (NCBI taxonomy): Bacteria > Pseudomonadati > Pseudomonadota > Gammaproteobacteria > Pseudomonadales > Pseudomonadaceae > Pseudomonas > Pseudomonas sp. UBA5568. The sequence goes on along the minus strand of NZ_DIMK01000006.1, from coordinate 42,595 downwards.
TGGGGCGACCACAGAACCGTGCAGGTCGTGACTGTGGTCATGATGATGGTGATAAATGGCCAGGCTGGGTGCGGTCTGGCCGAACAGTTCGACGAATGCCGGGTCACCGCTGACCTGTTCGGGATGACCGGAGCAGCACACATGGCGGTTCAGGCACACCACCTGATCGGTCGCACTCATGACCAGGTGCAGGTCGTGGGAAACCATCAATACGCCGCAACCCAGGCGGTCGCGCAGTCGGGTGATGAGGTTGTACAGCTCCGTCTGCCCTACCACGTCAACACCTTGCACCGGCTCGTCCAGCACCAGCAACTGCGGCTCTCGCAGCAGCGCACGGGCCAGCAGCACACGCTGCATTTCACCCCCGGACACAGTCTGGATGGGACTGTCGATCACGTGCTCGGCGCCGACCTCCTGAAGCGCCGACAGGGCCGCTGCGCGATCCACGCCAGGTACCAGGCGCAGAAAGCGCAGCACCGACAACGGCAGCGTGGCGTCGACCTGGATTTTTTGCGGCATGTAGCCAATGCGCAGCCGGGGTTTGCGCCATACCGAGCCGCGGTGTGGCTTGAGTAGCCCCAGCACGGCGCGGACCAGCGTGGTCTTGCCCGCTCCATTGGGCCCGATCAGGGTGACGATCTGGCCGGGTGCGACTGCCAAGTCGATGCTGTCGAGCACGGCATCCCCGCCATAGGTGACGCCAACCTGCTCCAGGCGGATCAGCGCGTCGCTCATGCCGCGTCCTTGCAGTTGCTGCACACGCCCACGACCTCGACGGTCTGGTTCTCGACCGTGAAACCTACATGCCTGGCGCTGCCGACGATGGCATCGCTGATACTCGCCTGCTCCAGCTCAATGGCGATATGGCACAGTCGGCAAATGAGAAACTGCCCCTGGTGCGTATGCTCGGGATGGCTACAACCGATAAAGGCGTTGAGCGAAGCGATGCGGTGCACGAGACCGTTTTCCAGAAGGAAGTCCAGCGCGCGGTACACCGTTGGCGGCGCCGCGCGACGGCCATCCTGTTCGCTCAGCACCGCCAGGATGTCGTAGGCGCCCAACGGTTTGTGGCTCTGCCACACCAGCTCCAGTACCCGGCGGCGCAGCGCCGTCAGGCGCAGCCCTTGACGAGCGCACAGAGCGTCGGCTTCAGCCAGGGCGCTGTGCACGCAATGGGAATGGTCATGAGGACGGGTGGCCAGCGGCGTAATGGACATGGGCAGCGACGATTCTGGATAGAGACGTTATTATGTTACCTGTTTCTGACGATTCGAGTACCTACTGTGGCCCGATTCCTTACCCTGTTTGTCGCTTTCATCGCATTTTCCGCCCACGCTGACGTGCATGTGCTGACCAGCATCAAGCCTCTGCAACAGATCGCCGCTGCTGTGCAGGAAGGCGTCGGCAGCCCTGAAGTGCTGTTGCCGCCGGGTGCCTCGCCTCACCATTACGCACTGCGTCCCTCGGACGTGCGCAGGGTCGCGGAGGCGGATTTGCTGTACTGGATAGGCCCGGACATGGAGGGCTTTTTGCCCAAGGTGCTGACCAGCCGCAGCAAGACGACCGTCGCGGTACAGTCGCTGCCGGGCATGAAGCTGCGTCACTTTGGCGAGGACAGCCATTCCCACGACGAAGACCACGACGACCATGACCATGATCACCGCCCAGGCAGCCTGGATGCGCACTTGTGGTTGTCTTCGGTGAACGCCCGGGTGATCGCCGGGAAAATGGCCGCCGATCTCGCCAGCGTGGACCCTGCCAATGCCGACCGCTACACGCGTAACCTGGCGACCTTCACCCAGCGCCTGGACGCGCTCGACACCCGCATCAAGGCTCGGGTGGCGGGTGTGGCAGGCAAGCCTTACTTCGTGTTCCACGAGGCCTTCGATTATTTCGAGGCAGAGTATGGCCTCAAGCATACCGGCGTGTTCAGCGTGGCGTCCGAAGTGCAGCCCGGCGCTCAGCACGTGGCCGCCATGCGTAAGCGGCTGCAGGAAGTGGGCAAGACTTGCGTCTTCAGCGAGCCGCCCTTGCGCCCCCGGCTGGCCGAAACCCTGACAGCCGGTCTGCCGGTGCGCCTGGCCGAGCTCGATGCGCTGGGTGGCACCGATCCGGTGGATGCGCAAGGCTACGAGCGATTGCTCGACAAGCTAGGGGGCGACTTGGCGAGCTGCCTGGAGCAGCTGTAAAGGTACGCTGCGGCTGCATATCTGGGTTGGGCGCCCGGGGCAGCGCCTGATGCCTTCTGCCCCATGGGCAGGCGCACAGGGCCTGCCGCCAGGGTTTGGATCAGAGGGCGAACGGCAGCTTCACGGCCACCTGCTGGCGCTGCGCCAGGCGCACCTCGAACTCGCTTGGGTCGTGGATCATCACATCCATGCCAGCAAAGGACTCTGCCGCGATCAAGCGAGACAGCCAGAACCGCACGCAGGCAACGCGCAACATCTGTGGCCAGAATTCGGCTTCGGCTGCTGTGAACGGCCGTAATGCGGCGTAGGCGGCAAGCAAGGCCTGGGCGCGCGGTACATCGATGCCGGCCTGCGCATCCAGGCACCAGTCGTTCAGGGTAATGGCAATGTCATACAGCATCGGCCCCGAGCAGGCGTTGTAGAAGTCGATGACTCCGGACAGATGGGTGCCTTCGAACATCACGTTGTCGCGGAACAGGTCGGCATGCAGGTTCGCCCGGGGCAGTGCCAGGATCTGCGCCTGATGGGCGGCGATTTCATCCAGCGCCGGTTGCAGCAGGCTGGCCTGCTCGGCGTTCAGGCGCGGCAGCAGTTCGGCCCCGGCGGCCAGCATCCACTCAAGGCCTCGGTCCGTGCGGCGCTCGATGATGTGTTCACGGGTGGCCAGGTGAATGTGTGCGAGCAGTTCACCGACCTGGGCACAATGCTGGGCATTGGGCGCCTTGATGTGTTTGCCCGAGAGCCTGGGTTGCAGCAACGCCGGTTTGCCGCACAGTTCGCGCAGGCCATGGCCGTCACGGTCACGAATGGCGTAGGGCACTGGCATCCGGGCCGTGTGCAGGGTATCGAGCAGCTCGATGAAGAACGGCATGTCCTCGCTGGGCCCACGCTCGATCAGCGTCAGCACGAACTCCCCCTGTTCGAGGCTGACGAAGAAGTTGCTGTTCTCGGTGCCGGCGGCGATACCCTGGAAATCGAGCAGGCGACCCAGCTCATAAGGTGCCAGAAAGGTTTCCAGCTCAGGCCGGGTCACGGGGGTGAAGACTGACATGATGAAAGATTGCCCATGCAGGCACTTCTGGCCGAAGTGCCGGGTTGATGTGAACGGTGCGCGTCAGATTACCACTCGAAGATCTTCCAGGACGGAATCAGCATGTCCGGCTGGTCGGAACGAATGAAATTGCCATCGGAGCCATCGGCGCGTACCAGAAAGTAAGGCTTGCCATGTTTGGGCGTGATCTTGATCGCATACAGGAAGCCGTTTTGGCGATATTCCTGGATGGTCTTGTCGCCTTCCGTGCGAATGGTCACCTCGGGATCGGCCGAGGGCGCGTCATCCGCCGCCAAGGTAACGACGGGCAGACCTGCCATCAGGCAGAGCAGTAACAGGCGATTGAGTGTACGCATGATAACCTAGTCCCTTTGTCGTCAATGATTCTGGCTATTCTAGCGCCGGACCCGTCGAAAAGGTTGATTCTGCTCATGAGCCAAGCGCCCCTCGTCCTCGTGGACGGTTCCTCCTACCTTTATCGCGCCTTCCATGCCTTGCCCCCGCTGACCACGTCCAAGGGCATGCCAACCGGTGCGGTGAAGGGTGTGCTCAACATGCTCAAGAGCCTGCGCAGGCAGTACCCGGACAGCTTGTTCGCTGTGGTGTTCGACGCCAAGGGCGGCACGTTCCGCGACACTCTGTTCGCCGACTACAAGGCCAACCGCCCCAGCATGCCTGACGATCTGCGGGTGCAGATCGAGCCGCTGCATGCCAGCGTCAAGGCCATGGGCTACCCACTGTTGTGCGTCGAAGGGGTCGAAGCTGACGATGTCATCGGTACCTTGGCACGCAGCAGCGCGGCGCTGGACCGGCCGGTCATCATTTCCACCGGCGACAAGGACATGGCGCAGCTGGTCGACGGGCACATTACCCTGGTCAACACCATGACCGGTAGCGTGCTGGACGTGGCTGGCGTGCACGAGAAATTCGGGGTCGGCCCCGAGCACATCATCGACTTCCTGGCGCTGATGGGCGACAAGGTAGACAACATTCCAGGTGTGCCAGGTGTGGGTGAAAAGACCGCCGTCGGGCTGTTGACCGGGATCGGCGGGGGGCTCAGCGACCTGTACGCGAACCTGGACAAGGTGCCTGCGCTGCCTATTCGAGGCGCCAAGAGCCTGCCCGCCAAGCTTGAAGAACACCGTGAAGCGGCTTTCATGTCGTACGAGCTGGCCACCATCAAGATCGATGTGCCGCTGGACATCGAAGTCGATGCGCTGGTGTGCGGCGAACCAGACCGCGAGGCGCTGCTGGCGCTGTATACCGAAATGGAGTTCAAGAGCTGGATTGCCGACCTGCAGCGCGATGCGGCTCGGGAAGGGGACCAGTTGCCCCCGGTAGAGGCCCCGGCGGCCATGGTCGAGGCCCGCTATGAAACCATCCTTGACCAGGACCGCTTCGACGCCTGGCTCGAGAAGCTGCGCCAGGCACCGCTGTTCGCGTTCGATACCGAAACCACCGGCCTCGATGCGCAGCGCGCCCAGCTGGTAGGGATTTCCTTCGCCGTCGAGCCCCATGAAGCGGCCTACGTCCCCTTGATGCACGACTACGAAGGCGCCCCTGCCCAGTTGGACCGTGAGGCCGTTCTGCTCGCGCTCAAGCCCTTGTTGGAGGACCCGGCAAAAGCCAAGGTAGGCCAGAACGCCAAGTACGACATCAACATCCTTGCCAATGGTTCTCCCGCGATCCAGGTGCAGGGGGTGGCCTATGACACCATGCTCGAATCGTACGTGTTCAACTCGACCGGCACGCGGCACGACATGGACAGCCTGGCGCAAAAGTACCTTGGGCATACCACCATTGCGTTCGAGGACATTGCAGGCAAAGGTGCCAAGCAGCTGACCTTCAACCAGATCCTTCTGGACAAGGCCGGCCCCTACGCGGCCGAAGATGCCGACATCACCCTGCGCCTGCACCAGGCATTGCAGGCGCACATGGCCAAGACCCCCAGTGTGCAGCCGGTGCTCACGGACATCGAAATGCCGCTGGTGCCGGTGCTGGCCAAGATCGAGCGCCAGGGCGCGTTGGTCGATGCGGCGCTGTTGCACGTCCAGAGCGGCGAGCTGGGTGTGAAGATGGCCGAGCTGGAACAGCGGGCCTTCGAACTGGCTGGTGAGGAATTCAACCTGGGTTCGCCCAAGCAGCTGGGCGCGATCCTGTACGACAAGCTGGGCATGCCGGTGATCAGCAAGACGGCCAAGGGCCAGCCATCGACGGCAGAAGCTGTGCTGGACGAGCTGGCCGAGCAAGGGTACCCACTGCCTGAAGTGCTGATGCAGTACCGCAGCCTGAGCAAGCTCAAGAGCACCTACACCGACAAGCTGCCGGGGCAGATCAACCCTCGCACGGGGCGAATCCACACGTCGTACCAGCAGGCAGTGGCGGCCACGGGCCGGTTGTCGTCCAGTGACCCGAACCTGCAGAACATTCCGATCCGCACGGCCGAAGGCCGGCGAATCCGCCAGGCCTTCATCGCAAGCCCTGGCTACAAGCTGCTGGCCGCCGACTATTCCCAGATCGAGCTGCGCATCATGGCGCACCTGGCCAAGGACGAAGGCTTGCTGCACGCGTTCCAGAACGATCTGGACGTGCACCGGGCGACGGCGGCCGAAGTATTCGGCGTTGCGCTCGAACAGGTCACCCATGACCAGCGGCGCAGCGCCAAGGCGATCAACTTCGGGCTGATCTACGGCATGAGCGCCTTTGGTCTCGCCAAGCAGATCGGGGTGGACCGCAAGCAGTCCCAGGATTACATCGATCGTTACTTCACACGCTATCCAGGGGTGTTGGCCTACATGGAGCGTACCCGTGCCCAGGCCGCAGAGCAGGGGTTCGTGGAAACCCTGTTCGGTCGCCGGCTCTACCTGCCTGATATCAACGCCAAGAACCCAGCCTTGCGCCGGGGAGCCGAGCGCACGGCGATCAACGCGCCGATGCAGGGTACGGCTGCCGACATCATCAAGCGCGCCATGGTCAATGTGGACAACTGGCTGACCGAAAGCGCACTGGATGCGCGGGTGATCCTGCAGGTGCACGACGAACTTGTTCTTGAGGTGCGCGAAGACCTCGTGGATCTGGTGAAAGATGAAATTCGAAAGCACATGAGTCAGGCGGCGCAACTGGACGTGCCGTTGCTGGTCGAGGCCGGTGTGGGCGCAAACTGGGACGAAGCCCACTGATTGCGCGGGCCAAGGGGCGTTGTGGTGCGGTTTGCCGTCACAGTCGCCCTGGCCTGTCACAACCGGTTTCATGAAACTGTCGCAAATAGTTCCAGGCCCCAGGAACTAAAGCAGTGAACTGCAACTCAGAGTACCTGAATGGCTGGTGAAGCCGTTCGATGCTCCTATGTTGTGTTAAGTGTTGGCAGATATCCGGACCCCGCCCTAGCGGTCCGGGCTTGGACCCCGAACTTCCCCCTCCCCATACGAAGTCCGGGGTTTTTTTTGCCTGAAATTTGCCTGGCGCGGGCCTTGGCCCTCAGGCGACAGGCTTGTCTTCGAGCTCCATCCAGTCGGCCAGCACGCGGTAGGCGTCTTCAAGGCCCAGGCGCTTGGGGGCCGAGAACAGTTGGATGGTCACGCCTTCGCCCCAGCCTTTCCTGATCTCCGATTGCACCTTGAGCAAGGTGTTCTTGGCGGCGCCATGGGTGAGCTTGTCGGCCTTGGTCAGCAAGATATGCATGGGCATGCCGCTGGCCTTGGCCCAATCGAGCATCATCTTGTCGAAATCCGTCATCGGGTGGCGGACATCCATCATCAGGATCACGCCACGCAGGCATTCGCGGCTGCCCAGGTAAGCTTCCAGGTGGCGCTGCCAGTGCTGCTTGAGGGGGATGGGCACCTTGGCGTAGCCGTAGCCCGGTAAGTCGACCAGGCGGCGTTCGTCATCCAGGCTGAAGAAGTTCAGCAACTGGGTGCGGCCGGGCGTTTTCGAGGTGCGGGCCAGGCTGGCGTGGGTCAGCGTATTCAGCGCGCTGGATTTACCGGCGTTGGAGCGGCCGGCGAAGGCCACCTCGTAACCCTGGTCGTCCGGGCATTGTTCGACCTTGGCAGCGCTGAGGGCGAATTTGGCTTTCTGGCACAGGCCGAGGATGGGGTTCTTGACTTGCATGGGATATCCGATGTGGTGATGCCAGCCCCCTGTTGAGCGGGGCCTGGCAAGCGGTGTCGTTTCCGTTTGGGTGGCGGAAGTATATAATGCCCCAGTTTTTGTGTGCTCTTTCTCCCGGCTTTGGGGAACGAGCATGGGGTGTCGAACATGAGCTTGCGCATTAGAACGCAGCGCGGCCCCCAACCCTGAACGTCATGGCGCAATACGCAATGGCCGCTTGCTGTCGGTCTGTTCCTGCCGGTTTTCAGCGCACAGGCTACACAGGATTCCGAGGTGTTGTACAACCGCGTGTGCGCGGCGGGTACAGCGAACGCCTGCTCCATGAGCCCAGAGGGGCGATCGGGCAACCTGATTCCTGATCTGGCGCAATGCATGAATATCTCGGCACGGCACAATGCTCAGGGTTTCAAGGCTATGCCGCCGCGTGGATTGTGCATGGACTGCAGTGCCGAGGACTACCGTCTGGTCATCCTTTGGATGAATGGCAGTCCCGATACATAACATTTCACCCCTAGCCGTGTTGGATTAGCTGATGAACAAACTAGTCGTGAGTCTGCTGTTGAGCCTAGGTGTCGCAGGTGCGGCCACTGCTGCGCAGCCCGTCAAAGGCGATGCCGCCGCAGGTCAGGCCAAGACGGCCGTCTGCGGGGCCTGCCACAACCCAGATGGCAATAGCCTGGCACCGAACTTCCCCAAGCTGGCAGGTCAAGGCCAGCGCTACCTCGAAAAACAAATGCACGATATCAAGTCCGGCAAACGCGTCGTGCTGGAAATGACCGGTATGCTCGCCGGCTTCAACGACCAGGACCTGGCCGATATCGCGGCATATTTTGCCAGCCAGAAAGGCAGCGTGGGCGCGGCCGACCCTACGCTGGTCGAGCGCGGGCGTGCGCTGTTCAACGGTGGCGACCTGGACAAGGGCATGCCGGCCTGCACGGGCTGCCACTCGCCTGACGGGGCGGGTATCGCACTGGCCGGGTTCCCTCACCTGAGCGGGCAGCATGCCCAGTACGTGAGCAAGCAGCTGACGGACTTCCGTGAAGGCAATCGCACCAACGATGGGGATGCCATGACCATGCGCACCATCGCCGGGAAGCTCAGTAACCATGACATTGAAGCATTGGCCAGCTACATCCAGGGCCTGCATTAATGCCCGGTTAATGTTGAAAGCCAAAGATGAAAGGGCGGCGCGGCTGCCCTTTTTTTCGTCCGCAGCCGTTACACTACAGAACTAGAGCCCTTCCCGGCCTGTCTCAATCCAGGTCGTGCCGTGGCGACCCATGACTGCTCAGGAGTAAAGCATGCGTAAACTGATTCTCAGCGCTGCGCTGGTCGCTGCCAGCGTACTTGGTATGACTTCCGTTCAGGCCGCAGAGCCTGTAGCCGGCAAGGAGTATGTCGAGCTGAGCAACCCGGTTCCGGTTTCCGTGCCTGGCAAGATCGAAGTGGTCGAGTTGTTCTGGTATGGCTGCCCGCATTGCTATCACTTCGAGCCTGTCATCAACCCGTGGGTCGACAAGCTGCCCGAGGACGTCAACTTCAAGCGTGTGCCGGCCATGTTCGGTGGCCCTTGGGATGCCCATGGCCAGATGTTCCTGACTCTGGAAGCGATGGGCGTCGAGCACAAGGTGCACGCGGCGGTATTCGACGCCATCCAGAACCAGCACAAGCGCCTGACGGATCCAAAAGACATGGCCGATTTCCTGGCAACGCAGGGGGTGGACAAGGACAAGTTCCTGGCCACCTACAACTCTTTCGCCATCAAGGGCCAGGTCAACCAGGCGAAAGAACTGGCCGAGAAGTATAAAATCACTGGCGTTCCCAGCATGGTGGTCAACGGTAAGTACCGCTTCGACCTGGGCACCGCTGGCGGACCAGAGGGCGTCCTCAACGTGGCCGACCAGCTGATCGACAAGGAGCGCGCTGCCAAATAGGCAGCGCACCCATGCCTCGCCTACGGGTCACGCGCGGCGTTGCCCTGCCCCAGCCGCAGGTCAACGAGCATCACCTGCAAGCCCCCGGCTTGCCAGAAGATGGTCGTCTGCGGCTGCTCAGCTTCAACATCCAGGTGGGCATTAGTACCGAGCGCTATCGGCATTACCTGACGCGCAGCTGGCAGCACCTGCTGCCGCACACTGGCCGAGCCAGCAACTTGCAGAAAATCGGTAAGTTGCTTGGGGACTTCGACCTGGTGGCCCTGCAAGAGGCGGATGGGGGCAGCTTGCGCTCGGGCTATGTCAATCAGGTCGAGCATCTGGCCCAACTGGGTGCCTTCCCCTACTGGTACCAACAGCTCAATCGCAACCTTGGGCGCTTCGCTCAGCACAGTAATGGTGTACTCAGTCGCTTGAAGCCTCACCAACTCGAGGATCACCCACTGCCTGGCCCAGCAGGGCGCGGGGCTATCCTGGTGCGCTTCGGCGAGGGTGAGGATGCGCTGATCGTGGTCATGATGCACTTGGCCCTGGGCGCCAAGACCCGCGCACTGCAACTGGCCTACATCCGCGAACTGATCGGCGGGTATCGCCATCAGGTGTTGATGGGGGACATGAACACCCATGCTACCGACCTGCTCGAGCATTCACCGTTGCGCGACCTTGGCCTGATTGCGCCTCAGGTGGAGGCCACCTTCCCCAGCTGGCGACCACAGCGCTGCCTGGACCATATCCTGCTCAGCCCGAGCCTTACCCTGGAAAGGGTCGAGGTGCTGGCCCAGCCGATTTCCGACCATCTTCCTGTGGCCGTCGAGATCCGATTGCCTGATGCATTGACTGTGGATACGCTGCCGGCCTTGAGCTGAATCAACTGACGCCTCGTTTGCCCTCAAGTGTCCCGGGCACGCGCCGACAGTGTGTATCAGACAGCCCCAGTTGTATCACCCGTGCGGACACAGGCATGACCGAAGAAGCCGAGCGCTGGAAAGAAAAATACCTGATAAGCATTGAGCAACAGGAGAAGCTCGAACGTCGCTGGGAGGCGCGCCTGGACTTGCTGCGCCAAGGCCTGGTTCGCAGTACGTTGGCCGCTGAGGGCAGCGACAAGGTCGTCGACCAGTGCATGAAGGAAATGCGCGAGGTCATTCGCAGTGACAACATGGATGCCGGGCTTGCCGGCCTTATCCCCCGTCTTGAAAAAGCGGTACTGGAGTCTGAGCAGCGCCGCGAAACCCGCATGAACCAAGTGGGCGATGCGCTGACGGCACTGGTCGATCAGTTGCAAGGCCTGCCGTTGACCAGCGATGTCTCCAGGCCGTTGAAGAAGCTTGCCAAGCGGCTGGAGGCCGGTGTCACCCAGTCTCGCGATCTGCCGCCGCTGCTGGGGGAACTCAGTGGGCTGCAAGGGCGTGCGCTGGCCGCGCTGGACAGGCCCGAAGCCAGTTCGCGGGGCGGCTTTTTGCAGCGGTTGTTCAAAGGTCGCGATGACCTGGCGCCTGTCGAGGCCGCCAGCGAGCAGGCGCCGGGCCTCGTCCCTGCTGCCTCGCAGCCCCTGGTTCAGGAAGCGTCCATTGTCCCTCAGCACGATGGGCATGAGGACAGCGATGCGTCCCCGTCACTGATCGAGTCTGAACAAATGTCGGGTGGCGAGCCGCCGCCCGTGCCCCCGGCACCTGGTCCGGCAATGGACGTGCCATTGCAAAGTGGGGGTGAGGATGATTCGACCCCTTTGGCTGATGTCCCGTTGTCTGACCAAGAGGCCTATGCCCTGCCCTACGCAGTCGAGCCGCCATACAGCCAGGTGGCCGCCCATATCGAGCAGACGCTGCTCGGTCTGCTGGATGACCTGAGCCTGCCGGACCGCCACAAGGCGCAGGCGCAGGCGATGCGCGAACGGGTGGCGCGCGGCATGAACTGGTACGAGTTGATTCCGATGCTGGATGATCTTGCCGTGTTGTTGCTGGCGATCACCGACAGCGGCCAGCATGAGTTCGAAACCTATCTGCAATTGCTCAATGAGCGGCTCGAGGGTTTCCACGGCCACTTGCAGGCCGCCAGCGCAGGTCACGCCGACAACAGCAGTGCGGCACGCGAACTGGATACGCAATTGCGTGAGCAGGTGGACGGGCTGCAAACCGACATGCAAGGCGCCGCAGACGTATCGAGCTTGAAGCACCTGCTCGAAAGCCGGCTCGAAGGCTTGCTGATGACGATGGACCAGCACCAGCACGAGCGCGATCGCCGCGAGCAGGCGCTGGCTGGGCGTCTGCAGGGGCTGTCCGAGCGCGTGGCCAGCATGGAGCAGGAAGCGCTGGGTTACCGTGAGCACCTGGAGGAGCAGCGGCAGAAGGCGTTGCTCGACCCACTGACCGGCTTGCCCAATCGTGCGGCCTGGAGCGAGCAAATCGAGCGCGAGATGCAGCGCTGGCAGGAAAACGGCGGCGACTTGGCCATGGCGATTCTGGACCTGGATCATTTCAAGCAGATCAACGACGGCTATGGGCATCTGGCCGGTGATAAGGTACTGAAGATCGTGGCCGATCAGTTGCGCAAACGGCTGCGGGGCCAGGATTTCATTGCCCGCTTCGGGGGCGAGGAGTTCGTGCTGCTGCTGCCCGACACCTCGCCGGCAGACGCGTTACAGGTCGTCGAAACGATGCGCCTTGCCGTAGAGGCCTGCCCGTTTCACTTCAAGGGGGAGCGGGTGGTGGTATCCACGTCCATCGGGCTGAGCGCGTTCAGGCCTGGCGAGGTGGCCGATCAGGTGCTCAAGCGTGCCGACGCAGCGCTTTACCGTGCCAAGCAACGGGGGCGCAACTGCGTGGAGCAGCACTGACCGAGCGCCTGGCAAGGGCGAGCGCAGATGCGGGGAGAGCGTTATACTGTAGCGCTCATTCGCTGAGGCCACTGCCGTGCTTTCCACGCTGAAAAAATCACTGATCACCCTGCTGCTGCTGACTGTCGCCGGTTGCTCCACGGGCTTGCGCATCGACCGCAGCCACCCGTCAGCCAACCAAGACAACCGCATTCAGTTCGTGGTGCTGCACTATACCAATGCCTCACTGGAGCGCTCGTTGGCGTTGCTGACCCATGGCGAGGTCAGCAGCCACTACCTGATCGGTGATGGCCCCGCAACTGTCTACCAATTGGTGGATGAAAGCAGGCGGGCCTGGCACGCTGGCGACAGCCAGTGGCAAGGCAGAACCTGGTTGAATTCATCGTCCATCGGTATCGAGATCGTCAACGCTGGCTTTACCGATACGCCTGCCGGGCGGGTATGGCACCCCTACAGCGAAGCGCAGATCCAGTCGCTGATCGCGCTGCTCAAGGATATCGTCAAGCGTAATGGCATCGAGCCTCGGCACATCATTGGCCATAGCGACATCGCCCCACTGCGCAAGCAGGACCCCGGCCCGCTGTTCCCGTGGAAACGTTTGGCCGACGCCGGCCTGGGTGTGTGGCCTGACGCCTCTAGCGTGGCTCGCCAGCAGGCCTACTTCGAGGTCAATCCTCCTACGGTTGGATGGTACCAGCAGGCGCTTGCCCGATTTGGCTACGCCATCGAGCAGACGGGCGTGCTCGATGTCCAGACTCGGCACGTGATCGCGGCGTTCCAGATGCGCTTCCGACCTCAACGCTTCGACGGCCAGCCCGATGCGCAGACGGCCGCCATGCTCGAGGTGCTCAACCGCATGCGGTAAAGCGTTGACGGCTGCCGTTTGGTCCTCGCGCAAGCGAAGCGCTAAACGGCAAAGGTAATTGTCCATTGAGTTGCTATACCTTGGTAATCAACTGGATGCCTTCGATGCCTGATCGCCTAGCGGCCTTGCGCCAATTTTTCTACCGCCCCTGGATGCTTGCCGCTTTGGCGGCAATCGCCAGTGCCGCCCTATTGCTAACCGCCAGCATCGCCATTGCGTTGCAGCAGATGAAGCAAAGTGAAAGCGAACAGATGAATGCTCAGGGCGAGCGTTTTCTGGAACGACTGGAACAGGTATTCGGGCAGTTGCGCGAAGGTGTGGACTTATTGGAGACGCAACCTTTGCGTGGCTGCGGCCCCGCCATGCTGACGGCCTTGCAGCAGATCGGGTTGAGTTCACGGTTCATTTACGAGGCGGCCTATGTCGACGGTAATGTTGCCTGCTCGAACCGAGGTGACGAGCGGGCTTTCGTGCCGCTGCGCCCGCCAGACATCAAGGGGCCGGTCTACAGCTACTGGCTCAACACCACCACCGAGCCCGACGAAAACCTTGCCGCCCTGATGTTGGGGCGTGGCCGGTTTCTGGTGTCCACGTCCCGTGGGCATCTGACCGATGTAGTGGATTTGCCTCCGGGCGGGAGCTTGTTGGTCGTGCTGGACAACGGTGCTCGGGCGATCCCGGTGCTGGGCCCGCCCCAGGTGTGGCCACCGCCTTCTGTGTGGTCGACCAGTCACAAAACGTTGCTGGAGTTCAGCGATCGTCTCATCTATCGCATGCCCACCAAGTCTCCTGATTACCAGTTGGTTCTGATCGCACCACGCGCAAGTCTCCCCCTGCGCATGAATGGCGCCCTGTGGCTGCTCTTTCCAGGCAGCGTACTGGGAGCTTGTTGCATTGGCTGGCTGGTCCTGCAATTGGCTCAACAGCGACGCTCCATGAGCTCGGAGCTTCAGCAAGCGCTGAGTCGTGGCCAGCTGCAAGTGCTCTACCAGCCGATTTTCGAGCTCGACAGCAGGCGCTGTGTCGGCGCCGAGGCATTGGTGCGCTGGCGTCGGCCCGATGGCAGCCTGACCAGCCCTGAGCTGTTCATCCCGCTGGCCGAGAATACCGGGCAGATCCGTGAAATCACCGACTTCGTCCTGCGACGCGTCCTCGAGCAACTCGGCCCTTTGTTGCGCTCAAGGCCCACGCTCTACATCTCGGTGAACCTGGCGGCGTGCGACGTGATGGTTCCGCGTGTTGGGGAGGTGGCGGCGCGCCTGCTGGCGCTGCATCGGGTGGCCCCGAGGCAGATCGCCTTCGAGGTGACCGAACGGGGCCTGATCGATGTGGTGGTGGCGCGCGAAAACCTGGAAGCGTTGCGCGCCGAGGGCCATCAAGTGCTGATCGACGATTTCGGCACGGGCTACTGCAGCCTGGCCTACCTTCAGACCTTGCCCGTGGATTGCCTGAAAATCGACAAGGCATTCATCGATGCGCTGGGCCACGATGCCGCCAGCAGCGGCGTGGCGCCCCATATCATCCGCATGGCCCACGACCTGCATCTACGGGTGATCGCCGAAGGTATCGAGCGTGAGGACCAGGCGCTGCTGCTGCTTGGCGAAGGGGTGAAGTACGGCCAGGGCTGGCTGTTCGCCAAGGCCCTGACGGCCCGGCAGTTTGCCGAGCTGGTCACGCGGGATAAGTTGCCACGGGGCAGACAGGCCTGACAGGCCTTGAGCGTCAGACCGGCAGGGCCAGGTAGAACTGGGTACCTTCACCTGGTCGCGAGAAGACGCCCATGCGCCCACCGTGCAACTGCACGATTTCCTTGCACAGGGCCAGTCCCAGGCCGGCCCCGCCCTTCTTGCGGCCTACTTGCACGAACGGCTCGAAGATGCGGCCCTGCTGACCATAGGCGATACCCTCGCCCGTGTCCTCGACACTGATGATCACGCGTTCGGCATGGCGGCGCGCATGCAGGCGGATGCGCCCGCCCTGGGGGGTGTGCCTGACCGCATTGTGCAGCAGGTTGTCCAGCACGCGGTCGAGCTGAGCAACGTCAGCCTGGATGCGCGGCAGTGGCGGTTCCAGGGCCAAGACCAGTTCGATCTGCTTCTGGCCCGCCTGATCGGCGAAGCGCAATTGCGCCCGCTCCAGCAATTCATCGATGGCACAGGGCGCCAGCTCGAGCTTTTGCAGACCGCTTTGATAGCGGCTGAAGTTGAGCAGGTCGTTGATCAACTGGGTCAGGCGTTGCATTTCTTCGCCGATGGTTTCCAGCAGATCGTATTCACGCGCTTCCTCGGGAAACTTGACCCGTTCGCGCAGCAAGCCGAACGCCATGTGCATACCGGTGACAGGCGTACGCAGCTCGTGGGAGGCGCGTAGCACGAACTCGCTGCGCACCCGCTCGAAGGCACGCTGTTCGGTCACATCGTGCAGCACCATCACGGCGCCCAGGATCGGGCCCTGAGGATGGCTGACGGGCGTCAAGCTATAGGTCAGCAGACGCGTTTCCTCGTCAACGTCGATGTGAAGGTCGTCCGGTTGACGGTCCAGACTGCCGCCGCGTAGCACCTGGCACAGTTGCTGTTCCAGTTCAGGTCGTTCCAGGGCTTCGGCCAGGCTGCTGCCAACGCGGCTGTCGTTCCAGCCCAGTTGGCGTTGAGCAACCGGGTTCAAGTGCTCGAGCAAGCCCTGTCGGTCGATGATCAGCAGGCCATCATCGATACTGTCGAGCACGGCTTGCAGGCGCTGCTGCCCGGCGAGCAATTCGTCGACATTGGTGGCCTGGTGCTTGCGCAGGGCGTCGGCCATGATCCCGAAGCGACGCGTGAGCTGGTTCAGTTCGCTGGCTTGAGTGATCGGGAGTGTGACATCGAAATTGCCCTTGCCCAGCTGATCGGCTGCCTTGGCCAGGGCCTCGATGGGCTGGCCGAATCGGCGGGCAATGTTGTGGGCCGTGATGAAGCCCAAAACCAGGACCACCAGGCCCATCAGGCCCAGCACGCCGCCTACCAACAGGGCGCGGGCACGGCTTTGTTCTTCGCTGCGAGCGATGTTGGCCAGCGCTTGTTTGTGGGAATCGATCAGGTCAGTACGCACTTGATTGAATGCGGCGCCCAGTGGCTGGTCCACGGCCAGGCTGCGCGAGGGCGCCGGGGTGGCGTGGTAAGCCTCGAGAAATGCCTGGTAGTGGTCGCGGGCTTCGCTGAACCCTGGCCGCTGGCCACCGTCGGCCAGGCCTTGGTCGAGCAGGCGTTGGAAGTCGTCTTGCAGCGTTTGCAACTGACCTGGAGCCGTGTCCGTATCCAGCAGCAGGATAAGCTGCTCACCCAGGTTCTGGCGTAGCTTTAGCCCTACATCCAGCGAGTGGTTGGTGTCTCGAACCAGCGCCTGCTGGGCCGAAGCCATCTGCAGGACACTGACCAGGCCGAGTAGCAACCCCAACAGGGCGACCGTGACCAGCGCCGAGATGCTGAGAAAGAGCCGCGTGCGCAGCTTCATGGTCGGCCACTTCACAGGTTGTACTGCTTACGCTTGCGATACAGGGTCGATGCGTCGATTCCAAGGGTCTTGGCGGCTTGGTCGAGCGTGTCGCTGGCGGCCAGCACAGCGCCGATGTGCGCGCGCTCAAGCTCATCCAGGCTCAAGGCGGCCCCTACGCGCGGCGCGTTGCTGGCCGGTTGCTCGCCCATGCCCAGATGGCTGATCTCGACCTTTTCCTGGGGGCAGATGATGCTGGCCCGCTCGATCACGTTACGCAATTCGCGAATGTTGCCCGGCCAGCGATAATTGAGCAGCGCTGCACGTGCTTCCTCACTGAAACCGCGGGCCGGCCTTGAGTATTCCTTGACGAAGCGCGCCAGAAAGCGGTCGGCAAGCGTGAGGATGTCTTCACTGCGCTCGCGCAGGGGCGGCAGGTGCAAGGTAATGACGTTCAGGCGGTAGAGCAGGTCTTCGCGGAAACGACCCTCGCGCACCATTTCTTCAAGGTTGAGGTTGGTGGCGGCGAGAATGCGCACATCGGCCCGGCGGGTGACCGGGTCGCCAACACGCTCATATTCCTTGTCCTGGATAAAGCGCAGCAACTTGGGTTGCAGGGTCAGGGGGAAATCACCGATTTCATCGAGGAACAAGGTGCCGCCGTCCGCCTGGTTGACTCGGCCAAGGGTGCTTTCGCTGGCGCCGGTAAAGGCCCCTCGCGTGTGACCGAACAATTCGCTTTCCATCAGCTCGGCATTGAGCGACGGGCAGTTGATGGTCACGCAGGCCTTGCGTGCGCGCTTGCTCCAGCCGTGGATGGCGCGAGCCAACTCACCCTTGCCGGTCCCGGATTCGCCCAGGATCAGGATGTTGGCATCAGTGGTTGCCACCTGGCGGGCTGTTTCCAGTACGACCATCATGGCCGGGCTGTGGGAGTCGAGGCCATCCTTGGGCTTGCGCACTTCGCCTTCCAAGGCTTCCAGGCGGGCGGAAAGCTGGCGCACCTCCAGTTGCTTGGCTGTGGCCAGGCGCAACTGGTCAGGACTGCAAGGCTTGACCAGGTAGTCGGCGGCGCCGGCCTGGATGGCATCGACCGCTGTATCGATGGCGGAGTGGGCGGTCACGATGACTACACGCATCCACGGCGCCTGAACGCGCATCTGGGCCAACACGTCCAGGCCATTGTCTTCGCCAAGGCGCAGGTCAAGGAAGCACAGGTCGAACACCTGGCGCTGCAGCAGGCTCTCCGCCTGAGTGGCGCTGTTGGCGGTCGCCACGCTATAGCCCTCGTCTTCCAGGCAGTAGCGGAAGGTGCGCAGGATCGCGGACTCGTCATCCACCAGCAGAATGCGGCCTTGCTTGTCCTGGGCTGATTCCATGTACCTGCGCTCCTTTGGGAAATATCTTTGTTTAGTGTGGGAAAAATCGGGCAAGTTGCATGGTCAATTCTGAAGGATTCTGCCCTTTGCACGCCAGCGAGTCGACCAGCATGCTCAAAAGTCCCGGGGGACTGGCGATTTGCTTAGAGAGGGTGGTTGGCACATTGGTTGCGAAGAGTTTCAGATTTTGCCTACAAAAGGAGAGTACGACATGCCCTTCCCCTTTCGCGCGCTTGCGCTAGCGGTCAGTTTGCTGCCCTTCGTCGCTGTGGCGAGTGGAGATCCTGTTCACGATGCTCGCTTGGAAGGTTCGCTGCAGACGGCAGTGTCCCTGAACCGGATCCTCAACCCTTATCGGATCACCGTTGAGGTCGACGGCGCATCGGCGCGTTTGGCTGGGGAGGTCGAAAATGAGGTTGAGCGCCGTTTGGTCGAGGAAGTGGCCTTGGCCACTTCAGGTATCGAGAAGGTCGACAATCAGGTAAAGGTCAATCCTGAGCTGGTTGAGCGACCGCTGGCGTTGCGAGCCTATGCCCGGCGCACGGAAGACGTGACGCTGACGGCGGTCATACGGTCACGGCTGTTGTGGAGCCGCCTGACCGAGAAGGCATCTATAGAAGTGCAAAGTGACAGCGGTGTCATCACGCTCCGGGGTCGGGTAGACAATCCCGAGGCCAAGGAGCTTGCGGGCGTCGTGGCACGTACCACCGAGGGGGTGTACCTGGTCAACAACCTGATCAGCCTGGACACCGCCGCCATGATCAAAGCCAAAGGCCAGCCCGTGGATGCCCCGAGCGGACCACAGCCAAGCGATGCCTGGATCGTGGATAAAGTCCAAAGCAGTTACAGCTTCAGCCGCAACCTCGACGGGCTGAATCTGAAGGTGGTGAGCCAGGATGGCTTGGTACGACTCTCCGGCGAAGTCGTTAGCCCCGAGCAGAAAAATATCGCGATGGACATCGCCAGGCAGATCATCGGAGTACGTGGCATAGATGCCGACATGCTCAAGGTGGCAACCAAGGTTGAGGGGTGATCGTGCATTTCGCACGGCCCCCCAGGGTGCATCGTGCAGGATACGTGGTAGGTTCTAATGGTTCAATCTTTTAACTCATTGAAAAATAAGTATTTTTTCTAATTTGAAAGCTGGCACGCAGGCTGCAATTACTTGTTCAAGTCTGGACAAAAATTACAGCAGGAGAAGCCGGCATGAACCGCCCATCTGTCAACCGTTTGCAAGTTACCGCCCTGCCACTGCGTCAGATCATGTCGCTTGGCATCGCGGTCATGCTGACCTTGGCAGCAGGGCTGTTCTACTACAGTGTGCAAACCGCCCGGTTGGCCGATCAGGTAGCGGCGCAAACCGCCCTGCTGTCGCAGATCCAGAACACCCGCGCCAGTAACCTCGTTCAGGCAGCCGAGCCGCTGCCATCGAAGGGTAAAGCCGAGTCCCCTGCAACCGTTGAACATGTCGTACCACAGGACCGTTGGGTGTTCTGATCACCCTGCTTTTGAAAAACAAAGGAGAATCACCATGCTGAGCTGGGCTATCACTTTCCTCATCATCGCCATCGTCGCTGCAGTTCTGGGCTTTGGTGGTATCGCTGGCGCTGCAACGGGTATCGCCAAGATCCTGTTCATCGTCTTCCTGGTTCTTTTCGTGGCTTCGTTCTTCTTTGGACGCGGTCGCAGATGAGCAGGCTGTTGCGCAATGCCGTAGCTGGCGTTCTGATGATGAGCGCCACTGCAGCAGCGTTGGCGGCCAATGATGGCCAGCAACGCGTCGATCAATTGCTGGGTAGCGATGCCGAATACCGGGAATCTTGGCAGGATGCTGTCAAAGGCGAAGAACGCCTGCCCGATTGGGTATTGAACCTCACGGGGAGTTCGCCTCAGCAGATGTCGGCGGTCACGGAAGACGGTAATAAGTACCTCGTGGGCCCGCTCTGCGAAGCCGCGGACAAATGCACTTACAAGCGTTTGATCGTGGCATTCAGCTGGGACAAGGATGACGCCTACGGGATGCTGGTGGAGGTACCGGAAGGCCTGCCCAGCGACAAGTCGCCTACCCGCCATGCGCAGTACCGGTGGCTTGGCGAACCTGATGATGGCATGAAAGCCCTGCTTCAGGAGCAACTCAAGCAGGACCCGAACTGGTACTGAGTCGCAAGACCAGTGTGGTTCAGGTCCGGCACTGTCATGAAATAGAAGCTGAACGGCCGTAGGCTTGCAGCCTTCTATGATGCGCCGCTCCGAGGAGGAGCAGCACATGACCAAGGGGCCGGGCTGTTCTGATCGCTACAGGATCGGAGTGGCCTAGGGGTACAGGGAGTGCCTCCACCTGTTGGGCCGGGTCAGGTAAGGCAGAATCGGAAGTTCCAGGTCAGTAGAGCCCTGAACGATCTTCAGGGTGGACCTGGCTTCCGAGGAGCCATCCAAATATCAGTGCACGATGCACGAGTTCCCTCTCGGGACACATTTTGTCTCAACCGCATGTCTTTTTTTTCCTCAGCCGTGCTATCAATACGAGCTGCGTTTGAAGCATTCGGATTGTCGAACAACCTGATTTTTCCTACGTGCTTTTGCGACTATTCCAGCCGCCATTTGGCGTTTATGTCCTATTCGGGTTTCCGAACGGCGCACCGCATGTCAGTTATTTCCCTCGAAATGCCTCCACTTTCCCATGCTTGATCGGTATGGGGTATGCGTTTCCGGCATTAGATTTCCCTCTTTCCCATCGCAATAGTTGCGGCCTTTTTCGCCGACCGAGCCCTGCGCTCGTCTGCGCTGTCCTTACAACACGTCGCTGATCGGCGCATTCGCCCGGGGTTGTTTCCACAGTTTTCCGGTAGCCGTTAGTTGACATGACCACTACAACAAAGGGTAAAGACATGAAGAAGGCAAAACTGAGCCTCGCCTGGCAGATCGTCATCGGTCTGGTCTTGGGCGTTGCAATCGGCGCGCTCCTGAACCACTTCAGTGCGGAAAAGGCCTGGTGGATCAGCAACGTCCTTCAGCCTGCTGGTGATATCTTCATTCGCCTGATCAAGATGATCGTGGTCCCGATCGTGATCTCATCGCTGATCGTGGGCATCGCCGGGGTTGGCGACGCCAAGAAGCTTGGCAGTATTGGCCTGAAGACCATCCTTTACTTCGAAGTCGTCACGACCATCGCCATTGTCGTGGGCCTGGTGCTTGCCAACCTGTTCCATCCGGGCGCCGGCATCGACATGAGCACCCTCGGCACCGTGGACATCTCCAAGTACCAGGCGACCGCCGCCGAGGTGCAGCATGAGCATGCCTTCATCGAGACCCTGCTCAATCTGATTCCGTCGAACATCTTCGCGGCGCTGATGCGCGGTGAGATGCTGCCGATCATCTTCTTCTCGGTCATGTTCGGCCTTGGCCTCTCCAGCCTGCAAGCCGAGCTGCGCGATCCGCTGGTACGCACCTTCCAGGCCGTATCGGAAACCATGTTCAAAGTCACTCACATGATCATGAAGTACGCGCCGATCGGTGTGTTCGCGCTGATCGCGGTGACCGTTGCCAACTTTGGCTTCAGCTCATTGCTGCCACTGGCAAAGCTGGTCCTGCTGGTGTATTTCGCCATCGCCTTCTTCGCCTTCATGGTGCTGGGGCTGGTAGCGCGCCTGTTCGGCTTCTCGGTGATCAAGATCATGCGCATCATGAAAGATGAGCTGATCCTGGCCTACTCCACCTCAAGCTCGGAAACCGTCCTGCCACGGGTTATCGAGAAGATGGAGAAATACGGTGCGCCCAAATCGATCTGCTCGTTCGTGGTGCCTACCGGCTACTCGTTCAACCTCGACGGCTCTACCCTGTACCAGAGCATCGCGGCCATCTTCATCGCCCAGCTCTACGGCATCGACCTGTCGTGGAGCCAGCAGCTGCTGCTGGTACTGACCTTGATGGTGACCTCCAAAGGTATTGCCGGAGTACCGGGTGTTTCGTTCGTGGTACTGCTGGCCACTCTGGGTAGCGTGGGTATCCCGCTGGAAGGTCTGGCGTTCATTGCCGGTGTCGACCGCATCATGGACATGGCCCGCACGGCACTCAACGTGATCGGTAATGCCCTGGCCGCGCTAGTCATCTCCCGCTGGGAAGGTATGTACGACGCAGCCAAGGGCGAGCTGTACTACGCCTCGCTGATCGCCGAGAAGCCTGAAGCTGCCATGGTGGGTGAAGCAGCCAAGCGCTGAGGCCAAGCCTGTTGGACACAAAGCCCCGACATGTCGGGGCTTTTTGTTGTCTGCGGCATCTACACTCACGGCGGGCCGCAGCCAGGGCGGTGTTCGATACGTTATGATTCGGGCATTTCGGGGGAGGTACGTGGATGCTCAACGGCTTGTGGCTCGGCTTTTTCCTGGTAGCGGCCATATCTGCCATGGCTCAATGGCTAGTGGGTGGCAACGCTGGCATCTTCGCGGCCATGGTCGAAAGCATCTTCGCCATGGCGAAACTTTCCGTCGAGGTCATGGTATTGCTGTTCGGCACCCTGACGCTGTGGCTGGGCTTTCTGAAGATTGCCGAGCAGGCGGGTATCGTCGAATGGCTGGCCAAGGTGCTGGGCCCCTTGTTCGCACGGCTGATGCCAGAAGTGCCGCCTGGGCACCCCGCGCTGGGGCTGATCACCATGAACTTTGCGGCCAACGGTCTGGGCCTGGACAACGCTGCTACCCCTATCGGCTTGAAGGCCATGCGTGCCCTGCAGACGCTCAACCCCAGCAGCACCACGGCCAGCAATGCACAGATCCTGTTCCTGGTGCTCAATGCGTCTTCCTTGACCCTGCTCCCTGTGACCGTCTTCATGTACCGGGCTCAGCAAGGCGCGCCCGACCCAACCATGGTGTTCCTGCCTATCCTGCTGGCCACCAGTGTGTCGACGCTGGTAGGGCTGCTGTCGGTCGCGGTGATGCAGCGTTTGCGGCTATGGGACCCTGTGGTGCTGGCTTACCTGGTGCCCGGTGCGTTGCTGCTGGGGGGCTTCATGGCCTTTCTCGGCACGTTGTCGGCAGCCGCGCTGGCCAGCTTGTCCTCAATCCTGGGCAACCTCACGCTGTTCGGGGTGATCATCGTCTTTTTGATCATCGGCGCGCTTAAGCGGGTCCAGGTCTACGAAGCGTTCGTCGAAGGGGCGAAGGAAGGCTTCGACGTTGCCAAGAGCCTGCTGCCCTACCTGGTGGCGATGCTGGTGGCGGTCGGTGTGCTGCGCGCATCAGGGGCGCTTGAGGTGGCGTTGGACGGTATTCGCCATGCGGTGAACTGGATGGGCCTGGATACGCGATTCGTCGAAGGGCTGCCAACTGCCCTGGTCAAGCCGTTTTCCGGCAGTGCCGCACGGGCGATGCTGATCGAGACCATGCAGGCCCAGGGTGTGGATAGCTTCCCTGCCTTGGTCGCTGCGACCATTCAGGGTAGTACCGAAACCACGTTCTACGTCCTCGCCGTGTACTTCGGTGCAGTGGGCATTCAACGGGTGCGCCATGCCGTGGGGTGTGCACTGTTGGCCGAGTTTTCCGGTGTGGTGGCAGCGATCTGCGTTTGCTACTGGTTCTTTGGCTGAACGGCGTTTCAGGTGCTACAGGGTGCGCCGCTCATGAAGCGGCGCCATCCTCGACTACCTTGAAGCGCAGTACGCCTATCACCTGGCCATCTTCGGTCAGCACCCTCACCTGCCAACGCCCCACCGGGTTGGGCGGGAAGTTCTGCTTGTGGGTCCAGGCCCGATAACCTTCCTTGCGCCCACCGTGAATGTCCAGGGCGATACGGTCCACCTCCTGCCCGTCTTTCTGCCACACATGGTAGATCCGCTCATTCAGGCCGCGCGGCGCGTTGATGGCGGTATAAGCGTACAGGCCGCTGCTGCGAATACGGCTGGCAGCGATTTTATCCAGTGAATCTCCCGGCTCACGGTTGATGACCTCGGTACTCACGGCGACCTCGGTCATCCACAAGGTGGCCGGCGGCACCCAGGAGCGCAACAACCAACCACCGCCACCGACTGCCAGCGTGATCACCACCAGGCCGACACCGCGTCGCCAGTTGCTGACCGGGAAGCTGCTGACCAGGCTTGGGAAGGACAAGGCCATGGCGATGATCAGGGCCAGCTTGAAGCTTTGCGCGGTGGTGAGGTGCAGGATGATCGGCAAAGCCGTCAGCAAGGCGGCGAACAGGGTCAGGGTGTGCAGCGCCATGAACAGCCAGCGCCGCGGCGCGAGCCAGCGGTAGTACAGCGGGTCGATGATCGAGACCAGCCCGGCGGCGCCCAGCAAGCCTGTAAAGATCGACTGGCCGCTGTTCCAGGTGGTAGTGATGAAGAAAAACGGAAGCACGAAGAACAGGGATTCCTGGTGGATCATCTGCGTGGCATAGCGCAACAGCGGCTGGGGTATTTCACGCTTGAACGTACGCGTGAACAGGCGAGTGAGCGTGCTTTCGAGCATCAGCCAGACCCAGCTGACCAGCAGCATGACGGCGATCCAGCTGGCAAGCCCCGCCTGCCGGTCGACCAGGATGAAGCTGCCTACACCCGATAGAAAGCCCCCCAAGGCAATGACGCCCGGATAGCGTTTGAGCAGTTCGATGATGCGCTGGGCGATCTTGGGTATTGGGGGCATGGGGGCTGCAATGCTTGGAGTGGCTAGGGGGCGGCCCTTGCATGCACGACGCGGGCATTGAAAGGATACCGCCGTTTCACATGTGCCGAGTAGCACCGCTTGGCTTGTCAGGTGTTTGTCGACGCCAGCGCAGAAGGCACGCGGCGAGCAGCAACCCTGCCAGCAGGAACGACAGACCGTAGAGCTCGTCGTACCCAAGCAGCGGTTTTTCGATACGAATGTAGCCTTCGTGGGCGAGCAACTGCTCGAGCGCCTGGTTGGCTTGCTCCAGTGTCACTCGTCGCAGCTGACGCACAGGGCTGGTGAAGCGGCCGTCGGTGTAGTCGTTCAATGCGCCCCAGTAATAATCGGCAAGGGCACTGTTACCTTGGGTTGCCCAACTTTCCTTGGCGATGCTCGCTTGCTTGATGCGGGCAAAGGTGTCCGGGTCCAGGCCCTGCTTGCGCAAATGATCGAACAAGCGCCGCATGACCTCGATGGCCCTTCCTATATCATCGCGCTCAAGGTCGGCGTTGAGGCTGAGCAGGCCGGTATCACCGAAGCTCTCGCGCTGGACCGAGGGCCCGTAGGACAGGCCGTTGCGCAGGCGCAGCTGGTCGTACACTGCCCAATCCAGATAACGGGAGAGCAGATCCCGGGTGGCCTGATGGTCGTTGTCCAACACGGGCTCGATGAACAGCCAGTGGAGTTTGGCGGTATCGCCCAGCCAGCCGTGCATCAGGTCGCGCCGTTGCTTGGCCTCATGGCTGATCGATTCCAGATCACGGCGGTCTTCCGGCTCGGTGGCCGGGAGTTCGCCGAAGGTTCTTTCCAGGTAGGCGGGCAACAGGCGGTCAAGGCCACCCACCATGATCAGTGTCATGTTGTTGGCTGCGTACCAACGCTCGCGCAGGCCTTGGACCTGCTCGAGGGTCATGTCGTCGAGGTTGGAGCGCTCGGGGCATTTCAAGCCCAATTCCGTGGCCAATTGCTGCCCGGCGGGGTGGCCGATATCCTGCCGGTCGAGCCAGCGCTGCAGGTGCCCGTAATGGCCACCGTCCTCACGCTCGATGATGCGCTTGGCAGTCGCCAGGGCCTTGGCGTCGATCTGGGTGTCGCGAATGATCGACAGCAACAGATCGAGTACCTTGCGCTGATTGCGTGCGGGCGCCTCGATCACGAACGTGGTGTCGGCATTGCCCGTGAACGCATTCCATTCGCCACCCAGCGCCTGCAGGCGCTCTTCCAGACCCCCTTCGCCCGTGTCATCCACCCCACTGAACAGCAGGTGCTCCAGCAGGTGCGGCAGCTCTTTCTGGTCGCAGCCGAAGTCGTCCAGGCCCACCCCCACGACCAGGCGAATGGACACATGGTCGCGTTCGTAGCCGTCCTTGAGGATGACCTGCAGGCCGTTGGGCAGCAGATAGCCCTCCACGCGAGCGCGGTCCAGGGCAAAGGAGCAGAAGCTACACATCAGCAGGCAGACGAACATCAGGCAACGCATGGGTGAGCGGGGGTCCTCAGGTCGGCGACATCACGGCAGAGGGGCTTCGTCCGGCACGCTGTCGAGCATCAGCCCGCCCGTGTCCGAGCCGCCCAGTACCACATAGGCACTGCTGCAGAACAAAGAGTTCAACCGCTTCATGTCGGCGATAAGCTCCAGGTGGATGGAGCTGGTCTCGATGCTCTGTACCACTTTGCGCTGCAGGCGGCTGACATGGGCGTGGGCCAGGCGCCGTTCCTGGGCGCGAAAACGACGTTTCTCGCGCAGCAGCAAACGCGCGCTTTCCGGGTCGGCGCTGAGGAATACCGAGAGGCCGAGGCGCAAGTTGGCCAGCAATTGCTCCTGCAATCCGGTCAGTTCCTCCAGCCCCATCTGAGAAAAGGCACGGCGTTGGCTTGTTTTCTGCTGCTGGACTTTGCGCAACATGCGTTCGATCAGGTCGCAGGCCAGCTTGAGGTTGACGGCCAGCTCGATGATCTCGGCCCAGCGACGGTTGTCGTGTTCGCTGAGGTCCTCGCGGGTCATCTGCGCCAGGTATAACTTGATGGCGCTGTACAGGGCCTCGGCATCCTCACCCAGTGCGCGTACCTGCTGAGGCAATGCAGCCTGAGTGCCGCGCAGGGCGCCAAGCATGGCTTCAAGCAAGTTGTCGACGATATCGCCCAGGCGCAGCGTCTCCCGGGCAGCATTGGCCAGCGCCAGGCTGGGCGTTTCCAAGGCCGAGGCGTCGAGATGGCGCGGGCGTATCTGCCCGTTGTCGCGCTCGCGCTCTGGCAACAGGCTGTTGCACAGCCTTCCCATGGGCTTGACCGTAGGCAGCATGATCAGGCAGCGGGCCGTGTTGTAGAGCAAGTGGAAGCCAATGACCAGTTCTTGCGGACTGAAACTCAGTGAGTCCATCCAGTCCACCAGCGGGTGGAGCACGGGGATGATCAACAGCAGGCCGATCAGCTTGTACAGCAGGCTGCCCAGCGCCACGCGGCGGCCGGCGGCGTTCTGCATGCTGGTGCTGATGAACGCCAGCAGGCCGCTACCAATGTTGGCGCCGACCACCAGGCCTATGGCCACCGGCAGGCTGATCACCTCGGCACCTGCCAGTGTGGCGGTGAGCAGGACGGCGGCCAGGCTCGAATACGACACCATGGCAAACAATGCACCGACCAGGGCGTCGAGCAGAATGTCGCCGGTCAGCGAGGCGAAAAGCACCTTCACGCCTTGGGCATGGGTGATGGGGGCGGCTGCCTGGACGATCAGTTCCAGCGCCAGGATGATCAGGCCCAGGCCGATGCCGACGCGGCCGAGTTGGCCAGCACGGGTCTGCTTGCGTGAAAGGAAAAAGATCACCCCCAGGAAAATCAGCAGGGGCGAAAGCCAGGACAAGTCGAAGGTCAGTACACGGGCCATGAGCGCCGTGCCCACGTCGGCCCCTAACATGATGGCCAGCGCCGGGGTCATGGCCATCAGGCCCTGACCTACGAATGAGGTGACCAGCATTGCGGTTGCGTTGCTGCTCTGCACCATTGCAGTGACCAGAATGCCCGCGATGAAGGCCAGCGGGCGTTTGTCCATGTTCTGGCCGATGATGCGTCGCAGATCCGAACCGAACACCCGCAAAATGCCGGTTCGCACGATGTGCGTGCCCCACACCAGCAAGGTGACTGCCGAAAGCAGATTGAGTAGGGTCAGCATGACGAGAGCCCCCTGAGTGCACCGGCCAAGGTGGCCGGTCGAAAAGACGCGGGCGCAGTGCTGTTTGCAAAGGCCTGTTCAAGCTTTAGTTCTATTATGCCGCTGCCGCCAGCTTCGCATGGCTGTCATCATTTTGAAACATCCTTGGGACGTACTGGCGGCATGCGCAAAGGGCCCCGCAGGGCCCTTTTCTTCGTGACGTGTGAGGTTATTGACCCGGCACGTCCTTGCGCAGCTTCACGGCCTCGTGCTCCTTGCCAGCCTTGCGTGCCAACGACGTACGCATGCGGATGTTGATGGCTTCGACCGCCAGGGAGAAGGCCATGGCGAAATAAACGTAGCCTTTAGGAACATGCACATCGAATGCTTCGGCGATCAGCACGGTACCTACCACGATCAGGAACGACAGCGCGAGCATCTTCAATGAAGGGTGCTTGTCGATGAAGTCGGCGATGGTACCGGCACAAGCCATCATGACCAGCACGGCGACGATGATTGCGGCGATCATCACCGGCACGTGCGACACCATCCCCACAGCGGTAATCACCGAATCCAGGGAGAAGACGATATCGATGATCGCGATCTGGATGATGGTGTACAAGAACTTGCCGCCAGAGCCCTTGGGTTCGTCGGCGTTTTCTTCTTCGCCTTCCAGGCCGTGGTAGATCTCCTGCGAGCTCTTCCAGAGCAGGAACAAGCCACCGAAGAACAAGATCAGGTCACGTCCGGATATACCCTGCCCTAGCACCACGAACAGATCGTCGGTCAGGCGCATTACCCAAGTGATGGACAGCAGCAGCATGATGCGAGTGACCATGGCCAGGGCCAGGCCGAAGATCCGGGTACGCGGCTGCATGTGCTTGGGCATGCGGCTGACCAGGATCGAGATCATGATGATGTTGTCGATGCCCAGAACGATTTCAAGCGCGGTCAGGGTGAAGAAGGCAACCCAGATTTCCGGGCTGGTCAGCCATTCCATGTGTTTTCCTTTGAGCGGTATGGGCGATGCGCCTGCATCGAGGCGCATTGCGGTGGAGAGAGGTCTGTTATCAGAGACTACTGAACAGCGGGAAAATGCCCATGATCAGCGCGGCGAACATTATGCACAGGCACACCAGTACTGCCCACTTGAGCGTAAAGCGTTGGTGATCCCCGAATTCGATGCCGGCCAGGGCGACCAGCAGGTAAGTCGAGGGTACCAGCGGGCTGAGCAGGTGCACCGGCTGCCCGACGATGGATGCACGGGCCATCTCGACCGGACTGATGCCATAGTGGCTTGCCGCTTCGGCCAGTACGGGGAGAACACCGTAATAGAAGGCGTCGTTGGACATGAAGAAGGTGAACGGCATGCTCACGATCGCCGTGATCACCGCCAGGTACGGGCCCAACGCTTCGGGAATGACAGCCAGCAGGCTTTTGGACATGGCATCGACCATGCCCGTGCCCGACAGGATGCCGGTGAAGATGCCTGCGGCGAAGATCAGGCCGGTAACCGCCAGCACGCTGCCGGCGTGGGCGGCGATACGGTCTTTCTGTTGTTGCAGGCAGGGGTAGTTGACGATCATCGCGATGCTGAAGGCGATCATGAACAGCACTGGCAACGGCAGCAGGCCGGCGATGAGGGCCGCCATCAATGCAGCGGTCAGTGCGCCATTGAAGTACAGCAGCTTTGGCCGGCGTGCCTCTGGATATTGCGAAACACTGATGTCGCTGTGATCGATATCGTCAGTTGGCAGGTGCAGCTCGCCCAGGCGGGCACGTTCGCGTTTGCCGTACAGGTAGGCGATGGCCAGGATCGCGACCACGCCGAACAACATCGCTGGAATCATGGGCACGAAGATATCGGAAGGGTCCACGTGCAAGGCGCTGGCCGCCCGCGCGGTGGGCCCACCCCATGGCGTCATGTTCATGACCCCGCCGGCAAGAATGATGAGCCCCGCCATGATGCGCGGGCTCATGCCCAGGCGGCTGTACATGGGCAGCATGGCCGCGCAGCAGATCATGTAGGTGGTAGCGCCGTCACCGTCCAGCGATACCACCAGGG
The DNA here is from genome assembly GCF_002425525.1 of Pseudomonas sp. UBA5568. Taxonomy (NCBI): domain Bacteria; kingdom Pseudomonadati; phylum Pseudomonadota; class Gammaproteobacteria; order Pseudomonadales; family Pseudomonadaceae; genus Pseudomonas; species Pseudomonas sp. UBA5568. The sequence continues at coordinate 12,912 of NZ_DIMK01000006.1, read as the reverse complement.
CCAGCACGGCGGTGCCTACCGACACCTTGAGCGGGTCGCCCTTGACCAGCTTGAGGATTTTTCGCACCGCAGGGTCGAAAAGGCCGGAGTCGATCATCAAGGCAAAGTAGAGAATAGCGAACATCAGCATGACGCCGGTGGGCGCCAACTTGCTGATGCCTTCGAGCATCATGGGGCCGATCTTGCTGGCGAAACCGCCAAAGAGGGCGAACAGAATGGGCACCAGGATCAGGGCGATCAAGGCCGACAGACGCTTGGTCATGATCAGGTACATGAACGTGACGACCATGGCGAAGCCGAGGAAGGTCAGCATGGCAATACTCCAGGCGAGGCGCGACGAAAAAGAGGACGGTTCGGGCGGGTCAGCGTGCAGGACGCTGCGCGTGGAGTAGGTAGGACGGGACTAAGAGAAGTCGGGCACGGAAAGGCATCGGTATCACCATTGTTGTTGTTGGTTGCGCCGGGCGCGGCACGTACCTCGCCCTGGCTGACCGGTCTGTGCCGGCAATGGGGCTATCCTAAGCGGGCAAGCTTTCAGCCAGCTTTCGCTCGATCAAGGGTGACAAAAGGTAGGTAAAGCGGGTGGATGGGCTGTTGAGCCGCTACAGCTGTAGCCCACCCGCTGCCTTATGCAGTGCGCGAAGATGCTCTCCGATGTGCTTCACGTTGGCTTCAACTTCCGCTATCTGCCTGGCCCGGGAAGGTTCGAGCAGCGCCCTCACCTCTTTGTCCAGGTTGGTACTCAAGCGCAGCAACTGCGCCTGGCGTTCGCTGCTGACCTTTTCCAGGTGAACCCGCTCTTCTCGCTGCGGCAGCCCGTAGCCTGTGGTGTCGAGCAATTCCGCCGGGCGACTCAGGAAACCGCTGTTGGCGAGCATCTGCTTGAGGGTGGCATCGGCCTTGTCGACGCTACCATCCTTGAGCGCTGCGGCATTGAGATAGCGCTGCTTGACCTCGTCCTGTGCCAACAGCAGTTGCCGTCGCAAGCCCGCCTGTTCCAGAAGCAGCAAGGCGGCACTGGTGCGCAGGTCAGCCTGGTCGAACCAGGGCTTGCGTTGCTCGGCGTCCAGGGCCAACCAATCCTCTACCTTGGTTTGCTTTACCGGCAGTTGCTTCTTCAGCACATCGAACATGGCCTGGTAGCGGTCGCGGTACGAGTCAAAGCGGTAGCCCAGGCGCAGTGCCTCTCGCGGATCGTCCAGCATGCTGGTGTCAGCCAGCCCACGGCCGTCGAGCACGGCAAGCAGGCCATTGGGCATGATGCTGTCAAGGTCGTTGAGTTTTGGGTTGGCGGTACCGCTACGCAGCAGCTTCAGCGATTCCACGGCGCAGTTATTGGACAGGAACCAGTAGTTGCCGTCGTAGCTCCAGTGCATTTCGGCGGCCTGGCGGACCAGGTTCTCGATCTCCTCACGATTGAGCTTGAGTGGCACCGAGGCCAGGCTGCGCAGTTCGGTCTTGGTGTATTCATCGATGACCTGCCCCAGCGGCAGCACGAACAACCGGGAGGGATAGACGCCGACCAGTCCATCCCAGCTGGACAACTGGACGTCGTTGACGAAAGCGCGGTACGAAAGCACCAGGCTTTGATCAAGGTCCAGGCGGCAGTCCGGGCCTCGCGGACGGCCGGGCTTGCAGATGACCAGGCGCAGCATGCTGTGCCCCCAGCGGCTGACCAGGTTCTGATTGGCCTCGGCCAGCAGGTAATCCACTTCGTACACCCGCTCGGGGTCGACCTCACCCAGCGGCTGGCGCGCGAAGTCGCTACCGGCATTGATGAACGGCAGGCCTTTGGCGCAGGCGTCCTGGGGAGGGCTCCAGCCAAAATGTTGAGTCAGGTATCGATTGAGCGCGGGGCGGCGACAGCCATAGCTGGGGTCGAGAAGGAAGTACTCCATATTGACCGCGACGTATTCTTTCGGGCTGCTCAGCTCGTAGCGGTCGGGGCTACGCACGAACTGGCCGTTATGCTGTTCGCGCTCGCCGCGCCGGCCTACGTACTGGGGCCAGCCGGCGAGGTCCAGCAGGCGTGGGTCATCGCTGAGGGTGAACCGTCGCCCCGCCTGGCCGCGGCATTCGCCGGGCAGGCCTATATTCCCGACAGTGCCTTGCAGGCGGTTGCATCGAGTGAGCAATGCGTTCTGCTGCCCCGGCCACAACCGGGCGCGGTCGTAGATATGAGTGAGCTCATGGACCACGGTCGCCAACAGTTCGTTGCGCACAGTGCCATGGGGCCGATGCGTCAGCTCTGTGGTCGCGGTGCCGTCGGCAAGGCTGGGCAGCAGGCGCCGATTGAGCATCAGGCTGGACACCAATGATGCCTGGCCGTAGGCGTCAGGCGGCATCTGGTCACTCCAACTGACGCTGACGGTGCGATCAAGCCGCTGCTTGAACGAGGGTGGCAGGCTGGCCATCGCTTGGTCGAGCAGCGCCTGGCTGGCGCTGACCTGCTGCGGGGTCAGGTCGGCGGTTTGCAGATCCAGGTGCAAGTCTGCAAGCGCGGGCGTGCCGAGCAGTGTCAGAAGACAGCCGAACCACCCGGCACGCAGTGACTTCACAGCGCGAGAATAGCTTCGGCCAATACCTGGTCACTGGCATCGCGTGCCTGCGGTACACGCTCGCGCAACGTCGTGAACGCCGCTTCCAGTTGCGCGCCACGGATATCGCCGTCGCTGGCCACGAAGCTGGCTGCATCGTCGTGAGCTTCACGTACCACTTTCGAATCGCGAATGGATGTCGTGGTATCCGATGTGAAGTCGATCGAGCGGCCAAAGGCGCGCACGATGATGTTGCTGGTGGCCACCAAGGTCTGAGCCTGGGCCAGGTCGGCCAACAGGAACATGCCGAGAGTAGCGGCAATCAGCGGTTTACGCATGGAGCATCTCCGAAAATACTGGGAGGAAAAGGATAGTCATTCGACGAGGATTGCTCGCGCCAGTTCCAGGTCGCTGGCAGTGCGCGCGGGTTTATGCACGCGAATGGCTTCAAGGGCTGCCTCAAGGCGTGCACCGCGCACACGACCCTCGGTGGCGACGAACATTGCCGCATCGTCGCGCGCTGCGCTTATGAGCTTTCGATCAAAAGGTGCAGTGGTGACCTGGGTCGTGACGTAACCCGAGATCACCAGGCCTTGGGTAGTGGCGTCCAGCGCGTGAGCCGTGGCTATGCCCGCGGTCCAGAGCAGGGGTAATAGCAGAAAACGCATGAGCGATCGGCTGGAGACGGCCTGCTGACTCAAAGAGCCAGGATGGCTTGAGCCAGTTGCTCGTCGCTGGCGTGCAAGGCAGGTGCTTGGGCACGGATGTGAACCAGCGCGCTTTCGAGCTTGGCGCCCCGGATGCTGCCCTGGCTGGCGACGAAGCTGGCGGCGTCGTCGCGGGCTGCTTGCACGATCTTGTTGTCGCGCAGGGATGAAGACGCATCGGACGTGGCGTTGGTTGAGGCAGCGACGCCTCGTACCACGGTGTCGGTGGTGACGACAAAACTGCTGGCACTGGCTGTACCAGCCAGGCCAAGCATCAGCGCAGCGCCGATCAGGTAAGTACGGGTCATGAACGTAAGCTCCTGGTGTAAGGGGATCCAGCTGGGAACGTGGGCAACGGCCCTTGCCTAGACTATGACAGTCGGTTCTACCAGACAGTTAAGCGAAGCGTATCACGCGGTGCTGTATCAAGATGTTAATGATAGAGCGGCGTTGAACTGTTATGCCTTATAGAAGAGCTCACGGTAACTGTACCGGTGACGGAGATTTTATTTGAAACACAAATAAAAAACCCGTCGCAGGGCTCTGCGACGGGTTTTCGAAATTCACGTTGCCAGTCAGGCTGGCACAGGCGCTTAGCGCCAGAAAGGCTTGCTCAACTCTTCGTAACGCTGCGATTCGCTGATACCGGCGTCTGCCAGCAGACGCGCATCCAAGCGAGCCAATTGACGACGGCTTGCCATACGACGCTGCCAAAGCAACAAGGTAGAGGCTACGCGCAGGGGGAACGAGGCGTTGGATTGTTTGGCGGTGCTTTCAAAAACCAGACCGGAACTGAGGGTACGTTCCATGATGATCATCCTTCCGCTTATGGCGGCATTAGATAGTGATTTAACTGATGCCAATGATCCTCCCCTCTTGTCCATAACAGTAGATACAGTTGCAGGTAAAGAGGGCGAGCCAGTTAACTGTGTAATGCTACTGTTGCACTCGAAAGTGGCTAAACTGTACTGGTGTGCGCGAATATGGTGCATATTTCGGTGATTCCTCTGCCTTTCGGAGAGATCATCTGGTGAAAAGCAGTACAGTAGTACAGTTCATTCTGTTCCTGCCTTGTTGCTGCTTTCTCAGTGGCGTAAAAAAAGGGTCGCCAAGCGACCCTTTGAGGTTTGTGCTTACTTCAGGACGCGTTACAGGGCAAGCATGCGACCTGTCTCTTCCAGGTTTTCATGCCATGCCAGTGCTTCACGCAAGATGTGCGGCGTGTGCCCGCCCCGCTGGCAAGCGCGCTCGAAGTAATCGTTCAAGGCCGCGCGATAGTCGGGGTGTACGCAGTTGTCGATGATCGCCCTGGCGCGCTCCCGAGGGGCCAGGCCCCGCAAGTCTGCCAGGCCTTGCTCGGTGACCAGGATGTCCACGTCATGCTCGGTATGGTCCACATGGCTGACCATGGGTACCACGCTTGAGATGGCGCCGCCTTTGGCAATCGATTTGGTCACGAATACGGCCAGGTGTGCATTACGGGCGAAGTCGCCGGAACCGCCAATGCCGTTCATCATCCGGGTGCCGCAGACGTGCGTGGAGTTGACGTTGCCGTAGAGGTCGAATTCCAGGGCAGTGTTGATACCGATGATACCGAGACGCCGAACCACTTCGGGGTGGTTGGAGATTTCCTGCGGGCGCAGAACCAGCTTGTCCTTGTACTTTTCCAGGTTGCCGAACACGTCGGTGTTGCGGCGACTGGACAGGGTGATGGAACTGCCCGAGGCAAAGCGCAGTTTGCCCGCATCGATCAGATCGAACGTGGAGTCCTGCAGCACCTCGGAGTACATGGTCAGGTCTTCGAACGGCGAGTCGATGAGCCCGCACATCACGGCGTTGGCAATGCTGCCGATCCCCGCCTGCAGGGGCCCCAACCGGTTAGTCATGCGCCCTGCTTCAACCTCTTTCTTCAGGAAGCTGATCAGGTGGTCGGCAATGCCTTGGGTTTCGTCATCGGGTGGCAGCACCGTGGAGGGCGAATCGGGTTGGTCACTGATGACGATGCCTACGATCTTGGCAGGGTCGATGGCAATGGCGGTACTGCCGATGCGGTCATCCACCTTTACCAATGGGATGGGCGTGCGGGTAGGACGGTACGTAGGTATATAGATGTCGTGCAGCCCTTCCAGATTCGGGTTGTGCGACAAATTGATCTCGACGATAACTTTCTTGGCAAAGATCGCAAAGCTCGCCGAGTTGCCGACCGACGTGGTCGGTACAATATGCCCTTGCTCGGTGATGGCCACCGCTTCGATCACGGCAATGTCGGGGAGCTTCAGTTGCTGGTTGCGCAGTTGCTCGACGGTCTCCGACAAGTGCTGGTCGATGAACATGACCTTGCCATCGTTGATGGCCTTGCGCAGCGTACTGTCCACCTGGAACGGCATGCGGCGGGCCAGTACACCGGCTTCGGTCAGCTGTTTGTCCAGGTCGTTGCCAAGGCTCGCGCCGGTCATCAGGCTGATTTGCAGCGGCGACTGCTTGGCGCGTTCGGCCAGCGCGTGAGGGACGGCCTTGGCTTCACCGGCGCGGGTGAAGCCGCTCATGCCGACGGTCATGCCGTCCTCGATCAGGCCAGCGGCGTCGGCCGCACTCATTACCTTGCTATGCAGGGAGGACAAGCGGATGCGATCACGGTACATGGATTGTTATCTCGGGCTACTAAGCTACTGCTGCGCAGTCTAGTGATTTAGACCGGTGCCGTCCCGCGACCATGGTCGTATTACCCCCGCCGCTTCATGGCCGTTGATCCGGATCAATTAACGAAAAAGCCCCGGCCGTTATCGACCAGGGCTCTTCTTGTTCACAGGATCAGAACAGAACCTGCCTCACTCCACGGCCTTGACCATGTCTTCGATGACCTTCTTGGCGTCGCCGAATACCATCATGGTCTTGTCGAGGTAGAACAGCTCGTTGTCCAGGCCTGCATAGCCGCTGGCCATGGAGCGCTTGTTGACGATGATGGTCTTGGCTTTGAAGGCTTCGAGAATCGGCATGCCGGCGATCGGTGACTTGGGGTCATTCTTGGCGGCCGGGTTGACCACGTCGTTTGCGCCCAATACCAGGACTACGTCGGCCTGGCCGAACTCGGCATTGATGTCTTCCATCTCGAAGACCTGGTCGTAGGGGACCTCGGCTTCTGCCAACAGCACGTTCATGTGACCAGGCATACGCCCTGCCACCGGGTGAATGGCGTATTTGACGGTGACACCGTTGTGCGTGAGCTTCTCGGTCAGCTCCTTGAGCGCATGCTGGGCACGTGCGACGGCAAGGCCATAGCCGGGAACGATGATCACGCTGTCGGCGTTGCTGAGCAGGAAGGTCGCATCGTCGGCCGAGCCGGACTTCACCGGACGCTGTTCTGTGGAGCCTTGGGCAGCACCCGCTTCGGCATCGCCACCAAAGCCGCCCAGGATGACATTGAAGAACGAGCGGTTCATGGCCTTGCACATGATGTAGGACAGAATCGCCCCGGACGAACCTACCAGCGAGCCGGCGATGATCAACATGGAGTTGTTCAGCGAGAAGCCGATCCCTGCTGCAGCCCAGCCCGAGTAGCTGTTGAGCATCGACACCACCACCGGCATGTCGGCACCGCCGATCGGGATGATGATCAGCACGCCCATGATGAACGCCAGCACCAGCATGAGGGTAAAGGCGCTGTAGTGGCCGGTGAAGGTGAACAGCAACCCCAGCGCGATGGTGGTCAGGCCGAGAATGAGGTTGAGTTTGTGCTGACCGGCAAACTGCACCGGCGCGCCTTGGAACAGGCGAAACTTGTATTTGCCCGATAGCTTGCCGAAGGCGATCACCGAGCCCGAGAAGGTAATGGCACCAATGGCAGCCCCCAGGAACAGCTCCAGGCGGTTACCCGTAGGGATTGGATCGCTGATGGCGGCGACGATTCCCATCGACTGGGGCTCGAGCACTGCGGCAATGGCGATGAATACCGCGGCAAGGCCGATCATGCTGTGCATGAAGGCGACCAGCTCAGGCATCTTGGTCATCTCGACGCGTTTGGCCATCACCGAGCCTGCGGTGCCGCCCACCAGCAGCCCGACGATCACATAGCCGATGCCGGCCGTGGCCAGCTCAGCACCGAGCTTATAAATGAGACCGACCGTGGTGAGGATCGCGATACCCATACCGATCATGCCGAACAGGTTGCCACGCCGGGATGTAGTGGGGTGCGACAGGCCCTTGAGCGCCTGGATGAAACACACCGAGGCGACCAGGTACAGAAGTGTTACCAGATTCATGCTCATGCTGACTTCTGCCCCTCGTTCTTGACCTTTTTCTTGAACATTTCAAGCATGCGGCGGGTGACCAGGAACCCGCCAAATACGTTGACTGCAGTCAGAGCAACGGCGAGCGTGCCCATCACCTTTCCGGCAGGCGTGACCGTCAGCGCAGCGGCGAGCATGGCACCGACGATAACGATGGCCGATATCGCGTTGGTGACTGCCATCAGCGGGGTGTGCAACGCCGGTGTGACATTCCAGACCACGTGGTAACCCACATAAATGGCCAGCACGAAAATGATGAGGTTATAAATGCCATGGGAAATCAGCATATCTTCCATTTGTCGTGCTCCTCAGCCGTTCTTGCGGACGATTTGACCGTCGCGGCACATGAGGCAGGCCGCGACGATGTCGTCTTCGAGGTTGATGGTCAGGGCGCCGTCCTTGTCGAACAGCAGTTTTGTGAAGTCCAGCAGGTTGCGTGCGTAAAGGGCGGAAGCGTCCGCTGCGACCAGGGCGGGTAGGTTAGTTGGGCCCACGATGGTGACGCCATGGGCATGCACGACCTCGTCGGCCACGGTCAGTGGGCAGTTGCCGCCCTGGGCCGCTGCCAGGTCGATGACTACCGAACCTGGTTTCATGTGGGCGACCGTTTCGGCGCTTAATAGCGTAGGCGCCTTGCGGCCAGGGATCAGTGCGGTGGTAATGACGATGTCCGCTTGCCGGGCACGCTCGTGTACGGCCTGAGCCTGACGCTGCATCCAGCTTGCCGGCATGGGCCTGGCGTAGCCGCCGACGCCTTGGGCACAGTCGCGCTCCTCATCGGTCTCGTAAGGCACATCGATGAACTTCGCGCCGAGCGATTCGATCTGTTCCTTCACCGCAGGGCGCACGTCCGATGCCTCGATGACTGCGCCAAGACGCTTGGCCGTCGCAATCGCTTGCAACCCCGCTACACCTGCACCCAGGATCAAGACGCGTGCTGCCTTCACTGTACCGGCGGCCGTCATCAGCATCGGCATGAAGCGCGGATAGTGATGGGCAGCCAGTAATACGGCTTTGTAGCCGGCGATGTTGGCTTGGGATGAAAGTACGTCCAGGCTTTGTGCCCGAGACGTTCGCGGCGCGGCCTCCAGCGCAAATGCCGTGAGGCCGCGCGCGGCCATCTTGGCGATAACGTCGTTGTTGAACGGGTTGAGCATGCCGACCAGAAGGCTGCCGCTGCTCATCAGCGCCAATTCACCATCGGTTGGCGCGACTACCTTGAGCACCAACTGGGTGCCATAGGCTTCAGCCGCCGAGCCCAGGCGGGCACCGACAGATTCATAGGCGCTGTCCGGAATGCTGGCATTGACCCCAGCACCTTGCTGGACCGTAACCTGATGACCCTGACCTATCAGTTTCTTGATGGTTTCAGGCGTCGCGGCGACCCTTGTCTCGCCGGTCTGCGTCTCGAGCGGAACACCAATGTGCACGACTATTTCTCCTGCGATGACCTTTTTTATATTTGTGAGGCCAGCGCACTTCGTAGGGTGCGCCGGAGCGGCTTAGGGCCCAACCACCCGATCCTGGGCGGGCACAGCATTTTGCAGACGAACCAGACGGGCTTCAATAGAATCTGGAGCGAAACTAACCAATAACTACAAGTCACCATGTGACCAGATGTCGCAGCTGATCTGTTGCGAACGCTCAAGCGCCTTTATTCGTCAAGTTAGGACAGTTTTCAGCGGAAAATCTGCATTTTTCGTGTTTAAGCAGGCGAATGTCGCAAACAGAGGCTTAATAACAGATCGCTGAAGCACTCTATCACTGTCAGAAGCCCTGCAATATAGTTATTTAAATGCGACAGATCATTACATCTGTAGGTGTAAATTATAATTGACTACGGGGTCAGCTTTCCTTGGTGTCAGCGTAATCTGCCGCCTGTGCCACCAGCCATTCCCGAAACGCATCCAGCGTGGTTGATTCGACCCTGCGCTCCGGAATCATTAGATAGTAGGCCCTGTCGCTACGTAGAACATGCCTGTTAGCGACCACCAGCCTACCCTCGCCGAGCTCGCGTTGAATGAGAAAGGGGGGAATGAGCGCAACACCCATTCCATGCATGGCCGCTTGTGCGAGCATTGAAAAGAGCTCAAGGCGGGGGCCGGTCATGTCGGTTGCTACAGAAATGCCGATGCTGCTGAACCACTGGCGCCATGCATAGGGCCGGGTGCTTTGTTGCAGCAGGGGGAGTTGTGCAATGTCGTGCGCCTGGAGGGTGTGCCTATCACCAAGCAACGCCGGGCTGCAGACAGGGACAGGATTTTCACCCATCAGCCTGTGCGAGCGGGTACCTGACCAGTCACCGTCACCAAAGTAGATGGCGGCATCGAAGCTGGTATCGGCAAATAGAAAAGGTCGTGTGCGATTGGTCAGGTTGACCGTGACATCGGGTTGACGCTGCTGGAAATCCATCAACCGCGGCAGCAACCATTGAGTGCCGAACGTGGGCACCACTGCCAGCTCGATCACGCTGGCGCCCTGCTGACGCATCACCGACAGCGTATCGCGCTCTACCGCATCGAGTTGCGCGGCCACTTGCCGGCTGTAGGACAGCCCTGCTTCGGTCAGCTTCACGCCCCGGTGTGAGCGGCGGAACAACTCAACGTTCAAAAAGCCCTCAAGGCTGCCGATCTGCCTACACACAGCGCCCTGGGTCAGCGACAGTTCCTGAGCAGCCTTGGTGAAGCTTTCGTGGCGGGCGGCAGCCTCGAAGCAAACCAGGGCTGTAGTGCTGGGTATCTTCCGACGCATGCCTATCCCTCACTCGTGGACATTTGGTTTTGGGGTTTCAATGCTCTCTGAGTGAGAAAATAGCACTCATAGGTGCAGAAACGTCGTTTGTCGTCGCCGCTTGCCCGGCCTAGGATCACGTCATAAGTCATCCACCGTTCTGGGAGAAATGCATTCATGGCCGCCAAAGCAAGCTTCAGCTGGATCGACCCCCTCTTGCTGGATCAACAGCTCAGTGAAGAAGAGCGCATGGTTCGAGACAGTGCCTATCAGTTCGCCCAGGACAAGCTGGCTCCGCGCGTGCTTGAAGCGTTCCGTCACGAAAAGACAGATGTAGCGATCTTTCGCGAGATGGGTGAAGTGGGCCTGCTGGGCGCTACGATCCCGGAGCAGTACGGTGGGAGCGGTCTGAACTACGTGTGTTACGGGCTCATTGCTCGCGAGGTAGAGCGCATCGACTCGGGGTATCGCTCGATGATGAGTGTGCAGTCGTCGTTGGTGATGGTGCCGATCAATGAATTTGGCTCCGAGGCACAGAAACAGAAGTACTTGCCCAAGCTTGCCAGTGGCGAGTGGATTGGTTGCTTTGGCCTTACTGAACCCAATCATGGGTCTGACCCGGGGTCGATGGTCACTCGTGCCCGGAAAGTCGAAGGCGGCTATCGGTTGACCGGCAGCAAGATGTGGATCACCAACAGTCCTATCGCTGATGTGTTCGTGGTGTGGGGCAAGGACGATGCAGGTGACATCCGTGGTTTCGTTTTGGAAAAGGGCTGGGAGGGCCTGAGTGCACCGGCGATTCATGGCAAGGTCGGGCTGCGCGCCTCCGTGACGGGTGAGATTGTCATGGACAATGTGTTTGTGCCCGAGGAGAACATGTTCCCTGAGGTGCGCGGGCTCAAGGGGCCTTTCACTTGCCTGAACTCCGCACGCTACGGCATTTCATGGGGAGCACTGGGCGCTGCCGAGGCCTGCTGGCATACAGCGCGTCAGTACACCCTGGACCGGCAGCAATTTGGCAGGCCGCTGGCTGCCAACCAGCTGATTCAGAAGAAGCTCGCTGACATGCAGACAGAGATCACCTTGGCACTGCAAGGCTGCCTGCGTCTGGGGCGCATGAAAGATGAGGGCACTGCCGCTGTCGAGATCACGTCGATCATGAAGCGCAACTCATGTGGCAAGGCGCTGGACATCGCCCGCATGGCGCGTGACATGTTGGGCGGTAATGGCATCTCGGACGAATTCGCCGTGGCGCGTCATCTGGTCAACCTCGAGGTGGTGAACACTTATGAAGGCACCCATGACGTGCATGCTCTGATTCTGGGGCGTGCGCAGACAGGTATTCAGGCTTTCTATTAATAAGGAGGCTGTCATGGGAGCGCTTTCGCATCTGCGCGTGCTGGACCTGTCGCGGGTACTGGCGGGGCCGTGGGCTGGTCAGATCCTTGCGGACCTGGGTGCCGATGTCATCAAGGTCGAGCGTCCTGGCAAGGGCGATGACACGAGGGCGTGGGGGCCGCCTTATCTTAAGGACAGCGCGGGTGGCAGTACTGGCGAAGCGGCTTATTATCTGGCAGCCAACCGCAACAAGCGCTCTATCACGATCGACTTCACCCAGGCCGATGGTCAGCGACTGATCCGCGAACTGGCTGCCAAGAGCGATATCGTCATTGAAAACTTCAAGGTAGGCGGCTTGGCGGCTTATGGGCTGGATTATCCATGCCTGAAGGCTATCAATCCGAAGCTCATCTATTGCTCAATCACCGGGTTCGGGCAGACAGGCCCCTATGCGCAGCGTGCGGGCTATGACTTCATGATTCAGGGGCTTGGCGGGCTCATGAGCCTGACAGGGCTGCCGGAGGGTGAAGTGGGTGCGGGGCCTGTGAAGGTTGGGGTGGCGCTGACGGACATTCTTACCGGGCTGTATTCGACGGTGGCGATTCTGGCGGCGCTGTCTCATCGGGAGCAGCGTGGTGAGGGTCAGCACATCGACATGGCTCTGCTGGATGTCCAGGTGGCGTGCCTGGCCAATCAGGCGATGAATTACCTCACAACGGGCGTGCCGCCGCGTCGCCTGGGCAATGCGCACCCGAATATCGTGCCTTACCAGAACTTTCCCACGGCCGATGGCGACTTCATTCTCACTGTGGGCAACGATGGTCAGTTCCGAAAGTTTGCAGAGGTGGCTGGGCAGGTACAGTGGGCTGATGACCCGCGGTTCGCAACCAACAAGGCACGTGTAGCCAACAGGGGCGAGCTAGTACCGTTGATTCGCCAGGTGACGGTGTTCAGGACGACGGCGCAGTGGGTGAGTGACCTGGAAGCAGTAGGCGTGCCGTGTGGGCCGGTCAATGACCTGGCGCAGGTGTTTGAGGATCCACAGGTAGTGGCGCGAGAACTGGCAGTGAGCATGGCGCACCCACTGGCAGGCACAGTGCCCCAGGTCGCTTCGCCGATTCGCTTGTCGCAGACGCCTGTTGAGTACAGGCATGCGCCACCTCTACTGGGTGAGCATACAGAGAGCGTGTTGAAGGCACTGCTAAGCATGCCGGATGCCGAGGTGAAACGGCTGCAGGTGGCCGGGGTGATCTAGCGGGTGACGGCGGCTATGAATAAGCGGGGGGCGGCAGCCCCCCGCTTTGCTTTTGATTT
>NZ_DIMK01000037.1:0-4536 GCF_002425525.1 Pseudomonas sp. UBA5568 | reverse complement strand
CATTGCCAACCTGCACACTTACGTACTGGACGCGGCCCTGCAGCCGGTCGTGCCGGGGGTGGCCGGTGAGCTGTACCTGGGCGGGGTGGGCCTGGCTCGTGGGTATCACCGCCGCCCGGCGTTGACCGCCGAGCGCTTCGTGGCAAGTCCTGTGGGTAATGGCGAGCGTTTGTACCGCACGGGCGACCTGGTGCGTTACCGCGCCGACGGCGTGCTGGAATACCTCGGTCGCCTGGACCACCAGGTGAAGATCCGTGGCCAGCGCATCGAGCTGGGTGAGATCGAGGCGCGCCTGCTGGAGGTGGCCGAAGTCCGTGAAGCGGTCGTGCTGGCTCAGCCTGGCGCCGCCGGTGCGCAACTGGTCGGCTACGTGCTGGTCGCCGGCGCTGACCTGGAGGCCACGCGCCAGGCGCTGCTGCGCGAGCGCCTCAAGGCTCACCTCAAGGCCAACTTGCCCGGCTACATGGTGCCCGGCCAATGGCTGCTGCTGGAACAGTGGCCGCTCAGCCCCAATGGCAAGCTGGACCGCAAGGCCTTGCCGCTGCCCCAGGCCGCGCCACAACAACAGGGCTACGAAGCCCCGCAACGCCCGGTCGAGTGCCAACTGGCAGCGATCTGGCAGGACCTGCTCCAGCTCGACAAGGTCGGCTTGAACGATCATTTCTTCGACCTGGGCGGTCACTCTCTTCTCGTCGTGAGCCTGGTCTCACGCATTCAACTCGAGCTTGGTATGAAGGCAACTGCGCAATTGATTTTCCAATACCCCACCCTGGGCGAGCTGGCCCGCCAACTGGAGCGCGAAGGCGGGGCGGTGGATGCCTCCACCCTTGACCAGCTCGAAAGCTTGCTCGACGAAATGGAGGCGGTGTAATGGATCACGCCAGCGCCCTGCGCATTGCCCAACGCTTCATCGCCTTGCCCGTGGACAAGCGCCGCCAGTACCTGGCCAAGATGGCCGAACAAAAGGTCTCGCCCGGCAACCTGCCGATTCCGATCATCCGCGAGCAGTTGGACAGCTTGCCGCTGTCCTTCGCCCAGGAGCGCCAGTGGTTCCTCTGGCAGCTGGAGCCAGGCAGCAGCGCCTCTCACATCCCTACCGCCCTGCGCCTGCGCGGCCACCTCGACACCCAGGCCTTGCAGCAGGCGTTCGATGCCCTGGTGGCACGCCACGAGACCCTGCGCACCACCTTCGTGGTGGAGGAGGAGCGGCCCTGCCAGCGCGTGCATGGCGCCCTGCCGATCGCGATCGAGCCGTTGCACCTGCCGGCCACCCTGGCACCCGAGCACCAAGACGCCGAGGTACAGGCGTTGATCGAGCAGCAGATCGCCAGGCCCTTCGACCTCGAACACGGTCCGCTGGTACGGCTGGGGCTGCTGACGGTGGCTGACGATGAACATGTGCTGGTGATGGTGCAGCACCACATCGTCTCCGATGGCTGGTCGATGCAGGTCATGGTCGATGAGCTGATGCAGCTGTACTTGGGCTTCGTCCACGGGCGGGCGGTCGAGCTGCCCGCGCTGCCCATTCAATACGCCGACTACGCCATCTGGCAGCGTCGCTGGATGGAAGCCGGCGGCAGCGAGCAGCAACTGGCCTACTGGCGTGAGCAACTGGGCGCGCATCAACCTGTGCTGGAGTTGCCCACCGACCGTCCGCGTGCGGCCCAGCCAAGCCTGCGCGGCGCGCGTGTCGACCTGCCCATCGACAGCGCCCTGAGCGAAGCCTTGCAAGGCCTGGCGCAGCAGCAACAGGTCACGCTGTTCATGCTGTTGCTGGCGTCGTTCCAGGTGCTGCTGCACCGCTACACCGGCCAGACCGATATTCGCGTCGGGGTGCCCAACGCCAACCGCAACCGGGTCGAGACCGATCGCCTGCTGGGCTTCTTCGTCAACACGCAGGTGCTGCGCGCCGATGTGCAGGGGGCCTTGGCCTTCCCGGCGTTGCTGCAACAGGTCAAGCAGACGGTGCTCGGTGCCCAGGCGCATCAGGACCTGCCGTTCGAACAACTGGTCGAAGCTTTGCAGCCAGACCGCAGCCTGAGCCACAACCCGTTGTTCCAGGTGATGTACAACCACCAGCGCCAAGGCCGCGACCAACGCACCCGGCAGGTGCCTGGGCTCGATATCGAAGGGCTGTTCTGGGAAAGCCACAGCGCCTCGTTCGACCTGACGCTGGACACCGTCGAGGGCGAAGACGGCCTGTGGGGGTCGCTGACCTATGCGTGCGACCTGTTCGATGCCGCCACCATCGAGCGCCTGGGGCGCCATTGGCTGACCCTGCTGCGCAGCCTCGTCGCCGACCCGTCGCGCTGCATTGCTGCGCTGCCGATGCTGGCCGTCGATGAGCATGAGCACCTGCACGCTGTGCGCAACGCCCCGGACCTGCGTCACGCCGACGGCCCGCTGGTGCACGAGCGCATTGCCCAGTGGGCTGCGCAAACCCCGCAGGCCACCGCCTTGTTGTTTGGCGAGCAGCGCATGAGCTTTGCCCAGCTCGATCAGCAGGCCAACCGCCTGGCCCATGCCCTGGTCACAGCCGGGGTCGGGCCGGAAGTGCTGGTCGGTATCGCCCTGGAGCGTGGCCTTGAGATGGTCGTGAGCCTGTTGGCGGTGCTCAAGGCCGGCGGTGCCTATACGCCGCTCGATCCGCAATACCCCCGCGAACGCCTGGCCTACCTGATGCAGGACAGTGGCATGGCCCTGCTGCTCAGCGACAGCGCGCTCATGCAGCGCCTGCCGGTCCCTGAGGGGTTGGCAACCCTGGCCCTGGACCACATGGACCTGGCCTCGCAACCCTGCCACGCGCCGGCGAACGCCGCCCAGGCCGATAACCTGGCCTACGTCATCTACACCTCGGGTTCCACCGGCCTGCCCAAAGGGGTGGCGGTAGCCCATGGCCCCATCGCCATGCACTGCCGGGCGATTGGCGAGCGCTACGAAATGACGCCAGCCGACTGCGAACTGCACTTCATGTCGTTCGCCTTCGACGGTGCCCACGAGCGCTGGCTCACGCCCCTGACCCACGGCGCTTCGCTGCTGATCCGCGACCCGCAGCTGTGGACGCCGGAGCAAACCTATGCCGCCATGCATGAGCATGGGGTGACGGTCGCGGCGTTTCCACCGGTCTACCTTCAGCAACTGGCCGAGCACGCCGAGCGCGACGGCAACCCACCGCCGATGCGGGTGTACTGCTTCGGCGGCGATGCGGTGTCCGAGGCCAGCTACGCCATGGCCCGGCGCGCACTGCGCCCGACCTACATCATCAATGGCTACGGCCCTACCGAAACCGTGGTCACCCCCCTGATCTGGAAAGCCGGCGAACAGGACCGCTGCGGCGCAGCCTATGCGCCCATTGGTGATCGCGTCGGTGAACGGCGCGCTTATGTGCTCGATGCCGACCTGAACCTGTTGCCCCTGGCCATCCCGGGAGAGTTGTACCTGGGCGGGCAGGGCTTGGCCCGTGGCTACCTCAAGCGCCCGGGGCTCACTGCCGAAAGGTTCGTACCGGACCCGTTCGGCAACGGTGCCCGGCTGTACCGCAGCGGTGATCGGGTAAGCCTGCGCAGCAGCGGCATCATCGATTACCTCGGGCGCATCGACCGCCAGGTCAAGGTGCGAGGTTTTCGTATCGAGTTGGGCGAGGTGGAAGCTCGCCTGCTGGCGGTGCCGGGTGTGCGCGAAGCGGTGGTGGTGGCCCAGGCCGGCCCGAGCGGCCAGCAACTGGTCGGCTACGTGGTGAGCGACGACGCACCGCAACTGGCGTCCGATCATCAGGCCCAGGCTGAGCGCCGCGAATCGATCAAGCGCCGTTTGAAGGTGGACCTGCCTGACTACATGGTGCCCACGCACGTGCAGTTGCTCGAACGCATGCCCCTGACCCCCAACGGCAAGATCGACCGCCAGGCCCTGCCGGCAGTCGACCTGACCCAGCTGCAAGGCCAGCACGTGGCCGCCAGCAGCCCGCTCGAGCAGGCGTTGGTGCAGATTTGGCAGGCGGTGCTGAAGGTCCCTCAGGTTGGGGTGACCGACAATTTCTTCGAATTGGGCGGCGATTCGATCATCTCGATCCAGGTGGTCAGCCGGGCCCGTCAGGCCGGCATCGTGCTCAGCCCCAAAGACCTGTTCCTGCACCAGACCGTGCAGGCCCTGGCCGGTGTGGCCCGTTTTGGCGAGGTCGCCCGTATCGACCAGGGCCCGGTCGCTGGCAGCCTGCCGCTGCTGGCCATCCAGCGCTGGTTCTTCGCCCAAGGCATTGCCGATGCGCATCACTGGAACCAGTCCGTGCTGCTGGCGCCGACACAGGCGTTACAGCCACGGGTGCTGGAGGCGGCGTTGCAGGCGCTGGTGCTGCACCATGATGCCTTGCGCCTGCGCTTCGATGCCCAAGCCGGGCTCGCCTGGCACCGGGCTGCGGCCCAGCAACAGGGCGCCGAGGAGCAGGCGCCGCTGCTGTGGCATGCCACGGTCGCGCGCGGCCAGGCCCTGACCGCGTTGTGCGAGCAGGCCCAGCGCAGCCTCGACCTGCACCAAGGGCCG
>NZ_DIMK01000016.1:28309-74115 GCF_002425525.1 Pseudomonas sp. UBA5568 | reverse complement strand
GGAAGTGGGGCGCATTATAAGCGGATTAGGAACTGCGTCAACCACTATTTTCAGAAATCGCGAGACAAGCACCTATTACCCCAATACCAACTCAAGCCGACCTTCCCCGTCGGCGGTGTACGCGGGGAAGCGAACGGGCAACAGCCGGTATCCTCAGCACTATCAATAGCAGCCCAATAAAGGCATAGACAGCCCACTCCCGCAGATCAGATCGCACAATCCATAGGAAATGCAGCAGCCCCAAGCCCAGTACCGCGTAGACCAGCCTGTGCAGCTTTTTCCATCGCGCGCCCAGGCGGCGCTGACTGTAGCGATTGGAGGTGACCGCCAACACCAGCAAACCAAGCAAGCCAAGCGCACCGACGATGATGTACGGCCGCTTGCGCAGCTCTACCGTCAACTGTCCCCAGTCCAACCCCAGGATAAAGAACAGATACGCCAGCACGTGCAACACGATGTAGGCAAACACCCACAGCCCAAGTTGACGTCGCACCACGATCCAGCCCGGCCAACCCGTAACCCGCTGCAATGGCGTCATGCACAGGCTGATCAATAGAAACACCAAGGCGCCCAACCCCAATCGATCCATCAACACCTTGCCCGGATCAGGGCCCAACAGGTTGACCGAGGCCTCATAGAGCCACCAGGCCGGAAACAAGCAGCCTGCCATGAATATGCCCAGACGAAACCAGGGGTATCGCATCAGTAGTTCTTCCGCAGATCGAGCCCGTCATATAGCGACGCCACCTCATCGGCATAGCCGTTGAACATCTGTGTCTCCCGCACGTTGGGACTGAACAGCCCGCTAGGTAACCTGCGTTCACGAGCCTGGCTCCAGCGCGGGTGATCGACCGTCGGGTTCACATTGGCATAGAAACCATACTCGTCCGGGGCCAACCCCTGCCACGTGGTTTTCGGTTGTTCTGCCACCAGGCTGATGCGCACGATCGACTTGATGCTTTTGAAACCATACTTCCAAGGCACGACCAACCTGAGCGGCGCCCCGTTCTGGTTCGGCAGCTCCCGGCCATACATACCGACTGCCAGGATGGCCAACGGATGCATCGCCTCATCCAGGCGCAGCCCCTCTTCATAAGGCCAATCGATCAATGCAAAGCCAGAACGTTGGCCGGGCATGCTCTTGGGATCCTCGAGCGTTTCGAAACGGACATAACGGGCCTTGGAGGTGGGCTCGACCTGCTTGAGCACGTGCGCCAATGGAAAACCCAGCCACGGAATGACCATCGACCACGCCTCCACGCAGCGAAGCCGGTAGACACGCTCTTCAAGTTGGTAGGGTTTGACGAAGTCCTCCAGTGCGTAGCGACCGGGTTTACCCACTTCCCCATCGATGACAACGCTCCAGGGTTCGGTCTTGAGGCTGTCTGCGTTGGCAGCCGGGTCGCCCTTGTCGGGCCCGAACTCATAGAAGTTGTTGTAGTGGGTGGCATCCTTGAAGGGGGTCACGGCTTCGTTCTGGACTGTCACCGCCTGCCAGCGGGTATCGGGCAGCTTTTCGGCAAACCAGGCAGGCGCCTTGCCAGCCTGTACGTCAGGATAGCGAGACGGCTCGCCAGCCAGGACATTGCCCGGCAACGTACCCAGTGCCAGACCCGCGAGCGAACCGCCCATCAGGGCGCGGCGCGAGAGATAGAGACCTTCAGGGGTGATCTCCGACGCCTTGCATTCGGAAGACCTGGAAAGCTTGATAAGCATGAGCGGCTCCACAGCACTGGATAACGGATGTACCAGTAAGACTATGGAGCCGGAGGGTTATTCCACAATTAAGCGATTATCACCCTTTTCGGCGACGCGAGCGCAGCAGGAACTGAATGGGGCCGGAAGCCGCATAGGCCAGGAAGGCCAGCAGCAGAATGCGCGGTGGATCGCTGAAGACCACCGCGAACACCAGCACCACGGCAAGGATCGCCACGAAAGGTACACGCCCCTTGAGGTCAAGCTCCTTGAAACTGTTGTACTTGATGTTGCTGACCATCAGCATGCCCGCAGCCGCCACCAACAGCGCCACCAGGAACGAGAGCTTCGAGCCCTGGATGCCATAGTCGCTGAACGCCCATACGGTACCGGCTACCACACCGGCCGCAGCCGGGCTGGCCAGGCCGATGAAATAGCGTTTGTCGGCGGTTCCCACCTGTGTATTGAACCGCGCCAGGCGAAGCGCGGCACCGGCCACATAAATGAAGGCCACCATCCAGCCGACCTTGCCCATGTCACCCAGCGCCCAGCCAAAGGCCAGCAGGGCCGGGGCCACGCCGAAGGCGACCATGTCCGACAGCGAATCGTACTCGGCGCCGAAGGCGCTCTGGGTATTGGTCATGCGCGCCACCCGGCCATCGAGGCCATCGAGCACCATGGCCACGAAGATGGCGATGGCAGCAAAGGCAAAATACTTGCTCGCTTCGCGTGGATCGCCAGCGCTCAGGGCACTCTGCGCGTTCATTGAACTGATGATGGAATAGAAACCGGCGAACAGGTTCGCGGTGGTGAACAGGTTGGGCAGCAGATAAATGCCGCGATGACGCACCTTGCGCCCTTCGTCGTCATGCCCCTCTTCAATGTGCTCATCGACAGGTAGCAGGCTTTCGGCGTCGGAGGGCTTGTTCGGCTCTTCGGGACGTTCGCTCATGGAGGGTACCTTGCAACAGGATGGAAAAAGTTCGACACGGGCCCGCTAAACAGGTTCTGACGGCGGGCCACTGGTCTGCTTTATACCAGAAGCTGGCTGCCAGAACGAAAAAACGCGGCCTAAGCCGCGTTTTTCATCGTTCGACGAACCTTAGTTCTTGGTCTTGTCGACGATCTTGTTGGCCGAGATCCACGGCATCATCGAACGCAGTTTCTCGCCGATGACTTCGATGCCGTGCGCGGCGTTGTTACGGCGCTTGGCGGTCATCGATGGGTAGTTGGTAGCACCTTCGGAGATGAACATCTTCGCGTACTCGCCGTCCTGGATGCGCTTGAGTGCATTGCGCATGGCTTTACGGGATTCTTCGTTGATGACTTCCGGACCGGTCACGTACTCGCCGTATTCGGCGTTGTTGGAGATCGAGTAGTTCATGTTGGCGATACCGCCTTCGTACATGAGGTCAACGATCAGCTTCAGCTCGTGCAAGCACTCGAAGTAGGCCATTTCAGGGGCATAGCCCGCTTCGACCAGAGTCTCGAAACCAGCCTTGACCAGTTCGACGGTACCGCCACACAGCACGGCCTGCTCGCCGAACAGGTCGGTTTCGGTCTCGTCCTTGAAGGTGGTTTCGATGATACCGGTACGGCCACCACCCACACCCGAGGCGTAGGACAGGGCAACGTTCTTGGCATTGCCAGAAGCATCCTGATAGATGGCGATCAGGTCAGGGATACCGCCACCTTTGACGAACTCGGAGCGCACGGTGTGACCCGGGGCTTTCGGTGCGATCATGATCACGTCGAGGTCGCCGCGTGGAACCACCTGGTTGTAGTGAATCGCGAAGCCATGGGAGAACGCCAGGGTAGCGCCCTTCTTGATGTTTGGTTCGATTTCCTGCTTGTACAGCTGGCCCTGGAATTCGTCCGGGGTCAGGATCATGACCAGGTCGGCAGCGGCGACCGCCGAGGCTACGTCGGTCACTTTCAGGCCGTGGGCTTCTGCCTTGGCAACGGTGGCCGAACCTTTACGCAGACCGATAGTGACGTCCACACCGGAGTCTTTCAGGTTGCACGCCTGAGCGTGGCCTTGGGAGCCGTAGCCGATGATGGCGACTTTCTTACCTTGGATGATGGAAAGGTCGCAGTCTTTATCGTAGAAAACTTTCATGAAATACCCCTGGTTATATCCCGGCCCCAAAGGAGCCATCGCTAATTTATTGTTGAATTCAGATGCTGAGCACTTTGTCGCCACGGGCAATGCCGGTAACGCCGCTGCGCACGGTTTCGAGAATCGATGCGGTGCCGATGGCCTGGATGAAGCTGTCCAGCTTGTCGCTGGTGCCGCTCAGTTGCACGGTGTACACGCTGGCGGTCACATCGACGATCTGGCCACGGAAGATATCCGTGGTGCGCTTGATCTCGGCACGCTGGGCACCGGTGGCCTTGACCTTGACCAACATCAGCTCGCGTTCGATATGAGCGCTTTCCGACAGGTCGACAAGCTTGACCACTTCGACCAGCTTGTTCAGGTTCTTGGTGATCTGTTCGATCACTTCGTCATGGCCAACGGTGGTCAACGTCAGACGCGACAGGGTCGGGTCTTCAGTCGGCGCCACGGTCAGGCTTTCAATGTTGTAGTTGCGCTGGGAGAACAGGCCGACCACACGGGACAAGGCACCCGGTTCGTTTTCCAGCAGCAGGGAGATGATATGCCGCATATCAGGTACGCTCCGTCTTGCTCAGCCACATGTCACGCATCGAACCGTCCTTGATCTGCATCGGATAGACATGCTCGCTGCGGTCAACCGCGATGTCGATGAACACCAGGCGATCCTTCATCGCGAAGGCTTCCTCGAGCTTGGGCTTGAGGTCCTTCAGGCTGGTAATGCGGATACCCACATGGCCATAGGCCTCGGCCAGCTTGATGAAGTCAGGCAGCGACTCGACATAAGAGTGCGAGTGACGGCCGTTGTAGGCCATGTCCTGCCACTGGCGAACCATGCCCAGCACACCGTTGTTCATGTTGACGATCTTGACCGGCAGGCCGTACTGCATGCAGGTCGACAGCTCCTGGATGTTCATCTGGATGCTGCCTTCACCGGTTACACAGGCCACGTCCTGGTCCGGGAAATTGAGCTTGATGCCCATCGCTGCCGGGAAGCCGAAGCCCATGGTGCCCAGGCCACCGGAGTTGATCCAGCGGTTGGGTTTGTTGAAGCGGTAGTACTGGGCAGCGAACATCTGGTGCTGGCCCACGTCCGAGGTCACAAAGGCATCGCCGTTGGTAACTTCGCACAGGGTCTCGATGACTTTCTGCGGCTTGATGACATTGCCGTCGCCCTTGTCATAAGGGAACAGCTCGCCATTGCCACGCCATTCGTCGATCTGCTTCCACCAGGCATCCAGCGACGCCTTCTCAGGCTGCTCGCCGATTTCCTTGAGAATGCCGATCATCTCGGACAACACGCTGTCCACTGGGCCAACGATCGGTACGTCGGCCTTGATCATCTTGGAGATCGACGCCGGGTCGATGTCGATGTGGATGATCTTGGCGTTCGGGCAGAACTTGGCCGGGCCGTTGACCACACGGTCGTCGAAACGCGCGCCTACGGCGAAGATGACATCGGCGTTGTGCATGGCCATGTTGGCGGTGAAGCTGCCATGCATGCCCAGCATGCCAAGGAACTGGCGATCGGTACCCGGGAAGCAGCCCAACCCCATGAGGGTATTGGTGACGGGCAAGTTCAGCGACTTGGCGATCTCGGTCAGGGACTCGGATCCACCACCCAGGATCACGCCGCCGCCGGCGTAGACGATCGGGCGCTTGGCAGCCAGCAGCATTTCTGCTGCCTTGCGAATCTGCCCGGAATGACCGCGCACGGCCGGGCTGTAGGAGCGCAGCTTGACCTTCTTGGGGTACACGTACTCGAATTTTTCAGCCGGGTTGGTCATGTCCTTGGGGATATCGACCACCACCGGGCCTGGGCGGCCGGATTGCGCCAGGTAGAACGCTTTTTTCAGGATTTCCGGAATCTCGGTCGGGTTCTTGATCATGAAGCTGTGCTTCACGATAGGCCGGGAGATACCGATCATGTCGGTTTCCTGGAAGGCATCGGTACCTACCATGGTGCTAGGCACCTGGCCGGATAGAATGACCATCGGAATGGAGTCCATGTAGGCAGTGGCAATGCCCGTGATGGCATTGGTCGCACCCGGGCCGGACGTCACCAGCACCACGCCGGCCTTGCCGGTAGCGCGGGCGTAGCCGTCGGCCATGTGGGTCGCCGCCTGTTCGTGGCGAACCAGGATGTGCTCGACTTCCGGTTCCTTGAACAGCGCGTCGTAGACGTGCAGGAGAGCACCACCAGGGTACCCGTAGATGTGCTTAACGCCTTCGTCACGCAAGAAGCGGACGACCATCTCAGCGCCAGATAAAAGCTCCACGTTGTTCACCTCTAAAACGCCAGAATACCGCCCCAACAGGCGGGTCTTAATAGGTTTACTGCCAAGCAGAGCATGAGCGAACGTCAGCACTGACTGAGCAAGTATTGGGAGCTCCCCAGAGTGTTGCGGGGGTTTCCCACCCAGCGCGAGGTAACGCGTTGCGGGGTGTAACAGGTCGGCGCGGGTGTGCGCCTCATGATCTGCTTAGCGGGTCTGCTTCTGGCAGTCCCACTACAGCGGAAGTTGGATTCTTGTGATTTGGCGGCGACAAGTCAAGAAAAATTATTGCCAATTTTCAGCCAAGATGAATTCCTGGCACCACTAAAAATCACTAAAGCAGCAGGAAAATTAAGATTTCCATAAAAAAGGGCCACAATCTGCGGCCCTTGAAGGAAAATTGGAAGAAATCAGGCGGTCGGGGCGATCAATTGGTCGAATGCTGCCAACAGTCGGCGCAGCTCCCGGCTCTGCTCCGGCCGGTTCACGAACACGGTTTCAGCCATGGTGAGGATCCCCGACGCATTGGGCAATGGATGACCCAACTCGATGATGATCTTCATGCGCGGCAGAAAAATCCACTGCAGCCACTGCTCGAAACGCAAGGTGTCGACCGCAAAGGGCACCGTGCTCTCCAGGGCATCGTCGTCAGGCGCCTCGTCGTCCCACCAACCTTGCACCTGCAACTCACGCTCGATCAGCATCAGGTGATCGGCAATGGCCAGTACCCGCGGTTCCACCGTCACGAGCTCACCCGTGCCTTTTGCCGTGCCTGCGCTGCCCCGGCACTGTCGCCTTGCTTTTCACGCGCCTGGGCGATCGTATTCCACAACTCGGCCTGCAAGCTCGGACGACCATTGGCATAGGTCAGCGCACGGCGCGCCAACTGCTCGGCCTGCGGGGCGTCGCCCTGGGACAGCCTTACCTGCGCCAACCGGTAGAGCACCTGCGGCTCGCGCGGTGCGATCCGCTGGGCCCGCTCCAGGCTCGACGCCGCGCCGTTGAAATCGCCGCTGCCCTGCTGCGTCTGGGCGGTGGTCAGCAGTGCCAGCACCGGCCCATCGAGCTGTTCGTCAGCGGACAACCCGCCGCCAGCGCCGCTACGCGGAATGCCGGTAGGCGCGCTGTTGGCCTTGGGGGCCGATGCGCTGTTCATTGACGCGATATCGAAAGGCTCGTCGGCAATGGGGTTAGGGTCAGTGGTAATCGGTTGGGCGTTAACCGGCTCGGTGGTGATCGGCGTCGTGCTGATAGGCGCCGCGCCATTGCCAGCAGGGAACGTCTGGATGCCGGACGCCCCGGCCCCCTGGGGAATCATCACCGTGACGCCGGAATCCTCCGGCAGGGTCTGCGCCTGGGGCGTGCCGGCGTTGATGCCAGGGGCCTGGCGCTTGGCCGTGACGCGCTCGCTGTTGGACACGCGGGTACTGGAGTCGACCACCGGTATATTGCCGCGAGGCACGCTGGAGCACCCCTGGAGCACCACCAGCGCCGTCACGGCAGGAAACAGCCACTTGTTCACGTCACACCTCTTCAATGCAGCCTGTGCTTAATTCATCCAGCCCTTGACCCAGTCCATGACCGATTCAGCTGGATTCTGCTCGCCGCCACAGGTCGCGCCGGCAGGCGGTTCACTCCCGCGAATATACGGCATCTGCACGGCGCCCGGACAGCTGCTGTCAGACCCCTGGCCGCTGTACGGATCGATCCAGGCCTGCACAACGTTGTCGGGCTGGGGCATGTCGAGCGGCAGTGGGTCGGCTTTTTTCATGAAGCTGGTCCACACCTGCAGCGCGCCGGTAGCGCCGGTGAAGGGCGTTTTACCGTTGTCGTCGCGGCCCATCCAGACCACTGCCAGCAGGTCCTGGCTGAAGCCTGAGAACCAGCTGTCACGTGAATCGTTGCTGGTACCGGTCTTGCCCGCCAGGGTGAGGGTGCGCGGCAAGGTGTTGTATACCGAGCGCCCGGTGCCTTCACGCATGACCCGCTGCATGGCGTTCTGGACCAGGTAGATGGCCGCCGGGTCGAACGTCTGCTGGATCTGGAACGGGTAGCGCTTGAGCGGTTCGCCTTCGGCTGTCAGTACACTGCGAATACCGCGCATCGGCGTGTTGAAGCCGCCGTTGGCCAGGGTCTGGTACATGGTCGCGACCTGCATCGGCGACATTCCGCCTGCACCCAGCAACATCGATGGGAACGCCGGCCAGTCCACATCCACACCCAGGCGCCCGATGGTCTTGATCACGTTCGGCACACCCACTTCCAGGCCGAGCTTGGCGGTGGAGAGGTTGTACGAGTGCGCCAGCCCCTGGTACAGGTAGATGGTGCCGTGCGAACGCCTGTCGTAGTTCTGCGGGCGCCATACCTGTCCGTTGGCAGCCTTGACCGAGAACGGTTCGTCCTGCACCCAGCTGGTCAGGGTGTACTTGCTCGGCTGCTCGAGGGCCGTCAGGTACACCGCCGGTTTGACCAGGGAACCAATCGGGCGCACGGCATCGATGGCTCGGTTGAAGCCGGCAAAGCCCGACTGGCGGCTGCCGATCAGTGCCTGCACCTCGCCGGTCTCCGGGTTGGTCACGACCATCGCCGATTCCACCTCGTCGGCGCCCTTGCGCCCGGCCAGGCGCTTGAACGTCTCGTTCATCGAAGTTTCGGCTTTCATCTGCAGGATCGGGTCGAAGCTGGTGAAAATGCGCAGCCCTTCTTCGGTCAAGTCTTCGTCGCGGTAGTCCTGACGCAGCTGGCGCTTGACCAAGTCGAGGAAGGCCGGGAACGAACTGTCGGCCAGACTGCCGCGCTTGGTGACGCCCAGCGGCATCTTCTTCGCCGCATCCACTTCGGCCTGGCTGGCCACACCCTGCTCGGCGACCAGGTCCAGTACCAGGTTACGCCTGGCCAACGCACGTTCCGGGTAACGGCGCGGGTTGTAGTAGGACGGGCCCTTGACCATGCCGACCAGCAACGCAATTTGATGCAGCTTGAGCTCGGATAACGGCTGGCTGAAGAAGAACTGGCTGGCCAGGCCGAAACCGTGCACGGCACGCTGACCGTCCTGGCCGACGAACACCTCGTTAAGGTAGGCCTCCAGGATTTCGCGCTTGTCGTAATGCAGTTCCAGCAATACCGCCATCATCGCCTCGGTCAGCTTGCGGCTCAGGCTGCGCTCACTGGTGAGGTAGAAGTTCTTGACCAACTGCTGGGTCAGGGTACTGCCACCCTGACGCATTGATCCGGACGAGGTATTGACCCACATGGCCCGGGCGATGGATTTGGGCGACACGCCCAAGTGACTGTAGAAATCGCGGTCTTCGGTGGCCACAAGGGTTTCGAGCAGGTACTTGGGCACCTGGTCGATCTTGATCAGGATGCGATCCTCCAGGTTCTTGGGGTAGATGCCGCCGATCATCAGCGGCTCCAGCCGCACCACATCCAAGGCCTTGCCGTCGGCGCCCGCCAGTCCCGCCACGTAATCACCGGAGAACCGTACACGGACGAACTGGGCAGGCTCCATGCCCTCATAGAACTGGAACCCACGTGTATTGAGGTCCACCGTGTTGCCGTTCACCGCTGCCGCGCCTGGCCCATTGGCGGCACTTTCACGGCGATAACCCAGCGCGTCGAGTTCGGTGAGGAAGTCGTTCTTGCTCAGTTTCTGGCCGGTGAACAGCTCCAGCGGCCTGGCATACACCTTGGCGGGGATAGTCCAGCGCTTGCCGGAAAACTTTTCCTGCACGACGGCATCGAGGTAGACCGCGAAGCCAGCGATGATCACCAAGCCGACCAGGCTGAGCTTCAAAGCCCAGCCCAGCCAGGCACGGGAGCGGCCGGTCGGGCGTTTTTTGGGGGTACGGGAATTTCGAGATCGAGTCATGGCGGCGGATTATACGCACTTTACTGAGGCTGGGCAGGCGGCCCGGCGGTAGGCAGGGACGGCACCATTGACCATAATGGCCGATTCGAATTCCCTGCCCCCGGAAGGATTTCCCGTGAGCCAAGCCCTCATCACTGCGTTGCAGAACCCTGCCCTGTACCCCCACCCCGTGGATGGGTTCCACCTCATCGAGACGCATATCTCCTGGGTATTGCTCACGGGTGAGTATGCCTACAAGATCAAGAAGCCGATGAACTTCGGCTTCCTCGACTTCACCCACCTGGATCAGCGCCAGCACTTCTGCAACGAAGAACTGCGCCTGAATCAGCGCCTGACCGACGGTCTGTACCTGGAGGTGCTGCCAATCACCGGCACCGCCGACGCCCCGCAGATCGGTGGAGAGGGCCAGGCCATCGAATTCGCCTTGAAAATGCGCCAGTTCCCACAGGGACAGATGCTGTCAACTCTCCAGGCCAACGGTGAGCTGACCGCTGCCCATGTCGACCAGATGGCCCGCCAGATCGCCGAGTTCCACATGCAGGCGCCTCGCGTGCCGGTGGAGCACCCGCTGGGTACGCCAGAAAGCGTGATGGCACCGGTGGAGCAGAACTTCGAACAGATCCGTCCGTTTCTGAGCGACAAGGCCGACCTGCAACAGCTCGACGCCCTGCAAGCTTGGGCGCGCAGCAGTTTCGATCGCTTGCATGGGCTGCTCGAACGCCGCAAGGCCGAAGGTTTCATTCGCGAATGCCACGGCGACATTCACCTGGGCAACGCGACCCTGATCGATGGCCAGGTGGTGATCTTCGATTGCATCGAATTCAATGAGCCCTTCCGCCTGACCGACGTCTATGCCGATACCGGCTTCCTGGCCATGGACCTCGAGGACCGCGGGCTCAAGTGCCTGGCCCGGCGTTTCATCAGCCAGTACCTGGAACTGACCGGCGACTATGAAGGGCTGGAGTTGCTCAACTTCTACAAGGCCTACCGCGCCCTGGTGCGTGCCAAGGTCGCGCTGTTCAGCATGCCTGCCGACGCCGATGGCGTACAGAAGGCCACGACCCTGCGTACCTACCGCAACTACGCCAATCTCGCAGAAAGCTACAGCGCCATTCCTTCACGCCTGCTGGCCATTACCCATGGGGTTTCGGCAGTCGGCAAGAGCCATGTCGCCATGCGTCTGGTCGAAGCGCTGGGCGCCGTGCGCGTGCGCTCGGATGTGGAACGCAAACGTCTGTTCGGCGAACAGGCGCAAGACACGACAGGCCAGTTGAGCGCAGGCATCTACGACCAAGAGGCCAGTGCAGCCACTTACCAGCGCCTTCACCAGATTGCAGGTACCGTGCTGCGGGCAGGCTTGCCGGTGGTACTCGACGCCACCTACCTCAAGCATGCACAGCGCCAAGCCGCCGCCGACGTCGCGAGCCAAACAGGCGTCCCCTTCCTGATCCTCGATTGCCATGCCCCGGATGCCGTGATCAGCAGCTGGCTGCAGCAACGCCAGGCGCAGAACCAGGATCCGTCGGATGCCACCCTGGAGGTCGTTCAGGCCCAACAGGCAAGCCGTGAGCCGTTGGCTGCCAAGGAAGTCGCCTTGAGCACGCCGGTAGACACCCAGGCGAGCAGCAGCATGGACCATGTCATCGAGCAAATCCGTCAGCGCCTGCCAGGGCTCTGATACCTGAAGCGGCAAGACGCCGTTTCAAGCGACGCGCCTCCGACCTGCGGCCTTGTCAAAAGGCCGCGCACGTGTAGGGCCCCGCTACACTTGCTCCAGCGCCATGCGCTCTTTCCTCAACCATCGCAAGGAGGCGTGATGACCGAGGATCTGCAATGCCTGAAAAACCTTGGCAAGACGTCAGTCCAGTGGCTTAAGGCCGCCGGCGTGCAAACCCCGTCGGATCTGCGCCGCCTTGGCGCAGTCCAGGCCTACTTGACGGTGAAGGCTCGCGGTTTTCGCGCTACCAAGGTACTGCTGTTCGCCATCGAAGGCGCCCTGCTGGATGTTGCCTGGAGAGCGCTGCCGCACCCGCGCAAGACGGCACTGCTCGAGCTGCTGGAAGCCGCCACTCGGCGCGAGGCAAAAATAAAGTGTAATAAGCTATTGACCCACGAATGAGAATCGTTATGATTATCACAACTGGTCGCGAGACTGGTTGGATAACCTCAGAGCCCTTGGTTCGGACTCTCAGATTATCTCCTCATCAGGCTAATCACGGTTATTGACCCGGCATTTTGCCGGGTCTTTTTTTGCCTGGCTGTTCAGGTCGAGTACCCGACCGACGTCATGAACACGGCCTGCTTCTCTTTCAGCGGGCGATGACCAACGGATGCCCACGCTCAGGGTGCGCCTGCACGATGACATCGATTCCGAAGACAGCCTTGAGCGCCTCTGGGGTGAGCACACCGGCAGGGCTGGCCAAGGCGTAACTGCGCCCCTGTTCCAGCAACAGGATCTGGTCGCAGAACCGCGCTGCCAGGTTAAGGTCATGCAGAATGAGCAAAACGGCAGCGCCACGATCTGCGAAACGACGCACCGCCTCCAGGGTCGTGTGCTGGTGCAGCGGGTCGAGCATGGAGGTGGGCTCGTCGAGCAACAACGTCACGCCCTCTTCGCCCGGCCACAACTGCGCCATCACCCGTGCCAGGTGCACCCGCTGGCGCTCGCCACCCGACAGCGCCAGGTAACTGCGCTGTGCAAGGTGGGCTGCATCTGCTGCCTGCAATGCCGCCTCCACAATCTGTGCGTCACGCAGGCGCCCTGTGGCATGCGGCATGCGCCCCATCCCCACGACGTCCTGCACCTGGAACGCAAAACCGAGGCTGGCCACCTGTGGCAACACCGCCAATCGCTGCGCGCGCTCGGGGCCGGCCCAGCCCGACAGCGGTCGCCCTTGCAGTGTCACTCGCCCCTGCGCAGGCACGAGTTCGCCACTGAGCGCTCCCAGTAGACTGCTTTTGCCCGCACCATTCGGGCCCAATACACCGACGATCTGCCCAGGCGGTAGCTGCAGATCGATACCCCGCAGAACGTCCTGTTGACCACGGCGCAGGTAGAGGCCTTCGGTTTGCAGCATCACGCGCGCCCTCGGATCAGCAGGTACAAGAAAAACGGCGCGCCAATGAAAGCGGTGACGATACCAATGGGAAGCTCGGCAGGGGCCAGCAGCAGCCGCGCCACCAGATCGGCCATCAGCATCAAGGCGCCACCTGCCAACAAGGAGGCAGGTAATACCACCCGGTGGTCAGGGCCGGCCAGCATTCGCACCAAATGCGGCACCACCAGGCCGATGAAACCGATCAAGCCGGCTGCGGCCACCGCCGCCCCGACACCCAATGCCGTGCAGAACACCAACTCGCGCTTCAAGCGCTCGACGTCGATACCCAGATGGCGGGCTTCGGACTCCCCCAGCATCAGCACGTTGAGCGCCCTCGCCCGGCGAGGTAGCCAGAGCGAAACGCCCGTCGCGACCAGCAGCAGAGGCCAGATCCGCGCGTAACTTGCGCCATTGAGGCTGCCCAGGTTCCAGAACGTCAAGGTGCGCAGGGTGGCGTCATCTGCCAGGTAGCTGAAGAGCCCCACGGTCGCGCCGCCCAGTGCGGTCATGGCCACCCCGGCCAGCAGCATGGTGGCCACATTGGTCTGCCCGTCGCGCCTGCCTAGCCGGTATACCAGCGCGGTCACACCCAGTCCGCCCAGAAACGCACACAGCGACAACAGATACGGTGACAAACCCTCGGGTATGTTACCCAGCCATTGACTCCCAACGATCGCGACTGCGGCGCCAACCGCCGCACCGGCCGCCACGCCTACCAGCCCAGGGTCTGCCAGCGGGTTGCGAAACAACCCCTGCATGGCCACCCCCGACAAGGCCAGCACCGCGCCCACAGCCAGCCCCAGCAGCGTTCGCGGGAGGCGGATCTGGCCAATGATCATCTGCGCCTGCTGCAAACCCTCTGCTGCAAGCGGTACACCCAAAAGCCGCAAGCTGGCCTGCAGAGTATCGGTCAGCGGCAGACTCACGGGCCCCAGCGACAAGGAAAGCAGGATGGCGAGCACGCATGCACAGCCCAGCCAGATGAACAACGTGCGCGGTCGAACCCGTGGCCTCATGGCGCGAAGCGGATAGTGGCCGACGGATAGAACGCAGCGGCCAGCACCCTAAGCGTGGCTGGCAAGCGCGGCCCCAGCCCACCGACCAGCAAGGTCGGGTCAAGCTGAACCAGGCGCTGATCGTGCACTGCACGCGAGGCGGCCAGTGCAGGGTTTTCCTTCAACAGTGCCTGCAAGGCTGCTTGATCGGTGAGCACGCGGTCCGAGAACACGATGACGTCCGGGTCCAGCGCCGCGAGCGCCTCGCTGGAAAAGTCCTTGTAGCCCTGATGGGTTGCAAGGTTACGTCCCCCGGCCTGCTGCAAGACCCAATCCCCTGCCGTGCCGGTACCTGCCAACAGCGGCTTGGCACCGGCATGCCCCACGAGCAACACCACGCCGGGCGCGGGCTGCTCGGCTTGTGCCTGGCGTACCTTGTCGTGCAGTTCATCGAGCTGATGGCGAAAGTCTTCAGTCGCACGTGCGGCATGCGCCTGGGCCCCAAGCAGCTCGCCCAGGCGCTTGAGGGTCTGCCCGAGGGCATCGATATCAGGCTGGCTGGAGAACACCTCGACGTGCACGCCGGCCCTGGTGATCTGTGCCAACACCGGCGGTGGGCCCATTTCATCCGTACCTATCAACCTGTCAGGGCGCAGGCTCAGAATGCCTTCGGCGGACAACTGGCGCTGATAACCAATACTGGGCAGTGCTTTCAAGGAGGCTGGATGTTGGCTGGTGGTATCGACGCCGACCAACCGCCGCTCAGCGCCCAACGCGACCACCCACTCGCTCAAGGCACCGCCAGCACTGACCCAACGGCTTGACTGTTCGGCTGCCAGGGCCTTGGTGCAGAGCAGTGGGCAGGCGGCAAGAACAAGCACGGCGGCAAGGCGACGCATCATTGGATTTCCTTTATTGGATTGGCCCCCACACCTTGTAGCAGGCGGCAGAACTGCGCACCATGCAACGCCAGGCGCAGCGAATGACAGCCATTTGATAATTGTTCGCATTGACGCGTCAAGTCGACCACCGTTCCAAGAGTCAGGCCTGCCATGCACTTTCTTTGCCCCTCCCACAGCTTGCCCGAAGGCCAGAGCCGCCCGTTCGATGTAGACGGCGTTCTCCTGCTGGGCGTTCGCCGCCAAGGCAGCGTCTACCTCTACCGCAACCGCTGCCCGCACCGTGGCATTGCATTGAACGGGCCGCAGGAACGTTTTCTGGACGACAGCAACAGCCTTATTCACTGTAGCCACCACGGCGCACTCTTTTTGATCGAGACGGGCGAATGTGTGTCCGGGCCTTGCGAAGGCGAGTCGTTGCAGGCCCTGGACTGCCTCGAAGACAGTCAGGGCATCTGGCTCAAGGCGTGAGGATCACCGGCAGGCGCCGGTCAATGACGATGCCCTCGGCATCCAGCCGGGTCCCATAGGCCAGCACTTCGACCCCCTCGGCCGCCGCCACCTTCAGCGCTTGGGCATAGGCCATGTCGATCTCATCGGCCGGTCGTACGGCCTCGATACCCGTCAGGTTCACGCAATACAGCTGAACCGCCCGTATGCCCTGACGCGCCAGCTTGGCCAGCTCGCGCAGGTGCTTGGCACCGCGCTGGGTGACGGCGTCCGGGAACGCCGCCGTGGTGCTGTCGGCGTAACCCAGGGTTACGCTTTTCACTTCCACGTAAGCCGGTGCACCGTCGAATTCCAGACGAAAATCGATGCGACTGCCTTCTTCACCGTAGGCCACCTCCCGCTTGAGTGCAGTGAAACCTGCCAGTTCGGTGATGATCCCCGCCCGCAGCGCCTCCTCCACCAATGCGTTGGCGCGGCCGGTGTTGACGCACGCCAGCCTACCTTGCGGGGTTTCGCTGATTTCCCAGGTGCCTGGCAGTTTGCGTTTCGGGTCACTTGAGCGACTGAACCACACCAGGCCACCCTCGCGCATGCAATTGAGCATGGAGCCGGTGTTGGGGCAATGGATGGTCAGCTGCTCGCCAGTGGCCAGTTCGATGTCGGCCAGAAAGCGCTTGTACCGGCGCAGCAGCCGACCTTGTTCAAGGGCAGGAGAAAAGCGCATCAGCCCTGCCAGCTCTGCAGGCCACGGGCAATCCGCTGGACCGCTTGCTCCAGGCGCGGCAGGCTTTGGGTGTAGGCGAAGCGCACATGATGGCCGGCCAGGTGGCGACCAAAGTCCAGCCCAGGGGTAAACGCCACGTGCTCGGTTTCCAGGAAATGTCGGCAGAAGCCGAAGGCATCACCCCCGAATGCGCTGATATCGGCGTACAGATAAAACGCGCCCTGGGGCTCCACGGCGATTTTGAAACCCAGGCTGCGCAGGGCTGGCAGCAGGTAATCACGGCGTTTGGCAAATTCTGCCCGGCGCGCCTCGAAGATCCCGAGCGCCTCCGGCTGGAAGCAGGCCAGCGCGGCGTGCTGGGCCATGCTGGGTGCGCTGATGTAGAGGTTTTGCGCCAGTTTCTCAAGGTCAGCCACCGCATCTTCGGGTGCCACCAACCAACCCAGGCGCCAACCGGTCATGCCGAAATATTTGGAAAAGCTATTTAGCACAAACGCCGAATCGTCCACTTCGAGCACGCTGGGCGCGTCCATGCCATAGGTCAGGCCGTGGTAGATCTCGTCCACGACTAGGTGACCGTCGCGGGCGCGCGTGGCTTGGGCAAGGCTGGCCAACGCCTCGCGCCCCAGCACCGTCCCCGTCGGGTTGGCAGGTGATGCCACCAAGGCGCCGACCGTATCGGCATTCCAGTGTTTGTGCACCAGCTCTGCATCGAGCTGATAGTTCACCTCAGGCCCTACGGGCACCAACTGCGCCCCGCCCTCGACCAGGCGCAAGAAGTGGCGATTGCACGGGTAGCCCGGGTCGGCCAGCAGCCAATGCTTGCCGGGATCGACCAGCAGGCTGCTGGCCAGCAGCAGCGCCCCGGAACCACCTGGCGTGATCAGGATGCGCTCCGGATCGACGTCAAGGCCGTAGCGCTGACCATAGAAACCGGCGATTGCCTGGCGCAGTGCCGGCAGACCACGGGCGGCCGTGTACCGGGTGTGGCCTTCGGCAAGCGCGGCTTGCCCAGCGGCAACGATGGGCGCCGCCGTGGTGAAGTCCGGCTCGCCGATCTCGAGGTGGATCACGTCATGCCCGGCTGCCTGCAGCTCATTGGCACGCGCCAGCAGCGCCATGACATGGAAGGGTTCGATGGCGCGACTGCGCGCACTGTAGGGTTGTGCCATGTCCTTCTCTCAATCGGGTCTAAACTTGGGATTCTACCCTTGCGCGCAATCGAACGTACGGTTCGCGCCGGTGTCAGTAAGCAGGATCGGGCGGGCTAGCGCACCCCCGATCTATCTGGTAAGTTCGGCGGCTCGCAGTCGCAGGGCCGGCGGTCGCCGGAGATGGAGCATCCTGCGCATAGGATCAGATGAGTGAGAGGCGGTCTATTCATGTCCACCGTAGAAAAGCAAAAAACCGGTCAAACCATGTACGGTGTCGAGCCCTATCAAGAGACCAAGGGCGAAGAATACATGGGTGAGCCCATGAAGAAGCACTTCACCAAGCTTCTCAATGCCTGGAAAGGCGAGCTCATGCAGAGCGTGGACCGCACCGTGGACCACATGAAGGACGAAGCGGCGAACTTCCCCGACCCGGCCGACCGTGCCAGCCAGGAAGAAGAATTCGCCCTCGAGCTGCGCAACCGCGACCGCGAGCGCAAGCTGATCAAGAAAATCGACAAGACCCTGCAAAAGATTCAGGACGAAGAATACGGCTGGTGCGATTCCTGCGGGATCGAGATTGGCTTGCGCCGTCTGGAGGCCCGTCCTACCGCCGACCTGTGCTTTGACTGCAAGGAAATTGCCGAGAAGAAAGAAAAGACCGTCGGCAAAGGCTGATCGTCTTCTTCTCCAAACGGGGCGCATCATGCGCCCCGCTTCATTTATATGCCCTGCCCGATCATGACCCAGTCCCGTTACATCGGCCGCTTTGCCCCCACCCCCAGCGGTTTCCTGCATTTTGGCTCCCTGGTAGCCGCCCTGGCGTCCTGGCTGGACGCCCGAGCCGTGGGCGGGCGTTGGCTGCTGCGCATGGAGGACACCGACCCGCCACGGGAAATGCCCGGCGCGCGCGATGCCATCCTGCAAACCCTGGAGCGCTACGGCCTGGAATGGGATGGCGAAGTGGCTTTCCAGAGCCTGCGCTTTGATGTTTATGCCAGCGTGGTCGACCGCCTGTTCAACATGGGCCTGGCATACGCCTGCACCTGTTCGCGCAAGCAGCTGGAAGCGTACGGCGGCATCTACCCCGGCTTTTGTCGCAACGCCGGGCATGCCCGCGAAGGTGCGGCGATTCGTATCCGGGTACCGGAGCTGACCTACCGCTTCACCGACCGGGTACAAGGTGAGTACGAGCAGCACCTGGGCCGCGACGTCGGCGACTTCGTCATTCAGCGCCGCGACGGGCTCTATGCCTATCAGTTGGCGGTGGTGCTCGATGACGCCTGGCAAGGCATCACCGACATCGTGCGCGGCGCCGACTTGCTCGACAACACTCCCCGTCAACTGTACCTGCAGGAGTTGCTCGGCTTCACGCAGCCGCGCTACCTGCATGTCCCGCTGATCGTCCAGCCTGACGGCCACAAGCTGGGCAAGTCGTACCGCTCCCCGCCCTTGCAGGCCGACCAGGCCACCCCGCTGCTGCTGCGCGCGCTCAGGGCACTGGGCCAGGACACGCCCGCGCAGCTCGCAAGCGCCACCCCGGCCGAAGTGCTGGACCTGGCACGTGCGCAGTGGCGGCCCGAACGCATTGCCCAGCGCACCACGGTCCCTGAGGCCGACTTGCGCTAGGCCGGGTTTCGATAACCCGCCAACCTGAATCAAAAGGCCATGAAATTCAAACCCTTGGCCAACGCTGCCGATTCCCGCTAGCATCCGCCACGCCATATGCGCCAATAATAGATCCACACCCGCAGCGCCCAACCGTCGAGGCCCGCATGTACATCTATCGTTTGGTCCTGCTTCTGGTCGTGGGGATCTACCTGTTCTCCCCGGCCATCATGGACTGGTGGATCGAGCCCACCGGAGCCTGGTACCGCCCGTACCTGCTCTGGCTCATCCTGATCGTCGTCACTTTCATCCTGCAGAGCCAACGAGATGCCGATGAGCTTTAGCCTGACCCAGATGATCCTGATCAGTGCCGGCTACCTGCTGGTGCTGTTCGGCGTGGCCTGGGTCAGCGAACGCGGCTTGATACCGCGCTCGATCATCCGCCACCCCCTTACCTACACCTTGTCGCTGGGGGTTTATGCCAGCGCCTGGGCGTTCTACGGATCGGTCGGGCTGGCCTACCAGTACGGCTACGGCTTTCTGGCCTGTTACCTGGGGGTATCAGGGGCGTTCCTGCTGGCACCGGTGTTGCTGTATCCGATCCTGAAGATCACCCGGACCTACCAGCTATCGTCCCTGGCCGATCTGCTGGCTTTTCGCTTTCGCAGCACCTGGGCCGGGGCTCTGACCACGGTGATCATGCTGATCGGGGTGTTGCCGCTGCTTGCCCTGCAGATCCAGGCCGTGGCCGACTCCATCAGCATCCTCACCGGGGAGCCGGTCAAGGCCCGGGTAGCGTTCGCCTTCTGTGCCCTCATCATCCTGTTCACCATCTTCTTCGGTTCAAGGCACATCGCTACCCGTGAGAAGCACGAGGGGCTGGTCTTCGCCATCGCCTTCGAGTCGGTGATCAAGCTCATCTCCCTGGGTGGCATCGGCCTTTATGCCCTGTATGGTGTCTTTGGCGGGCCCCACGGCCTGGAGGTCTGGCTGCTGCAGAACCAGACGGCGCTCGCGGCCCTGCACACGCCCTTGCAGGAAGGCCCGTGGCGCACCTTGCTGCTGGTGTTCTTCGCCTCGGCGATCGTCATGCCGCACATGTACCACATGGCGTTCACCGAAAACCTCAACCCGCGTTCGCTGGTCAGCGCCAGCTGGGGGCTGCCGCTGTTCCTGCTGCTGATGAGCCTGGCCGTGCCCCTGGTGCTGTGGGCCGGCTTGCGCCTGGGCGCCAGTACCAACCCGGAATACTTCACCTTGGGGTTGGGCATCGCGGCCAACAACCAGGCCTTGGCCCTGCTGGCCTATGTCGGCGGGCTTTCGGCAGCCAGCGGGTTGATCATCGTGACCACCCTCGCCCTCTCGGGCATGGCGCTCAATCACCTGGTCCTGCCGCTGTACCAGCCGCCTGCCGAGGGCAACATCTACCGCTGGCTGAAGTGGACGCGCCGGGCCTTGATCGTGGCCATCATCACCGCCGGCTTCATGTTCTACCTCACCCAGAGCAACCACCAGAGCCTGGCCAACCTGGGCATCGTCGCGTTCGTGGCCACCTTGCAGTTCCTGCCAGGGGTCCTGTCGGTGCTGTACTGGCCCACGGCGAATAGGCGGGGGTTCATTGCCGGCTTAGTGGCGGGCACCCTGGTGTGGATGGGCACCATGCTGCTGCCGCTGCTGGGTAACCTGCAGGGTTTCTACATCCCCTTGCTGGACATGATCTACGTGCTCGACGACACCAGCTGGCACATGGCAGCCATTGCATCGCTGGCCGCCAACGTGCTGCTGTTCACCTTGATCTCCTTGTTCACCAATGCCAGCAACGAAGAGGTGGCCGCGGCCGAAGCCTGCGCCGTCGACAACGTCCGCCGTCCCCAGCGCCGCGAACTGCACGCCGCCTCGCCACAGGAGTTCGCCACCCAGTTGGCCAAGCCACTGGGCGCCAAGGCCGCGCAGAAAGAAGTGGAGCAAGCCCTGCGCGACCTGTATCTGCCCTTCGACGAGCGGCGCCCCTACGCCCTGCGTCGGTTGCGCGACCGCATCGAGGCCAACCTGTCCGGCCTGATGGGCCCAAGCGTGGCCCAGGACATGGTGGAGACCTTCCTGCCCTACAAGTCGGGCAATGAAAACTATGTGACCGAAGACATCCACTTCATCGAAAGCCGGTTGGAAGACTACCACTCGCGCCTGACCGGCCTGGCTGCCGAACTCGACGCGTTGCGCCGCTATCACCGCCAGACGCTTCAGGAGCTGCCGATGGGGGTATGTTCCCTGGCCAAGGACCAGGAAATCCTCATGTGGAACAAGGCCATGGAAGAGCTGACCGGCATTGCGGCCAAGCACGTGGTCGGTTCGCGCCTGATCACCATTGCCGAACCCTGGCGGGGCCTGCTGCAGGGCTTCATCAATGTGCCGGATGAACACTTGCACAAGCAGCGCCTGGCGCTGGACGGCCAGCCGCGCTGGCTGAACCTGCACAAGGCCGCCATCGACGAACCGCTGGCCCCAGGCAACAGTGGCCTGGTGCTGCTGGTGGAAGACCTGACCGACACCCAGGCCCTGGAAGACAAGCTGGTGCACTCCGAACGCCTGGCCAGCATCGGTCGCCTGGCGGCGGGTGTGGCCCACGAGATCGGCAACCCGATCACCGGCATCGCCTGCCTTGCGCAGAACCTTCGCGAGGAGCGCGAAGGGGATGGGGAAATCATCGAGCTGTCCAGCCAGATCCTCGAACAGACCAAGCGGGTGTCGCGCATCGTGCAGTCGCTGATGAGCTTCGCCCATGCAGGCGGCAGTCATCAGAACAGCGAAGAACCCGTGTGCCTGGCCGAAGTGGCCCAGGACGCCATTGGCCTGCTGGCCTTGAATCGGCGCAACTTCGACGTGCAGTTCTTCAACCTGTGCGACCCCGACCACTGGGCAGAGGGCGACCCGCAGCGCCTGGCTCAAGTGCTGATCAACCTGCTGTCCAATGCGCGGGACGCTTCCCCACCCGGCAGCGCGATCCGCGTGCGCACCGTGGGCTGCGAGCACACGGTCGACCTGATCGTGGAGGATGAGGGCAGCGGCATTCCGAAGAACATCATGGATCGCTTGTTCGAACCCTTCTTCACCACCAAGGACCCTGGCGAGGGAACCGGGCTGGGCCTTGCGCTGGTCTATTCCATCGTGGAAGAGCATTATGGACAAATCACCATCGACAGCCCGGCCGATATCGAACGGCAACGTGGCACACGGATCCGCGTGACCCTGCCCCGGCATGTCGTAGCGACGTCCCCTGAAAATCGAGACCGTCGAGAGAATTGAATCAATGCCGCATATTCTGATCGTCGAAGACGAAACCATCATCCGCTCGGCCCTGCGACGCCTGCTCGAACGGAACCAGTACCAGGTCAGCGAAGCCGGCTCGGTGCAGGAAGCACAGGAACGCTTCAGCATTGCGACCTTCGACCTGATCGTCAGCGACCTGCGCCTGCCGGGTGCCCCTGGCACCGAGTTGATCAAGCTCGGCGAGGGCAGGCCTGTGCTGATCATGACCAGCTACGCCAGCCTGCGCTCGGCCGTGGACTCGATGAAAATGGGCGCGGTCGACTACATCGCCAAGCCGTTCGATCATGATGAGATGCTCCAGGCGGTTGCGCGCATCCTGCGTGATCGGCCAAGCGCGCCTCCCGCAGCCCCTGAGCCACGCCCGGTTTCCGGCAAGTCTGCCCCGGCGGACAAAGCCAGCGCACCGGCGACCAACGGAGATATCGGCATCATCGGTTCCTGCGCCCCCATGCAGGACATGTTCAACAAGATCCGCAAGGTCGCCCCTACCGATTCCAATGTGCTGATCCAGGGTGAATCAGGCACCGGCAAGGAACTGGTCGCCCGCGCGCTGCACAACTTGTCTCGGCGGGCCAAGGCACCGATGATTTCGGTCAACTGCGCGGCGATTCCCGAAACGCTCATCGAGTCCGAGCTGTTCGGTCACGAAAAGGGCGCCTTTACCGGCGCCAGCGCAGGCCGGGCCGGGCTGGTGGAGGCTGCTGACGGCGGCACCTTGTTCCTTGACGAGATCGGCGAACTGCCACTCGAAGCTCAGGCGCGCCTGTTGCGCGTGCTTCAGGAAGGGGAAATTCGCCGGGTGGGTTCGGTACAGTCGCAAAAGGTCGACGTGCGCCTGATCGCGGCCACTCACCGAGACCTGAAAAACCTGGCCAAGGCCGGTCAGTTCCGTGAAGACTTGTATTACCGCTTGCACGTGATCGCGCTCAAGCTACCTGCCCTGCGCGAGCGTGGCAGCGATGTGAACGAAATTGCCAGTGCCTTCCTGGCCCGCCAGTGCGCGCGGATCGGGCGCGACGATCTGCACTTCTCTTCCGAGGCAGAGCAGGCCATTCGTCACTACAGCTGGCCCGGCAACGTGCGAGAACTGGAAAACGCCGTGGAGCGCGCGGTGATCCTGAGCGAGAGCCCGGAAATTTCGGCGGAGCTATTGGGCATCGACATCGAGCTCAGCGAGCTGGACGAGGACGAGCTGCTCGACAGTACGCTGACCGTGGCCGGTGCCGCCACGGCCAGTCATGAGCCGACCGAAGACCTGTCGCTGGAGGACTACTTCCAGCATTTCGTGTTGGAGCATCAGGACCACATGACCGAGACCGAGCTGGCACGCAAGCTGGGCGTCAGCCGTAAATGCCTTTGGGAGCGCAGGCAGCGCCTGGGTATTCCACGCCGTAAAACCAACGCCACCAGCGAGAACTGATTCAACCGGGCAGGCGTCATCTCCTGCCCGTCTTCGGTCACCCTGCAAAGCCCTTCCTCGTAATAGGGCTCAAACCGATTCCCCGCACCCTCCCCCTCTGCAAAATCTGTTACCTGCCTGCTGGCACGTAACAGTTACCGAGGCAAACGGTAACGAAAAACACGTTGCGCCCCTGGGATGCAACCCTGCAGAAATGACCAAACCCCCGGATTTGCTGGGCCAGCCAAAGTTGGCACGCCTTCTGCTATATGCTTAGTACAAAAACAATAACAAGCACTGCAACCCACAATAAGAACAAGACGAAACGACTCACGCACAATAAGAACAAGACGGCGGAGGCGCAGCTAACTGATTCTTTTGGAGAGGATGCATGTTTGGGGCTTGCCCCACACCCAGGCAGAGAACAACAAAAACTGCACTAAAAAGCAGCACCTGAACTGGATGGATCGACGATCAACGTGACATCAGCGGCCAAAGCAATCCGTTTGCTCTTTACCCCTGGCTTGGGGGTCGTCCACAAGCTTCGCGCTTAGTGGCAGGGCGCTCAACAAAAACAAGAAGCCCGCAAAAAAAACAATAAGAGCACACGCAACGACTTCTTGGGGAGCTTAGGCTCCCCTTGTCGTTTCTGCCTTTGGGCAGGCATTCTGCGACCGCCTACACCATCCCGCGAGTAAATGCTAGAATCCCCGCCCATCATGCGGCCATTCTCATATTCTTGGCCGAACATTCCTTCAAACAGTGCATCCCATGCTGAAGAAGCTGTTCCAGTCGTTCCGCCCGCCCGTACCGGGCCAGCACCACCGGCGTACCACGCCCGAGGTGATCAACAAAAGCCAGCATTCGCTGCAGCGCCACCAGTTCAGCCGCCATGCGGTGAACATCGTGGAGCGCCTGCAGAGCGCCGGTTACCAGGCTTATCTGGTCGGTGGTTGTGTCCGCGACCTGATGCTGGGCATCACGCCGAAAGACTTCGACGTGGCCACCAGCGCCACCCCCGAACAGGTACGCGCCGAGTTCCGTAACGCGCGGATCATCGGCCGCCGCTTCAAGTTGGTTCACGTGCATTTCGGCCGTGAAATCATTGAAGTCGCCACCTTCCGTGCCCCTCACTCCGAGGACGATCAGGGCGACAGCCACCGCTCGTCCCATAATGCCAGCGGGCGAATCTTGCGCGACAACGTATATGGCACCTTGGAAGAAGACGCGCAGCGCCGCGACTTCACCATCAACGCGCTGTA
The DNA here is from genome assembly GCF_002425525.1 of Pseudomonas sp. UBA5568. Lineage (NCBI taxonomy): Bacteria > Pseudomonadati > Pseudomonadota > Gammaproteobacteria > Pseudomonadales > Pseudomonadaceae > Pseudomonas > Pseudomonas sp. UBA5568. The sequence goes on along the minus strand of NZ_DIMK01000016.1, from coordinate 49,244 downwards.
TTACGATCCGGTCAGCGAGCGCATCCTCGATTACGCAAACGGCGTGCACGATGTGCGCAATCGCCTGTTGCGCCTGATCGGCGATCCTACCCATCGCTACCAGGAAGACCCAGTACGCATGCTGCGTGCGGTGCGTTTCGCGGCCAAGCTCGACTTCGGTATCGAAAAGCACACCGTACAGCCGATTCGCGACCTGGCGCCGTTGCTACGCGAAATACCGCCGGCGCGGCTGTTCGAAGAGAGCCTGAAGCTGTTCCTTTCGGGCCAGGGCGCCATGGTGTTCGAAATGCTGGTCGACCTGCAGCTGTTCGAACCCCTGTTCCCCGCCAGTGCCCAGGCGCTGGAAGACCGCCCCACTTATACCCACACGCTGATCAGCCAGGCGCTGAGCAACACGGACCTGCGCGTCAAGCAAGGCAAGCCGGTAACGCCTGCCTTCATGTTCGCAGCCCTGTTGTGGCCTGCCCTGCCAGCACGCGTTCTGCACCTGCAGAACCAAGGGGTGCCACCGATTCCGGCCATGAACGGCGCAGCCCATGACCTGATCGCCGAGCAATGCGCGCGCATCGCCATCCCCAAGCGCTTCACGCTGCCGATCCGCGAAATCTGGGACATGCAGGAACGCCTGCCGCGCCGCAGCGGTAAACGCGCCGACATGCTGCTGGACAATCCGCGCTTCCGTGCCGGTTACGATTTCCTGCTGCTGCGCGAAAGCGCTGGCGAAGAAACCGATGACCTTGGCCAGTGGTGGACCGAGTATCAGGAAGCCAATGACAGCGAGCGCCGCGACATGATTCGCGACCTGGGCAGCCGTGATGAAGGCGGTGCGTCCCGCAAACGCAAGCGCAGCAACAGCAAGCGCAAGCGCGGTGGTGAAGAGGCCTTCGAGTGAGCATCCGCGTGTACGTAGGCTTGGGCAGCAATCTGGATGCCCCGGCCGAGCAGTTGCGCAGCGCCCTGGACGCCCTCGATCAGGTCCAGGCAACGCGACTGGTGGCTGCTTCGGCGCTGTATACCAGCGATTCGCTACTGCCGGGTCAGCCCCGCTACACCAATGCGGTCGCCGCGCTCGACAGCGCCTTGGCGCCACTTGACCTGCTCGATGCCTTGCAGGCAATCGAAAACGACCAGGGCCGGGTGCGCAAGGAACGCTGGGGGCCGCGCACCCTCGACCTGGACATCCTGCTGTACGGCGACCAGATGCTGGACCTGCCGCGCCTGCAGGTACCGCACTACCACATGCATGCCAGGCCCTTCGTGCTTTATCCGCTGGCCGAACTGGTACCTGCAGACTTCCGGCTTGCCGATGGCCGCCAATTGTCCCAGCTGCTCGCCGCCTGCCCTTGCATTGGCCTCGAACGCCTGTAACCGGCCGTTCGTTAAGGCAGTAACGCCAGTAACACCCTGATCGTAACAATGCGGTAACAGGGTGATTGACTTCCCTCATTTCGCTCACGACTATAGGCCACCCGCGTAGCACCCCCGTGTTGCGCACCCCTATCGAGGCCCGGACGGACCTGTGCCAGAACATCACGCGCGATGATGTGCCGCCGCGGAAGATGACTACTCAGGTTGCATGCAGTCGTTTCCCCTGGCGCCAGAATGAGGAACTCTCTACATGCCTGAAGTAACCCTTTCCACCCTCAATGGCCTGAAGGCCAAGGGTGAAAAAATCGCCATGCTGACCTGCTATGACGCGACGTTCGCCAAGGCAGCCAGCCAGGCTGGCGTCGACGTCCTGCTGGTGGGCGACTCCTTGGGCATGGTCTTGCAAGGCCATGACAGCACTTTGCCGGTCACCACGGCAGACATGGCCTACCACACCGCCTCGGTCAAGCGCGGCAATCACGGCGCATTGATTCTCGCCGACTTGCCTTTCATGGCCCACGCCACGCCCGAATCGGCCTTTGCCAACAGTGCGGCGCTGATGCAGGCCGGCGCCCACATGGTCAAGATCGAAGGTGCAGCCTGGCTGGCCGAGACCATCCGGCTGCTGGCCGAGCGCGGCGTGCCTGTGTGCGCCCACCTGGGCCTGACACCTCAGACCGTAAACGTGCTCGGCGGCTATAAAGTACAAGGCCGCCTTGAGGCACAAGCCCGGCAGATGCAGGCCGATGCCATCGCCCTTGAAGCCGCGGGCGCCGCGATGCTGTTGCTCGAGTGCGTGCCGAGCGATCTGGCCGCAGCGATCACCCAGGCCGTGCGCATCCCGGTCATCGGCATTGGTGCCGGCAGCGCCACCGATGGTCAGGTACTGGTGCTGCACGACATGCTCGGCCTGTCTCTCAGCGGTCGGGTGCCCAAGTTCGTGAAGAACTTCATGGACGGCCAACCTGACATCGCCAGCGCCCTCGCCGCTTATGTCCAGGCCGTCAAGCAGGTCACCTTCCCCGCCAGTGAACACGGGTTCAGCGCATGAATACAGTCAAGACCGTGCGGGAGCTGCGCGCCGCCGTAGCCCGCGCCCGCAACGAAGGCAAGCGCATCGGCTTCGTGCCGACCATGGGCAACCTGCACAGCGGCCATGCGGCCCTGGTGGTCAAGGCCGCGCAATGCACCGACTTCGTCGTTGCCAGCATCTTCGTCAACCCGCTGCAGTTCGGGGCCAATGAAGACCTGGACAAATACCCTCGCACGTTGGCAGCCGACCAGCAGCTGTTGGTCGAATCGGGCTGCAACCTGCTGTTTGCCCCTGGCGTGGATGAAATGTATCCGGACGGGATGAGCGTGCAGACGCGGGTCAGCGTGCCCACCCTGTCGCAAGGGCTGTGCGGCGCCAGTCGGCCAGGGCACTTCGAAGGCGTGGCCACCGTGGTCAGCAAATTGTTCAACATGGTGCAGCCTGACCTCGCGGTCTTTGGCGAAAAGGACTATCAGCAGCTGGCAGTCATCCGCGCCATGGTGCGCGACCTGAACATGCCGATCCAGGTGATGGGCCTGCCTACGGTGCGCGCCGCAGACGGTTTGGCACTGTCATCGCGCAACGGCTACCTCACCCCAGAGCAGCGGGCAACAGCGCCAGTGCTGTATCGGGTACTCCAGACACTGGCAGCTGCCATCGCCCATGGCCAAAAGGACTTCGCCACGCTGGTGGCCGACGGCCAGGCCCAGTTGAGCACAGCCGGTCTGCGCACCGATTATCTGGAAGTACGGCATGCCCTGACCCTGCGCCCGGCCGTGGTCGATGACCGAGACCTGGTGGTCATCGCGGCGGCTTACCTGGGCAACACCCGCCTGATCGACAACCTGTACGTGCAAGTGCAGGACACGACTGCCTGAACGGCCTGGGGTGCCCAGGCACCTCATCTACTTGAACGCCCCCCATTCCCAGCGCCGGACCTTTGCCTATAATGATGCCAGCCTGAACCCGGCAATGACTGCCGTGTCCAACGCATCACCACGGACCAAGGGACCCCCGCGCAATGGCGTATTACCGTACCCCCCACGATGTCACGGCTCTACCCGCCTGGCAGGCGCTCAAGCAGCACCGCGATGCCATGCAAGGCTTCAGCATGCGTGAAGCCTTCGCCGCCGATCCTCAGCGCTTCGAACAATTCTCCCTGAGCTCCTGTGGCCTGTTCCTGGATTATTCCAAGAACCTGATCACCGAACAGACACGTGACCTGCTGGTAAACCTGGCCGACGAAGTGGGCCTCAAGGACGCCATCACCTCGATGTTCAGCGGCGAGATCATCAACGCCTCCGAAGGCCGGCCGGTGCTGCACACCGCCCTGCGCCGCCCGGTGGGTGACAAGCTCAGCGTCAACGGCGTGAACGTCATGCCGGAAGTGCACAAGGTGCTCAACCAGATCACCGAGCTGGTAGGCCGCATCCATGATGGCCTGTGGCGTGGCTACAGCGAAAAGCCCATCACCGACGTAGTCAACATTGGTATCGGTGGCTCGTTCCTGGGCCCGGAACTGGTATCCGAAGCGCTGATGCCTTACGCCCAGCGCGGTGTACGCTGCCATTACCTGGCGAACATCGACGGTAGCGAGTTCCACGAACTGTCGGCCAGCCTGCGCGCCGAAACCACCCTGTTCATCGTCTCGTCCAAGTCGTTCAACACCCTCGAGACCCTGAAGAACGCAATGGCCGCGCGTACTTGGTACCTGGCCCAGGGCGGCTCGGAAGCCGAGCTGTACCGCCACTTCATCGCCGTTTCCAGCAACAAGGCCGCCGCCGTGGCGTTTGGCATCCGCGAAGAGAACATCTTCCCGATGTGGGACTGGGTCGGTGGGCGCTATTCGCTGTGGTCCGCCATCGGCCTGCCGATTGCGCTTGCCATCGGCACCGCCAACTTCAAGGAACTGCTCTCCGGTGCCTACACCATGGACCAGCATTTCCAGAGCGCGCCGTTCGAGAAGAACATGCCCGTGCTGCTGGCGCTGCTGGGCGTGTGGTACGGCAATTTCTGGGGTGCCAGCAGCCACGCGATCCTGCCGTACGACCACTACCTGCGCAACATCACCAAGCACCTGCAACAGCTGGACATGGAGTCCAACGGCAAGAGCGTGCTGCAGGACGGCACCCCGGTGAAAACCGAGACCGGCCCGGTGATCTGGGGCGGCGTGGGCTGCAACGGCCAGCATGCCTATCACCAATTGCTGCACCAGGGCACACAGCTGATCCCGGCCGACTTCATCGTGCCGGTTGTCAGCTTCAACCCGGTGGCCGACCACCACCAGTGGCTGTACGCCAACTGCCTGTCCCAGAGCCAGGCGCTGATGCTGGGCAAGACGCGCGAGGAAGCCGAGACCGAACTGCGTGCCAAGGGCATGAGCGAAGCCGATGTGCAAAAGCTCGCCCCGCACAAGGTCATTCCGGGCAATCGTCCGAGCAACACCTTGGTGGTCGAGCGTATCAGCCCACGCCGGCTGGGCGCCCTGGTGGCCATGTATGAGCACAAGGTGTTCGTGCAGAGCGTGGTCTGGGGTATCAATGCCTTCGACCAATGGGGCGTGGAATTGGGCAAGGAGCTGGGCAAGGGTGTGTACCAGCGTCTTGTGGGCAGCCAGGAAGAGGTTGCCGAGGACGGTTCTACCCAGGGCCTGATCAATTACTTCCGCGGCCGCCATCGCGGCTGATCCCACCCTCTGCCTGGCAGTGCATCCTGCTTGTCAGGCAGGGCGTGAAAAAAGTGCGCCGTAGCTTCTGCAGTTCGCTTCCGGGCGATTTGCGGGGCTGCCGCGCAGCGCCTATCGCACGTGAGTGAAGCCTGCGCAGCAAGCCACTCTGCAGCTCCGCTGTCCCTGTAGCCCGTGACCGCCCAATCGCCGGACCGGTTGAACACCCCTCCCCCCAAAACTGTCCTACTCAATAGCCGTTGCCGTGCCTCGCCCCTTACAAGAGCAGGACCACCGCCATGTTCGATCTCCGACATTACCCGCACGCCCTCGCCGTCAGTCAGGCGGCAGCCCTTTCCCAGGACGACTATGACCGCCTGTACCGCCAGTCGGTCGAAGACCCGGATACCTTCTGGACCGCTCAAGCGCAACGCCTGACCTGGATGAAGCCATGGTCCCAGGTTCAACGGTCGGACCTGCGCACCGGCCAGGCCCGTTGGTTCGACGGAGGCCAACTGAACGTCAGCTACAACTGCATCGATCGCCACCTGGCCACGCGGGCCGAGCAGACCGCCCTGCTGTGGGAAGGCGACGACCCTAGCGACACCAAGGCCATCAGCTACCGTGAACTGCACCGCCAGGTATGTCGCCTGGCCAATGTATTGAAGTCGCGAGGCGTGGCCAAAGGTGACCGGGTATGCATCTACATGCCGATGATCCCCGAAGCCGCGTTCGCCATGCTCGCGTGCGCGCGCATAGGCGCTGTTCACTCCGTGGTGTTCGGTGGTTTTTCCCCCGACGCGCTGCGTGACCGTATCCTCGATGCCGACTGCCGCACCGTCATCACCGCTGACGAAGGCGTACGCGGCGGCAAGCGCATCGCCCTCAAACAGAATGTCGACAAGGCGCTGGCCAGTTGCCCAGCCGTCAGCACCGTCGTGGTCGTGCGGCGCACTGGGGGTGATGTCGCGTGGGACGACGGTCGTGACCTCTGGTACCACCACGCCATCGAGCAGGTCGACGAGACTTGCCCGCCCGAACCGATGGAGGCAGAGGCGCCGCTGTTCATCCTCTACACATCCGGCAGCACCGGCAAACCCAAAGGCGTGCTGCACACCACGGCGGGGTACTTGCTGCAAGCGGCCATGACATTCGACGTGGTGTTCGACTACCGGCAGGGGGAAGTCTTCTGGTGCACCGCCGACGTCGGCTGGGTCACCGGCCACAGTTACATCGTGTATGGCCCTCTGGCCAATGGCGCCATCTCGCTGATGTTCGAGGGCGTGCCCAACTACCCCGACAGCTCGCGGTTCTGGCAAGTGGTGGACAAGCATCAGGTCAATATCTTCTACACCGCACCCACCGCCCTGCGCGCCCTGATGCGCGAAGGGCTTGCGCCCCTGCAAAGTACCTCCCGTGCGAGCCTGCGCTTGCTGGGCAGCGTGGGTGAACCGATCAACCCGGAAGCCTGGCATTGGTATTTCGATGAGGTCGGACAGCGCCGCTGCCCCATCGTCGACACCTGGTGGCAGACCGAAACCGGCGGCATCATGCTCACGCCACTGCCCGGCACCCAGACCCTCAAGCCTGGCTGCGCCACCCAACCCATGTTCGGCGTGCAGCCGGTGCTGCTTGACGACAAGGGCCAGGTCATCGAGGGTCCAGGGGCTGGGCTGCTGGCGATCAAGGCCAGCTGGCCGGGGCAGATTCGCAGCGTCCATGGCGATCACCAACGCATGGTCGACACCTACTTCAAGCCCATGCCCGGCTACTACTTCACCGGGGATGGCGCCAGGCGCGATGCCGACGGGCATTACTGGATCACTGGGCGCGTGGACGATGTGATCAACGTGTCCGGACATCGCATCGGCACGGCGGAGGTCGAAAGCGCCCTGGTGCTTCACGACAGCGTGGCCGAAGCAGCCGTGGTGGGTTACCCCCACGATCTCAAGGGCCAGGGTGTATACGCCTTCGTGACCACCATGAACGGTGTCAGCCCCGATGAAGACCTCAAGGCCCAGTTACTGGCGCTCGTCGGCAAGGAGATCGGCAGCTTCGCCAAGCCCGAGCTGCTGCAATGGGCTCCGGCTCTGCCCAAGACACGGTCGGGTAAGATCATGCGGCGTATACTGCGCAAGATCGCCTGTAACGAGCTCGACAGCCTAGGCGACACCTCTACCCTGGCCGACCCGAGCGTCGTCCAAGGGTTGATCGACACTCGCCTGAACCGATAACCGGCGGCCGCTACCCAGGCTGCCCAGCCCTGCAGGTCACCATGGAAGCGCTTCGCCGCCGTATCGAACAACAAGCCATGAGCCTCACCGGCCTGGCGTTGGGGCAGCTCGACCTGGAGTCGCCCAAGGGCGACCCTGGCCTGTTCGGGCCCGACAGTGTCAGTTGGCGGGTGCATGGCGACTTCCCCAGCATGCTGGTCGGCGGCATCAGCGCACTGATGCTGCAGTTGCTGCACCCGCTGGCGCTCGCTGGGGTCTGGGACCATTCCAACTTTCGCCATGACTTGATCGGGCGCCTGCGGCGCACCAGCCAGTTCATTTCAGGGACCACGTTCGGTGCGACCGAAGATGCGCACTGGCTGATCGAAAAAGTGCGCCGGATACACCTGCAAGTCGAAGGCACCGCGCCGGATGGCCGCCCCTATGCGGCCAGCGACCCTCACCTGCTGACCTGGGTGCATGTGGCCGAGGTCAGCAGCTTTCTGGCCGCTCACTTGCGTTACCGCAACCCCCGCTTGTCCCTGGCCGACCAAGACGCTTACTACCAGGAAATCGCCCTGATCGCCGAACGCCTGGGCGCCCTGGACGTGCCACGCTCGCGCCGTGAGGTCGAACACTACCTGCATGCGATGCGCCCACAACTGAGCTGCGATGCCCGCAGTCAGGAAGTCATGGGTATTCTGCTCGACGCCCCTGCGCCCAGCCGACTGGCAAAACCGGTGGGCAAGCTGATGCTGAACGCCGGTATCGAGCTGCTGCCACAGTGGGCACAACAGCAGCTTGGCCTCGAACCGGGCCATTGGCAAAAACGGTTGATCCGCCTGGGCGTGCAAGGCACCGCACCGGTATTGCGCTGGGCCATGCGCGACGGGTCTGCGCACCGGGCCAGGCGCCGCATGGGCATCGAATAAGCACTGAGCGCACCTCAGCGGAACTGATTTAACGTGCCATACTCCAAGGCATCCCGGCCCGGACAGACGAAGCGATTCATGTACAAAGGACTGACTCGCGCCATCGGCGCACTGCTGGCGTTGCTCGCCCTGTACAGCCTGCTTGGCTTTTTCATTCTTCCGGGCGTCGCGCTGCGTATCGCCAACCAGCAGCTCGCCCACTACGCCACGGTGCCGGCCCACCTCCAGCGGGCCGAGTTCAACCCCTTCAGCCTTGAGTTGACCTTGTGGGGCTTGCAAATCGGCGAGCCCGGTAAAGAGCAGGTTGGCTTCGAAAAACTGTACGCCAACCTGTCGCTGGACAGCCTATGGACCGGCGCGCTGCACCTTGACGCCCTCGAGTTGGTCAAACCACGCACCGAAGTGCTATTTGCCAAAGATGGCACGCTCAACCTCGCTCGCCTTTTCCAACTGCCTGCCAGCAAAAGCGAGCCCGATACACCCCCAGGCGATCCTTTCCCGCTGCGTATCGGCAGCATCAAGCTTGAGCAGGGTTTCGTGCGTTTCGAAGACCTGCGTCCCAGCGAGCCGATCGAGTTTCTCTACGACAACCTTGGCCTGGAATTGAAGAACCTCAGCACCCTCGCCAATGACAATGCCGACATGACCATGGTGGCCAACGGTCCCAACGGTGGGCGCATCGACTGGCAGGGCACGTTGAGCCTAGCGCCTATCGCGTCCGAAGGCACGCTCAAGGTCACCGACAGCAAGATGAAGCTGTTCTGGCCCTATGTGCGCGATGCGGTGCCCTTGGTGCTGGAAGACGGCAAGCTCAGCCTGAGCACGCATTATCGGCTCAACCTGGCAGATAAGACCGAACTGCGCCTGGAAAAAGCCTCGGTGCGGGTGGCGCCCTTTGCCATCAAGGCTCCGAATGGTCGTCCGTTGGCAAGGCTCGCCAATCTGGAGTTGAGTGATGCCTCCGTCGACCTGGTCAAGCAGCAGGTCACGATCGGCAAGGTACGCAGTGAAAAACTGGAAACCTGGGCAGCGCTGGAGAAGGACGGTCAGCTCGATTGGCAGGTGCTGTTTGCCGGCGAGCCTGGCAAGCCAACACCAGCTGAAAAGGCCGAGCCGCCCACTGCAGGGGCTTCAGCTGCACCGCAGACGCCAGCGGCCCCAAGCAAGCCCTGGCAGGTGTTGCTTAATGATGTCCAGCTCAGGAACTACCGTGTTCACCTGGCAGACCGCACGCAAAAAGAACCGGTCACCCTGGACGTAGGCCCCTTGAACGCTGACTTGAAGGGCTTCGACAGCCTCAACCAGAAGCCCTTCACGGTCAAGTTCGACACCGGCATCGGCAAGCAAGGCACCCTGCAGGGCCAGGGCCAGGTCAACCTGGCGCCGGTGTGGGCCAAGCTGGATGTCGGCACCCGGGACATCGACCTGCGGTTAGCCCAAGCCTACATCAGCCCCTTCATTCTGTTGGAGCTGCGCAGCGGTATGCTCGACAGCGACCTGAAGGTGGACCTGAAAAGTACCTCGCCGTTGGCCTTGACGGTAAGCGGCAAAGCGCAGGTGAATCAGTTGCACACCCTCGACACCATCAAGAGCCGGGACTTCGTCAAATGGCAGCAGGTCAACCTCGATGGCCTGACGTATGTGCATGGCGATGCCCTGTCGATCGCCAAGGTGACACTGCAACAGCCTTATGCACGCTTCATCATCAACGAAGACCGTACTACCAACATCAATGACCTGTTGATCCCACAGTCAAACGATGCGCCTGCCAAGGCCCAGCCCCAGCCTGCAAGCGCCACCGAGGAAAAGCCGCTCGGTATCCACATTGGCCAGATCGTGATCAAGGACGGTTCGGCCAACTTCGCCGACCTGTCGCTCACGCCCAATTTCGCCACGGCCGTGCAACAGCTCAACGGCCAGGTGGGGACCATCGATAACCGCAAGCCCCTCCCTGCCCCGGTGGATGTGCAAGGCAAGGTTGACCGGTACGCACCCGTCACCATCAAAGGTGGCCTCAACCCATTCGACCCACTCGCGAGCCTGGACATCGCCGCCGTGTTCAAACGCGTCGAACTGACCACCCTGACGCCCTACTCGGGCAAGTTTGCCGGCTACCGCATCCGCAAAGGCCGGCTGAACCTGGACCTGCACTACCTGATCACCAAGGGCCAACTCAAAGCCGAGAACAAGGTGGTCGTTGAGCAGTTGCAACTTGGGGAGAAAGTGGACAGCCCGGACGCGGTCGATCTGCCGATTCGCCTCGCAGTGGCGCTGCTCAAAGACACTCACGGCAAGATTTCCATCGAGTTGCCCGTTGCGGGCGATCTGAACAACCCGCAGTTCAGCGTGATGCCGATCGTGTGGCAAACCTTGCGCAACCTGGTGCTGCGCGCCGCGCAGGCACCGTTCAAGCTCATCGGTGGCCTTGTTGCCGGAGGCGGCGCCGAAGACTTGGGCACTGTGGCCTTTGCACCCGGGTCCAGCGAGCTGGCAGGCGATGCCCAAGCATCCTTGGATAAACTTGCCGAAGGGCTGAGAAAGCGGCCGGAACTGCGCCTGGAAATCGAAGGCACCAGCGCTCAGGCAAGCGACGGCCCCATTCTTGCCCAACAGCGTCTGGAGCGGGAATATCAGGCCTCCTGGTACAAGATTCTGCAGCGGCGCGGTGACAAGGTACCGGCCAGTGCGTCCCTGATGGTGGTCGACGAGGCCGACAAGCCAGCGATGCTCGAAGGCATTTACCGCAGCCGCCTCAAGCAGCAACCGCCTGCCGAATGGGAGCAGCTTGACCGCGACGCGCGCACTGCCAACCTTCGCAACGCCGTGCTCAAGTTCTGGGCCGAAAGCACGGCTCTGTTACGCACTCTGGGGCAGGAGCGGGCCAGCAGTATCAAGGATTACCTGGTGGACAAAGCCAAGCTTGAAGACGATAGGGTGTACTTCATCGACACCCACCTGGGGCAGCCCGAAAAAGATGGCCGCGTTGTCACGCCAATGCACCTGGATGCCGACTGATCGTGACTCCTAAGGCTTGATGCCAAACCTATGCGGCTCAATGAAAGCTTCCACGAAAAAGCCCCGGCACAGGCCGGGGCTTTTGTTGTAGCTGGCCAAATCCATTTGGCCGACAGGGCGATCCTTATTCAGCTTTCAGGCCGTCAGCCATTACGCTCTTGACGCCTTTGATGTTCTTGGCAACGCGCACGGCCACTTCTTTTTGCGACTCGGTCACTTTGACGTCCGAGGACAGAGAGACTACGCCGTGGCTGGTTTCTACTTTGATGTCGCTGCCTGGTACGCCTTTCTCGGTCAGCAGGTCCGCTTTGACCTTGGTGGTGATCCAGGTGTCAGAGCCTTCTTGCTTAGCGTCATCCATAGTGTTGGCAGCCAGCATTACCGGAGCCTGGGTGGCCTGGGCTGCGAAAGCGGCGTTGGCCATGGTCAGGGTCAGAGCGGTAGCAGTAGCGGCAGCAATGGCGAACTTCTTCATGTGAGTCACTCCTGTTTTTCGAAAGGTCTGCGCCATGTGTCTGGCGGCAGGTAAACAGGTAGTTGCATGGCTTGTGCCAGGTTTTACGCTTCGCTTGATTCCTTTTAAATCAATGAGTTACGTATCATTGCATCTTTCAAGGCTCGTGCATTCTGCAACCTGCGCGATAAACCTGCATGCAAGATGCAAGTCCGCTAAAAGTTCCGTGTATGTTTTTGTATTTACACGGGCACAGCCCAGTATAGATCCAAAAAAAGGGCTCCCGCGGGAGCCCTTTGTGAAGCGCTAGGCGATCAGACGCCAGAAGCCTTCGCAGCCGCGACGTCCTTGATGGACAGCTTGATACGGCCGCGGTTATCCACGTCCAGTACCAGCACTTCGACTTCCTGACCTTCCTTGAGGATGTCGGTGACTTTCTCGACGCGCGCATCGCTCAGCATGGAGATGTGCACCAGGCCATCCTTGCCAGGCAGGATGTTGACGAAGGCGCCGAAGTCGACAATACGCTCGACCTTGCCCACGTAGATCTTGCCAATCTCGGCCTCGGCAGTGATGCCCAGGATGCGCTGCTTGGCAGCGTCTGCCGCTTCCTTGGTTTCGCCGAAGATCTTGATCGAGCCGTCGTCTTCGATATCGATCGAAGCCTTGGTCTCTTCGCAGATGGCGCGAATGGTGGCGCCGCCCTTGCCGATCACGTCGCGGATCTTGTCCGAGTCGATTTTCATGGCGATCATGGTCGGCGCGTTGGCCGACAGCTCGGTACGCGACTGGGCAATGATCTGGTTCATCTGGCCGAGGATGTTCAGGCGCGCTTCCAGGGCCTGGCCCAGGGCGATTTCCATGATCTCTTCGGTGATGCCGTTGATCTTGATGTCCATCTGCAGGGCGGTGACGCCCTTGGCGGTACCGGCTACCTTGAAGTCCATGTCGCCGAGGTGGTCTTCGTCACCCAGGATGTCGGTCAGAACGGCAAACTTCTCGCCTTCCTTGACCAGACCCATAGCGATACCGGCAACCGGTGCTTTCATCGGTACACCGGCATCCATCAGGGCCAGCGAGGCACCGCAGACCGAAGCCATGGAGCTGGAACCGTTGGACTCGGTGATTTCCGAGACGACACGGATGGTGTACGGGAACTCGCTGTCGCTTGGCAGCATCGCCTGCACGCCGCGACGCGCCAGACGACCGTGGCCGATTTCACGACGGCCAGCGCCGCCCATGCGACCACACTCACCGACCGAGAACGGTGGGAAGTTGTAGTGCAGCATGAAGGGGTCTTTCTTTTCGCCTTCCAGGGTGTCCAGCAACTGTGCGTCACGGGCAGTACCGAGGGTGGCAACGACCAGCGCCTGGGTTTCGCCACGGGTGAACAGTGCCGAGCCGTGGGTTTTGGGCAGAACACCGACTTCGATGTTCAGCGGGCGCACGGTGCGGGTGTCACGGCCGTCGATGCGCGGCTTGCCGTTCACGATGTTCTCGCGCACGGTGCGGTATTCCAGCTCGCCGAAGATTTCCTTGATCTGGCCAGCGGTCGGGCCGGCTTCTTCGTTGCTCAGGCGGGCGATGGCTTCATCGCGCAGCTGGCCCAGGCGGGTGTAGCGGTCCGCTTTCTGGGTGATGGTGTAGGCCTGCGAAACCTGCTCGCCGAACTCGGCGCGTACCAGGTTCATCAGCTCGGTGTTGGCGGCGGCGGGCTGCCAGTCCCACGTTGGCTTGCCGGCTTCGGCAGCCAGTTCCTTGACGGCCTGGATGACGGCCTGGAACTCATCGTGGGCGAACAGCACGGCGCCCAGCATCTGGTCTTCGGTGAGCTCTTTGGCTTCCGATTCAACCATCAGCACGGCGGTTTCGGTACCGGCGACGACCATGTCCAGGCTAGAAGCCGCCAGTTGCTCGTACGTTGGGTTCAGCAGGTAGCCGGTGCTTTCGTGGAAGGCAACGCGTGCCGCGCCAATCGGGCCTTCGAATGGAATGCCGGAGATGGCCAGGGCCGCCGAGGTACCGATCATCGCGGCGACATCGGGGTCGGTCTTCTTGCTGGTGGAAACCACGGTGCAGACGACCTGCACTTCGTTCATGAACCCTTCAGGGAACAGCGGACGGATCGGACGGTCGATCAGGCGCGAGGTCAGGGTTTCTTTCTCGGAAGGACGGCCTTCACGCTTGAAGAAACCACCGGGGATCTTGCCGGCAGCGTAGGTTTTTTCCTGGTAGTGAACCGACAACGGGAAGAAGCCCTTGCCTGGATCAGCTTGCTTGGCACCGACCACGGTCACCAGCACGGTGACGTCGTTGTCGACGGTGACCAGCACGGCGCCGGTTGCCTGACGGGCAATGCGGCCCGTTTCGAGAGTAACGGTCGATTGACCGAACTGGAATGTCTTGATTACCGGGTTCACGGTTTCCTACCTTCTTCAGTGGCTCTTGGGGGAACTGTTTTCTTGCGAATGCTTGGGCAGTGCAGGGAGTCGGCCCTGTCTACCGTCCAGATACAACTCGAGGCCGGGAGCTTGGAACCGAACGAAAAAACCGCTCGAGTTACCAGGCTGCCAGCCTCGAAGTCATGCGTGGCGTGCCCCACGACAAGGCTGTGAAACAGCCCTGTCGAAGCCAGCGGCACGCCATGCACACCACCAACCAGGCCGCTATTAGCGACGCAGGCCCAGGCGAGCGATCAGCGCGCTGTAACGGGTGGTGTCTTTGCCCTTCAGGTAGTCCAGCAGCTTACGACGCTGGTTGACCATGCGAATCAGACCACGACGGGAGTGGTGGTCTTTGTCGTTGGCCTTGAAGTGGCCTTGCAGCTTGTTGATGTTGGCGGTCAGCAGAGCAACCTGTACTTCCGGGCTACCGGTGTCGCCGGCGGCTTGCTGGTGTTCGGCAACGATCTTAGCTTTTTCTTCAACGCTGAGGGCCATGAGGCTTCTCCTGATTAAACGGACCCCGCGAACGGGTTCCAATAGGCCAGGGACTTATCCCTGTATCAATAGAAAGAGGTGTGACCGTGCCTACTGACAGCCACCCTCTGCTCCACGGACCTCGGCACCTGCCTGGGCCCATGGTTTCGGTCATTCCGACCGAATCAGTCGACGTGGCGCGATCCGCCCGTCTTCGCTCACCTCACCGATACCGATGAAGCGGGCATTGTGATCCTGTACACGAACCATGCCGAATTGCGGCGCGTCCGGTGCACGCACTGCCTGCCCATGCAGCCAGTAGAACGCGCTGTGCTCGGACAGGCTCACCATCGGCCAATCCTGCAGTCCGCTGTCTGACGGCATGAGGAAACGATCGAGCGCTTCGTTGCCGCCTTCGGCGTGGGCCTGCTCGAGTGCCTCGAGGGTGACGGTCTGTGCCAGCGCGAAAGGCCCGGCCTGCGTCCTGCGCAGCTCTGCGACATACGCACCGCAGCCCAGCACTTCACCGATATCCTCCACCAGGGTACGAATATAGGTGCCTTTGCTGCAGCCAACGCTCAAGCGTGCACGGGTGCCTTCGCACTCGAGCAGTTCAAGACGGCTAATAGTAACAGAACGCGCCTCGCGCTCCACTACCTCTCCTGCACGCGCCAGCTTGTACAACGGCTGACCGTCACGCTTGAGAGCCGAGTACATGGGCGGTATCTGGCTGATCGGGCCACGAAAACCGGGCAATGCGGCTTCCAGTTCGGCGCGACCAACGGTCACCTCGCGGGTGCGCAGCACCTCGCCCTCGGCATCGCCGGTGTTGGTCGTCTGGCCCAGTTGCATGACCGTCTCGTAACCCTTGTCGGAGTCGAGCAGGTATTGCGAAAACTTGGTGGCCTCGCCGAAGCACAGCGGCAAGACGCCAGTGGCCAGCGGGTCGAGGCTACCGGTGTGACCGGCCTTCTCTGCATTGAGCAACCAGCGCACCTTTTGCAAGGCAGCGTTGGAGGTGAAGCCCAAGGGCTTGTCCAGCAGGATGATGCCGCTGACATTGCGGCGAATGCGTTTGACCTGGGCCACCGATTACTCCTTGGTGCCAGACTCGTCGGCATCCTTGTGCAGGCGGTCTTCGGCCACTGCACGCTCGATCAATGCCGACAGGTGCACGCCACGGCTGACGCTTTCGTCGAAGTGGAAATGCAGTTGCGGCACGCTGCGCAGCTGCATGGAGCGACCCAGGTGCAGGCGCAGGAAGCTGGCGGCGCTGTTCAGGGCCTTGAGCGACTGCTGCACGGCATCGGGGGTTTCTTCACCCATCACGGTGATGAACACCTTGGCATGGCCCAGGTCGCGGCTCACATCCACGGCAGTGATGGTGACCAGACCGACACGCGGATCCTTGACTTCACGACGGATCAGCTCAGCCAGCTCGCGCTGCATCTGATCGCCAATGCGTTGGGTACGGCTATATTCTTTGGCCATTCTTGTTACCTGTAACGTAAAGCGGCAAACGCCCGGTCAGAACGATGCCTGACCGGGCGCTGCCTGAAGAGGTGCTGCAAAGCGCCCGCCAAGGCGCTTGCAACCTGCTCACCCTTAGAGGGTACGAGCCACCTGGACTTTCTCGAACACTTCGATCTTGTCGCCGACCTTGACGTCGTTGTAGCTCTTCACGCCGATACCACACTCCATGCCGTTACGCACTTCGGCGGCATCGTCCTTGAAGCGGCGCAGCGATTCCAGCTCGCCCTCGAAGATGACCACGTCGTCGCGCAGTACGCGGATCGGACGGTTACGGTAGACGGTACCTTCGATGACCATACAGCCAGCGATGGCGCCGAACTTCGGCGAACGGAACACGTCACGCACTTCGGCGACGCCCAGGATGTTCTCGCGAACATCGCTGCCGAGCATGCCGGTCAGGGCTTTCTTGACGTCTTCGATGATGTCGTAGATCACGTTGTAGTAACGCATATCCAGACCTTCCTGCTCGACGATCTTGCGCGCACCGGCATCGGCACGCACGTTGAAGCCGAACAGTACTGCGTTCGAAGCCAGCGCCAGGTTGGCATCGCTCTCGGTGATACCACCTACGCCGCCACCAATGACACGGACCTGCACTTCGTCGTTGCCCAGGCCGCCGAGCGAACCCTGCAGCGCTTCGAGAGAACCGCGCACATCGGTCTTGAGAACGATGTTGAGCGTTTTCTTCTCTTCCTGACCCATGGTCTCGAAGATATTTTCCAGCTTGCCTGCGTGAGCACGGGCCAGCTTGACCTCGCGATACTTGCCTTGACGGAACATGGCAACTTCGCGGGCTTTCTTCTCGTCAGCCACTACCGACAGCTCGTCGCCGGCTTCCGGTGTGCCGTCCAGGCCAAGGATTTCGACCGGGATGGACGGGCCAGCTTCCTTCACAGGCTTGCCGTTCTCGTCCAGCATGGCGCGAACGCGGCCATAGTTGGAGCCGCACAGCACCATGTCGCCCTGACGCAGCGTACCGTCCTGAACCAGGATGGTAGCGACTGGGCCGCGGCCCTTGTCCAGACGCGATTCGACGACCACACCGCGCCCTGGGGCGGTCGGCGTAGCGGTCAACTCGAGGATCTCGGCCTGCAGCAGCACCGCTTCGAGCAGCTCGTCCACGCCGGTACCCATCTTGGCCGAAACCTTGACGAATGGCGTGTCACCACCCCAGTCCTCGGAGGTCACGCCTTCGACGGACAGCTCGTTACGGATGCGATCAAGGTCAGCACCAGGCTTGTCGATCTTGTTGACCGCAACCACCAGCGGTACGCCAGCTGCCTTGGCATGCTGAACGGCTTCGCGGGTTTGTGGCATCACGCCGTCGTCCGCCGCCACCACCAGGATGACGATGTCGGTCGCCTTGGCACCACGGGCACGCATCTGGGTAAACGCAGCGTGGCCAGGGGTGTCGAGGAAGGTGACCATGCCGCGGTCGGTTTCCACGTGGTAGGCACCGATGTGCTGGGTGATACCACCGGCTTCGCCAGCAGCAACCTTGGCACGACGGATGTAGTCGAGCAGCGAGGTCTTGCCATGGTCGACGTGACCCATGACAGTGACGACCGGCGCACGGGACTCGGTCTGGCCTTCGAACTTCAGGGATTCGGCCAGGGAGTCTTCCAGGGCGGAATCGCTGATCAGCGTGACCTTGTGGCCCAGCTCTTCGGCGATCAGCTGAGCGGTTTCCTGATCGAGCACCTGGTTGATGGTCACCGGGGTGCCCATCTTGAACATGAACTTGACCACTTCAGCGCCCTTGACGGACATCTGGTTGGCAAGCTCGGAGACGGTGATGGTCTCGCCGATGGTCACGTCACGAATGACCGGACCGGTCGGGTTCTGGAAGCCGTGCTGGTTACGCTTCTTCAGCTTGCTCTTGCCACCACGACCACGACGAGCGCCATCGCTCTCTTCGTCGGTGGTACGCGGCGCGGCACGAGGCGTCGGAGCCTTTTCCTTTTCCTTGACCTTGACCTTGATCGACACACGTGGCGCCTCGCCACGACGACGGTCGTCATCACGGGTGCGGCTTTCGTTGCGACGGGTCTCGTCTTTCTTGCGCTCGGCCGCACGGGCGGCAGCGTCTTCCGACGTCGGCGCATTGGCTACGACCGGCGCAGCGGCAGGGGCAGAAGCCTGTTCTGCCTTGGCCGCCGGAGCCGGAGCGGAAGCGGCGGCATCAGCAGCCTGGCGACGCGCCTGCTCTTCGTTGCGCTGACGCACTTCAGCGTCAACCTTGTCGCGGGCAGCGTTTTCAGCTGCACGGCGTTCTTCGAGCTCACGCTTCTGCTCAGCCTGGATTTCTTCCGGGCTGCGCTGCACGAATACTTTCTTCTTGCGTACTTCTACGCTGATACTCTTGCTACCGGCGACACGCAGGGTGCTGGTGGTTTTGCGCTGCAAGGTAATCTTGCGCGGTTCTTCCGCCTTGCTCTTGTGGCTGCTCTTCAAATGAGTCAGCAAGGTCTGCTTCTCATTGTCGGTCACTACCTGACCGGCGTCGGTGTGCGGCAGACCTGCCTCACGCATCTGCTGCAGCAGGCGCTCTACCGGTGCCTCGACCTCTTGGGCCAGTTCTTTCACCGTGACTTGCGTCATGCACTTCTCTCCTCAGGCCGCGCCTAATTACTCGAACCAGTGGGCTCGGGCGGCCATGATCAACTTGCCGGCACGCTCTTCGTCGATGCCGTCGATGTCGAGCAGGTCGTCGATCGACTGCTCGGCCAGGTCTTCGCGGTTAACCACGCCGCGCACCGCCAGTTCCGCCGCCAGGTCCTTGTCCATGCCCTCAAGGGAGAGCAGGTCTTCGGCCGGATGGGCGTCTGCCAGTTTTTCTTCGGTAGCGATGGCCTTGGTCAACAAACGGTCCTTGGCTCGAGCGCGGAGCTCATTGACGATATCTTCGTCAAAGCCATCGATGTTGAGCATTTCTTCCAACGGTACGTAGGCAATTTCTTCAAGGCTGGTGAAGCCTTCGTCGACCAGCACTTGGGCCAGCTCCTCGTCGACTTCCAGTTCATCGATGAAATTGCGCAGGATGTCGCCAGTTTCGGCTTGCTGCTTGGCCTGGATGTCCTTCTCGGTCATCACGTTCAGGGTCCAGCCAGTCAACTGACTGGCCAGGCGAACGTTCTGACCGCCACGGCCAATGGCTTGAGCCAGGTTGTCTTCGGCGACGGCGATGTCCATGGCATGGGCATCTTCATCAACGATGATCGCCGCGACTTCAGCCGGCGACATGGCGTTGATGACGAACTGCGCCGGGTTATCGTCCCAGAGAACGATATCCACACGCTCACCACCCAACTCTCCGGATACGGCCTGGACGCGCGACCCACGCATGCCGATGCAGGCGCCTTGCGGGTCGATGCGCTTGTCCTTGGAGCGGACGGCGATCTTGGCTCGCGAACCCGGATCACGGGAAGCGGCCATGACTTCGATGAGGCCTTCAGCGATTTCCGGCACTTCGATGCGGAAAAGCTCGATCAGCATCTGCGGCGCGGTGCGCGACAGGATCAGCTGAGGACCACGGTTTTCGGTGCGAATTTCCTTGAGCAGTGCACGCAGGCGCACACCCACACGGAAAGTTTCGCGTGCAATGATGTCTTCGCGGGCCAGCAACGCCTCGGCATTGTTGCCCAGGTCGACGATGACGTTGTCGCGGGTGACCTTCTTGACGGTACCGGAGATGATTTCGCCCACACGCTCACGGTAGGCATCGACCACCTGCGCACGCTCGGCCTCACGGACCTTCTGCACGATGACCTGCTTGGCGGTCTGCGCGGCGATGCGGCCGAACTCGATGGATTCGATCTTTTCTTCGATCACGTCGCCAATCTTGGCTTCGGGATGCGTGTCCTTGATCTTGTCCAGCCAGGTTTCGATGGCCGGATCATCGAGGTCGGCTTCATCGACCACGGTCCAACGACGGAAAGTCTCGTAGCTACCGGTGTGGCGGTTGATCTCCACACGCAGGTCGACTTCGTCTTCAAAACGTTTTTTGGTTGCGGTGGCCAGGGCCACCTCCAGCGCTTCGAAAATGACGCCGGGCGGTACACCTTTTTCGTTGGATACCGATTCAACAACCAGCAGTACTTCTTTGCTCATCGTACGCCTCGCCTTGCGCAAGCCATTGGGCCCGGATAATCCGTCGGGCCCGGCACGTCTCAGTCAAAACTGGGAATAATATTGGCCTTGTCGATCGAATCGATCGGCAGTAGGAACTCCTGGTCGTCCACCTGGACCACCACATCCTGCTCCTCCACACCGCGGAGAAGGCCCTGGAAGTTACGACGACCCTCGAAGGGTGAGCGCAGCTTGATCTTCACTTGTTCGCCGGCATGCGAGGCAAACTGTTCCAGTGTGAACAGTGGGCGATCCATGCCTGGAGAAGACACCTCGAGGGTGTACTCGCTGCTGATCGGATCCTCGACATCCAGGATGGCGCTGGCTTGACGGCTGACAGCTTCGCAGTCCTCCACCAGAATGCCGCCTTCCTTGTCGATGTAGATACGCAATACCGAATGCTTGCCCTGGGAAACGAATTCGATCCCCCAGCATTGATAGCCCAGACCCTCGACAACCGGGGCCAACAAGGCCTGCAACTGTTCTAGCTTGCTCGACACCTGAACCCCCTCGTGCATGCTGTGCAAATAAAAAATGGGCGAAGCGCCCATCCCTGAAAGCGCCGTTGGACAACGACGCCTGAACTGTTCGGTTAGCAAAAAGCCCCTGAAAAGGGGCTTCGCTGAAGCTGGTTGCGGGGGCTGGATTTGAACCAACGACCTTCGGGTTATGAGCC